>JAVEYE010000079.1:0-12817 GCA_034003665.1 Rhodospirillales bacterium | reverse complement strand
GGTCGACCGCTCGTTCCTCGATCGTCTGGACGAGGCGGACGAGGGCGAGACCCTGCTCGGCCCGCTGGTCGAACTGGCCCGCGGCCTCGGCGCCGAGGTGACCGTGGAATCGGTGGAAACGCACGAACAGATGGCCGAAGCACAACGGCGCGGCGCGGCGGAAATCCAGGGCTATTTCCTGTGCCGCCCGGTCGGTCCGGACACCCTTTCAGACCTGCTGCGGGCCGGCAACCTTTACCTCGACGACGCCGTTACCGGTTTGGTCGGCTGCAACACCCCCGCCAACTAATTTCACAGTGTCCTAATTTCGGGGACAGCATACTCAATTCGTCAACGGCTTCGTCGTTTCCAAGGACGAACGCGCCGAACTGAGTATGCTGTCCTCGAAACTAAAGGAACGCGCGGGTGAGCGCGATGGCATCGGCCAGGCCGAGGCGTTGCAGGATGACGCCGGCCGGAAAGGCACTGGCGAACCGCGACGGCATGGCCCGGTCCAGCAGCACGAAGACGCCGCGATCCGTGGCCCGTCGAATCAGGCGGCCGTAGGCCTGCTTCAGACGCACCCTGGCCAGCATGCCGTCATAGTCGGCGCCGCCGAAGGCGTCCTTGCGGGCGCGGTGCAGAAGGGTCGGCCGCGGCCACGGCACCCGATCGAAGACGATCAGCCGGAGGGACCGCCCGGGCACGTCGACCCCGTCGCGCACCGCATCGGTGCCCAGGAGGCAACTGTTCTCCTCGGCCCGAAAGATGTCGATCAGGGTGCCGGTATCCATGGCGTCGATGTGCTGGGCGAACAGGCCGAGACCGGCGGCGTCGAGCGCCGGGCCGATCCGGCGATACACCTCGCGCAGCCGGCTGATGGCGGTGAACAGGCCAAGCCCCCCACCCCCGGCCGCCAGGAACAACTCGCGATAGGCCGCCGCCACCTGCTCGGCGCTGTTGCGCTCGACATCGGTGACGACGAGGACGCGGGTCTGGGCCGGATAGTCGAAGGGCGACTCGATGGCGGCGCGGTGTTCGCGGGCGGCCACGTGGCGGATGCCGACCCGAAGGTCGGCCGCCGCCCAGTCCAGCGCCGCGTCGCCGCTGCCGTCGCGCAGCGACGCCGAGGTGACGAGCAGGCCGTGGGCCGGTTCGGCAACGGCGGCGGCGAAAGGCCGCATGGGGTCGATCCAATGACGGTGCATGCCGACGTCGATCTCGCGCCCGCCCTCGCGGTCGATCGCCAGCCAGTCGACGAAGTCGGCCGGCGTCTCTCCGGCAAGTGCCGCCAGCATGCTCCGCCATCCGTCCAGCGCCATGACGGCGCGGCGCTGCAGGCTGCGGCAGACGGCCTCGATGCGCGCGCGCGCGGCGGTTTCCAGGGTGTCCGAGTCGTCGTCGAGACGACGGGCCAACGCGGCGATCAGGGCGACCGCCGGATCGCGCAGGGCGGCGAGGGCGCCATCGAGGGCGTCGGCCGCCTCCAGCAGGCCGGGAATCGGCGGCCGTAGATGGGCCTCCAGGCCGTAGGGCGAGCGGCTGTCGGGATCGCGCGCCAGCACCTGCTGGCGGACCCGGATCAGGAACGCCTCGGCGGGCCCTACCGGGTTGCCGCCGGAAAGGCGCTCCCGCCAGCCCACCCCCGGCAGGGCCCGCGCCGCGTGGAGAAGCGCGTCCAGCGATTCCGCCACCTTGTCGCCGCCATCGGTCAGCAGGTCTTCGACGCGGGCCCTCAAGCCGCGGCTGCGCGAGCGGCCCCGCGCCTCGGCGCCCAGAAGCCAGCGCCTGAGTTCGGCCGTCTCATATCCCGACAGGTGGGCCGAGAAGGCCCCATCCGCCGCGTCGAACAGATGATGGCCCTCGTCGAAGACATAGCGCACCGGCATCGCGGCCTCCTCGCCGCCGCCCAGGGCCGCCTGGATCATCACCAGGGCGTGGTTGGCCACCACGATCTCGGCCCGCCGGGCCCGGCGGATCGAACGCTCGACGAAGCATTTCCGATAATGCGGACAGGCCGAATAGATGCATTCGCCGCGTGTATCGGTCAGATCGAGGGTCAGGTTGCGCCCGACCAGGCCGGCCAGCCAGGCCGGGAAATCGCCGCCCACCATGTCGCCGTCGCGGCTGGCCATCGCCCAGCGCGCCATCAGCCCCAGCGGCACCGCCCCCGGGGCGCCCTGGGCCGGCAGCCGGGCCACCGCCTCGTCCATGTTGAGGAGGCAGAAATAGTTCTCGCGGCCCTTGCGGATGACCACCTTCTCGGCCTTACGGTCGGGATCGGGATAGACGCGGTCGAGTTCGGCGTCGAGCTGGCGCTGCAGGTTGCGGGTGAACGTGCTGATCCACACGCCGGTCCCGTTCTTTTCGGCCCATACGCTGGCCGGTGCCAGGTAGCCCAGCGTCTTGCCGACGCCGGTGCCGGCCTCGGCGACGACGAAGTGGGGCTCGCCGGCGACATCGCGCGGCTGGAACGCGGCCGACACCTGCGAAGCGTATTCGGCCTGCTGCGGCCGTGCCTCGGCCGATTCCCCCAACAGCCGGATCAGGCGCGCCCTGGCCTCGACGGGTTCGACCGGCCAGTCACCGGCCGGCGGTTCAGGCGGCCGCTCGCTCCACTCCTTGAGGCGCAGCCAGACTCGCAGGCCGTTGGCAAGGCCGCGCGAGTGGGGCGCCTCGGCGGCCCTGAGGGCGGCCAGCACGGCGCCGCCCCACGGCCAGCCGCCGTTCGCCATCGCCCAGGCGATGGGCGTGGCCGAGGAATCGGCGCCGGCGAGTTCGGCCAGCAGGGCGCGGCTCGCCGCATGCAGGGTCGCCGCCGCCTGCTCGGGCGTCGAGGGCAACGGCAGGTCGAGCGCCTCGGCCAGACCGCGCGGCGTCGGCAGGCAAAAGCGGGCCGGCCGCGCGAAGGCGAACAGTTCCAGCAGGTCCAGCGCCTCGAACCGCGCCGTCCCCAGCCGATGGGCCGTTTCGGGGGCGTGGCAGACAATGGGCACCACCCCGCCGCCGATGCGCCGCGCCGCCTCGGCCAACGGCAGCGTTTCCACCTCGCCCACCGCCGACACCCAGGCGGCGCCGCGCAGACCGGCGACGATGGCCGGCGCCTCGGGCACGCGCACGCGGACGGACGGGGAAGAAGGCCTAGTCATGGCGCGGAGTATAGTGGCCCCGGGGGCGCGGCCACCACCGCGAAAACAGGGGGGCCGGCAACGGCCTTCTCCACGTTTACGATCAAAAATAATACTTTTTCCAAACAAGACCGCAACGCAAGGCCGTGAAGTTAAAATGGCGCGGAAACACAGCCCCTCAATTCGCTTGAAGACGTGCAAAAAACAGGAGTAGAGTTTTGCCGCGTCTTGGGTGTTCTTCGTCTTTAAAAAAAACAACAGGCTTGAAGGTCATGGGGAGGCCCGACCGAAAACTAGAGACGCCAACCACATTACTGAGGCGCGGGCGGAAACGCCGTCGGCGCCTGGAAGCATGATCGCGCCGCGAGGGGCGGGAACCGCCCCGTGTCCGCCGGACATGGGGCAGCGTCATTGACAGGAGAGGTGGGAGAAAACAGTCCATGTGGAAAAGCTGGTCAAGTATCAAATTGTGGAAGCGGATCGCCGGGGGACTGGTTCTGGGGATCATCGTCGGCGCCCTGCTGAGCGGCGCGCCGGGCGTGGTCGATACGTGGATCAAGCCGTTCGGCACGCTGTTCCTCAACTTCATCAAGATGCTCATCGTACCGTTGGTGTTCCTGTCGCTGGTCGTCGGCGTGACCTCGCTGAAGGACCCGGCCAGGATGGGCCGGATCGGCGTCAAGACGATCCTGTGGTACATGCTGACCACGGCCTTCGCCGTCGTCATCGGCCTGATCTTCGGGCTGGTGTTCCAGCCGGGCTCGGGCGTCGAGAAGGTCGCCGCCGCGGTCACCGCCAAGGAACTGCCGTCGGTGGTCGACACCTTCCTCAACCTGGTGCCGACCAACCCGGTCGCCGCGCTCTCGAGCGGCAACATCCTGCAGATCATCGTCTTCGCCATCATCCTCGGCATTTCCATCAACTTCGTCGGCCCCAAGGCCGAGCCGCTGGAACGGGTCATCGACGCCGGTGCCCAGGCCATGTACAAGATGACCGCCGGCGTCATGGAACTGGCCCCCTTCGGCGTCTTCGCCCTGATGGCCTGGGTCGCCGCCAAATACGGCCTTGGCATCCTGCTGCCGCTGGCCAAGATTATCGCCTGCGTCTATGCGGCCTGCCTGCTGCACGCCCTGGTCACCTACAGCATCATCCTCAAGGCCTATGGGCTCAGCCCGATGCCGTTCTTCAAGGGCATCATCGACGCCCAGATGGTCGCCTTCACCACCACCAGCAGCGCCGGCACGCTGCCGGTGACCATGCGCTGCACGCAGGACAACCTGGGCGTATCCCCCAGCGTTTCCAGCTTCGTGCTGCCGCTTGGCGCCACCATCAACATGGACGGCACGGCGATCTATGAAGCCATCGCCGCCCTGTTCGTCGCCCAGGTCTTCGGCGTCAGCCTGGGGGCCGGCGACTACGTCATGATCGTCGTCGTCGCGACGCTGGCCTCGATCGGTGCCGCCGGCGTTCCCGGCGCCGGCCTGATCATGCTGACCCTGGTGCTCACCACCATCGGGCTGCCGCTCGAGGGCCTGGCCATCGTCGCCGGCATCGACCGCATCCTCGACATGGCGCGCACCACCATCAACGTCACCGGCGACGCCATGGTGTCGTGCCTCGTCGCCAAGAGCGAGGGCGAACTGGACCAGACGGTCTACGACGCCGCGCCGGTCGCCTGACCGCACGACACACGACTTGCGCCTGGGGGCCGCCGGCGGAATGCCGGCGGCCCCTTGCCGTTGCAAGGCGCGCCGCCGTTCCTACATAGAAGGCGTCGAGGGCAACGGCGCAAGGCATCGAACCATGACGACACGGCAGGCGACGTTCGCGGCGGGATGCTTCTGGGGCGTCGAGGCCGCCTTCCGCAAGGTCAGGGGAGTCGTCGACGCCGCGGTCGGCTACACCGGCGGCGCTGCGGCCGATCCCACCTACGAGGAGGTCTGCGACGGCGGCACGGGCCATGCCGAAGCGGTGCGCGTCACTTACGATCCGGCCGTCGTCGGCTACGAGGATCTGCTCGACGTTTTCTGGAAGATCCACGACCCGACCACGCTCAACCGCCAGGGACCGGACGTCGGCACCCAGTACCGCTCGGCCGTCTTCTTCCACGACGCCGAGCAGGAAAAGGCCGCCCGCGCCGCCAAACAGCGGCTGGAGAACTCCGGCCGCTTCCGTCGCCCCCTGGTCACCGAGATCGCGCCGGCCGGCCCCTTCTGGCGGGCCGAGGAGTACCACCAGCGCTACCACGAGAAGCACGGCGGCGGCTGCGCGTTGTGAGCGGGGCTACTCGGCGATGGCGGCGAAGCGGGGATTGGCCAGGCGCACGTAATCGTCGACGTCCATGAAGATCGAGCGATCCAGGCGGCCGGCGTTGAAGCAGACCTCGCGGTTGTCGCGAATGGCCGGATCGGCCACCAGCGGCAACTCCGGCCAGAAGGTGAAGGGTGGCACCGCGCCCATCACGCAGCCGGTGATGGCGGTGGCCGCCTCGGGCGGCGCGAAACCGCCCTTCTGGGCCCCCATGACCTTGCGGAGCGCCTTCATGTCGAGGCGCCGGTCGCCCGGCACCACCGCCATGACGGTCCGTTCGCCGGCGCCGCCCCCCTTCAGCGTCACGACGATGGCCTTGAGCGACTGCGACGGATGGTTGCCGCGAATCTTGGCGATCGCCTCGGAGCGACCTTCGGCCGGATGATCGACGAGGCGGAAGGCGGCGCCGCCCGCTTCCAGCAGCTCGACGACGCGCTCGTGGGTGGTGGGAACGGTGTCCCGGATGTCGCTCACCTGTCAATTCTCCCCTGATCCGTCGCCGCCCGTCCCGCCCTGCGGAATCGGCGGAGCCGACGGCTCGTTTTGAATTGCGCGGCGCCGTTGCGCCTCCTAAAGTGGCCGGGCCCGTCGGCCCATGTCAAATCATGCGTCATTTCCCGGGCGGACCCGCGGCGCTCCGTGGGACGCGCGTCGAACGGGCGCCGCCGCCCGGCAGGACGTCTCCGCCGAGGAGACGACAACCATAAGACGGAACCGCATCGATGATCCAGTCCACCCCCACCGTCATCGGCCTCAGAAAATCCTTCGGCTTCGGCGACCGCCTCGGCCTGGCGACGCCGGGCCATGTGGCGGCCTGCCGCAAGACCGATTTCCTGCCCATCCTCGCCCAGCAGTCCATCCGCGAGATGGGGCGCACCGGGCGCACCCCCGAGGACGTCATGGCCGACGCCCGGCGCGCCGTCATGCGCACCGCCCTCAAGCGCGAGTGGGGGGCCGACGCCGACCACCTGAAGACCGAGGACGACGTCAGGAAGACGGCGGCCGCCGGCTTCACCTTCTTCACCTTCGACCCCTCGGACCACGTGATCAACCAGGCCGACACGATGGCGCCCGAGGAACTGGCCGGCGGCGAGAAGGCGCTGATCGCCGAGGGGGTGTTCGAGGGTTCGAGCCTGCGCGACCTTTACCTCGACCGCAGCTTCGAGGTCGACAACGGCTTCACGCTCACCTTCGACGAGGCCTCGCTGCTGCGCGCCGCCGTGAAATACGGCCGGGCCGTGCGCCACTGCGCCCGGCTGGCCGCCACCCTCAAGGAGGCGGCCGGCGACAGGCCCTACGAGATCGAGATGTCGGTCGACGAATCCGAGGTGCCGACGACGCCGCTGGAGCACCTGTTCGTCGCCCGCGAGCTCAAGCGCCGGGGCGTCGAGTTCATCAGCCTGGCGCCGCGCTTCATCGGCGATTTCGAGAAGGCGGTGGACTACCGGGGCGACGTCGCCGCCTTCGAGGCGTCGATCAAACAGCACGTCGCCATCGCCCAGTTCTGCGGCCCCTACAAGCTGAGCCTGCATTCGGGCTCGGACAAGTTCTCGGTCTATCCCATCTTCGGGCGGCTGTGCGGCGAGATGCTGCACGTCAAGACGGCCGGCACCAGCTATCTGGAGGCGCTGCGCGTCGTGGTGCGCACGGACAGGCCCTTCTTCCGGGAACTGGTCGATTATTGCCGGGGCCGCTTCGCCGAGGATCGCGCCAGCTATCATCTTTCGACCACCCAGGCCGACGTCGAGCGGCTGGCCGGGGTGGCCGACGACGACCTGGAGCGGATGTTCCTCGACCTCAACGAGGGGCGCCAGCTCATGCACGTCACCTACGGCTCGGTGCTGACCCAGGGCAAGGACGCCAAGGGCCGGCCGTTCCGCGACCGCCTGATGGAAATCCTCGACAGGCACGCCGAGATGCACCTCGACTTCATCGAGCGCCACTTCGACAAGCACCTGGGCCTGCTGATCGCCGAGGACTGAGTCGGGCCGCAGCCAGCCCCGGGAACGGACGCCCCCCCGCGCGGCGGCGGGCACGGCGTCGCGCGACAGCGGCAGCCCGCCGTGCGAAGACACGAGGCCGCCATCGAAGGCCGCCGTCACCTTGTTGCGGCAAACGGCTGGAAGATCGAAGGGAAGAAGGGCATCGTCGGACATGGCGGCCATCGCGTAGTCGTTGCGCGTATGGAAAGACGCCTGGGCAGAGAATTTTTTCATTATTTCAATGAATTACGCCATTCCGGCCACCCGCTGGCCGTGCGGCTTTCCGGCAAAGCCGGCCCGATACACCTGAGCGAGCGCAGAGAACCCAACATATTGTAAATATAAAAATACGTTTTAACGCCATTTTAATGGATATTTAATTAACGATAACGGGTTTTTTATTAGCGATCCATCAAATTTTTTTATTATTAAGCTAAATTATTTTCTGATCTTTAATGCGAATAAACACATTTTAATTATCTATTACTTGTGTTTTTGTTAGAATTTACCCCAGGAGCAGGTTCTCGTTTGTTCGCATTTGGCTGCCGAACGACCAAGCCTGCCGACACCGACGCGATCCCTGGGGGCTTATCATGCTCGGAATATTCGCGATCCTTATCGCCGTCGTTACCCTTCTTTCCGTTGAAGGTTCGTTCATCTACTACCGGCTGCCGACCGCGCCGCTATGGCTGCGGCAACGCAAAAGGCTGCAGGTTCTCTTCTCGTCGTCGCTCGCCAACGGATTCACCGTCGCCCTTTTCATGCTGGGCCAATACTTCATCACCCTGCAGGGCAAGCCGTTTCCGCTTTTCGACCTAGCCCCGATCTGCGCCGTCATCGTCGCCTTCTGGCTCGCCCGGCGGCAGCTGCGCGCCTTCGAACGTCGTGCGCTCGGCTCGGCGGCGACTGTCGAGACCATGGCCGACGGCGACATGGCGCAGCGGGCCGCCTGACTCCTCTCAACACATAGGAGTTCCCCCCATGCTTGTGGTTCTTGCAACGATCTTGATTGCGCTGGGCGCCGTTCTGGTCGCCGCCGCCGCCGGCGTTCGTCGCGACGCCACCCGGCGGCCCCGTCTGGCCCGCTGGGTTGGCGGAGAGACGGCGGGCGTCCTTTTTACCCTCCTTCCGGCCTGCGGCGTCGTCGCCCTCTTCAACGTCCTGATCGACCAGGGTGGCCGCAATCTAACCATGCTGCACATTGCCGCGGCGCTCGCCGTCGCGGCGGCCGGCTGGATGGCGACCCGGTACATCCGGCGGCGTTTTACCGGCCCGCAAAAGGCGGAAGCGGTCGCGCCGAGCGCCGTTCTGCAAACCGTCGAGCCGTCACGCCCGGCAGTCACTCCCATCACCGGCGAGCGTGCCGCCTGACGGCGGGCTGCCCCGCCTCCTTGAACAATGCATTTGCCGGAGATTCCCCATGACCGACATCCCTGAAACCACCCCCCGCCCGCGCGCCGCCTGGGAGGACGTCGCCGTCCTCATCATCGGCGCTTGGCTGACCTTCAGCCCGCCCTCCCTGGAGATCAACGCCTCGCTGCTGGATACCTCCACCACCGTTATCGCCGGCCTTGTCCTGATGCTTTTCGCCGGCGGCGCCATGCGCTCGGCCGAGGCCTGGCTCGAATGGACCATCATGGCCACGGGCGTCGCCCTGGCTATCGCCCCGTGGCTGGTCGGTTTCGAGCTGAAGACCGCCATCATCAACGCAACCTCGTGCGGCATCGCCGTGGTCGTCCTTTCGGCGTGGCGGGTCTTCGAGCTCCGCGCCAAGAAGGCCGCCCCGCCGGCCGCCGCGGCCAAGGCAACCCCTGAGCAGCCGCGTCAGGCGGCCTAAGCCCCTCCGGGCGGGCACCGCCGACCCCATCGGCGAGCCCGCCCCCATTCACATTTCCTCGGGCGGCACCAGCAGCCGGTAGCCGATGCCCGGCTCGTTGTCGATGTAGCGCGGGTTGGCAGAATCGTCGCCCAGCTTCTGGCGCAAATGGCGGATGTAGACCCGAAGGTAATGGGTTTCGTTCTCCTGCCCGGGACCCCACACCTCGCGCAACAACTGTTGGTGGGTGACGATCCGGTCGGCGTGGCGGGCCAGGTACCACAGCACGTCGAACTCCCGACGGCTGAGCCGGATCTCGCGGCCCGCCAGCGTCACCCGGCGCGCCGGCAGGTCGATGTGCAGGTCGCCGATCTCGGCGAACCACTTCTCCTGGGCGGGCTCGGCCCGGCCTCGCAGGGCGGCGCGCACGCGGGCCATCAGTTCGCCGGCCGCGAACGGCTTGGTGACGTAGTCGACGGCGCCGAGGTCGAGGGCCTTGATCTTTTCGGCTTCCCCCTCGCGCACCGAGAGCACGATGATCGGCACCTGCGACCACTCCCGGACGGCGGCGATGACATCGTGCCCGCTGATGCCGGGCAGCCCCAGGTCGAGGATCACCAGGTCGGGCGGCTGAAACGCGCAAGCCGTCAGCGCCTTCTCTCCGTTCGCCGCCTGCTCGACCTCATAGCCGCCGGCCTTCAGGATGATCTCCAGGAACTTGCGGATCTGCGGCTCGTCGTCGACGACGAGGATGCGGTTTGCCGGTGCGCTCATGGTTCGGGTTCTTCCTTCGTCGGCTCTTCGGGCGCGGGCGCGCCGTGCCCCGCCGCCTCAAGCGGCAACGTCACCGTCACGCGGGCGCCCCTACCGCCGGGACCGGCGGCGATCGCGATGGTGCCGCCGTGGGCGTCGACCAGCCCCCGGCAGATCGACAGGCCCAATCCGGTGCCGGCGGTCTGCCGATCCTCGGCGCGGGCCCGGTAGAACTGGTCGAACACCGCCTCGCGTTCGGCCTCGGCGATCCCCGGCCCCTCGTCGGTCACGACAAGCTCGATGCGCCCTTCCGCCGAGCTGGCGGCGATCTCGACGCGGCTGCCGGCCGGCGCGTACTTGGCGGCGTTGTCCAGGAGGTTGACCAGCACGTGCTCGATCAGCACCGGATCGACAAGGATTTCGGGCAGGTCGTCGGGCAGGCGCACGTCGAGCCGGTGGCGGGCCAGCATCTTCTCGGTCTGGCGGCGCGCCCGGTTGACGATCTCGCCCAGCTCGCACCACCGCCGGCTGATCGTGAGCTTGCCGTAGCTGAGCTGCGTCATGTCGAGCAGGTTCTGCACGAAGCGGTGCAGGCGCTGGGCCTCCTCCAGGATTGCCTGAATGAGGCTCAGGCGCGATTCCTCGGGCAGCTTGACAGTGGCATCGGCCAGCGCGGTGGCCGAGCCGATGATGGAAACCAGCGGCGTCTTGAGGTCGTGCGACACCGAGGACAGCAACGCGGCGCGCAGGTGTTCAGTCTCGTCGCGAAGGCGGACCTGCTCGATGTCCATCATCAGCCGGGTGCGTTCGATGGCCACCGCCACCTGGTCGGCCATGGCATAGAACAGCCGCCGCTGTTCGGTCGAAAGCGCCGCGCGCCCCTCGTAGCCGAGGCCGAGCACGCCGACCGTTCCGCGGCGCGTGCGCAGCGCCACGAACGGCCCAGGCTCCGTCGCCACGCCGCCGGCCTCGGCGCCGGGGGGCTCGGGCTCCCGCCACGCCCTTTCGGCGGACGACCGATCGCCGGGATCGAGCCGGTAGTCGGGCGGAAAGGCTTGGGCGACCTCAAGCGCGCCGCCCTGCGGCAGCAGGATCAGCGAGCGGCATTCGAGCGCGGACGCGATGTGCTCGGCGGCGGCCCGCAGCACGTCGTCGAGCGAACCGGCAGCAGCCACTTTTCGGCTCAACTCGTAAAGGTTGTTAGTGGTGCGGGCCGCGACGTGCAGCGAATCGACCTTGCGCTTCAAGCGCCCGGCCAGGTTGCCGGTCAGCGTCGCGACCAGCAGGAACAGAGTCAGGGTGACCATATCCTGCGGGTTCACCGCCAGCACCGAATAGTAGGGAGGCGCGAAGAAGAAGGCGAAGACCAGGAAACTCAAGCCGCTGGCGTAAAGGGCCGGCCACACGCCAAGGCGCGCCGCGATCAGCAACACCGCGGTCAGCAGGATAAGGGAAAGATGGGGGTTGGAGACGGTGTTCTCCAGCGCCGCCGCGGTCACCGTCGCCACGGCGACGCCGGCGTTCGCCCACGCCAAATCGCGCCACGAAATGCGACGCGCCGGCGCCAGCTTCGGCCGGCTGGTTGCCGAATTCCGGGGCGCCGCCTGGCGGGGCACGAAGATGACCTCGAAGCCATCGGCTTGGCGGACCACGCCGTCCGCCACCGGCTCTCCGAACGGCCCGCGCCGCCGGCCGCCGCGGGGCTGGCCCAGCACAAGGATGGTCGCCGAATGGGCCGCGGCATAGGCCAGAATCTCGCCGACGACATCGACCTGAGCCGGCAGCGTTACCGTACCGGCGCCTAGGCGCGCCGCCAAGCCAAGAGCGGCCGCGATGCGGTCCTTCTCCTCTTCGCTCAGGCCGTCGTCGCCCGGCGTCGACACATGAAGCACGGTCCAGGGCGTACGCAGCCGCTCGGCCAGCCGCCGGCCCGCTTCGACGATGCCGACCCCATCGGCGCCCTCGCCCACGCAGACCAGCAGACTCCCTTCCGGCCCGGCGGCCGGCCCGCTCCCAAGGCCCGAGGCCAACGCATCGCTCACGGCACATCCTTTCCGCCGCGAACATCACGGCGGCTATCATAGCCGCTGGGCGGCAAGGTCAGGCAAGATATTCTATTGGGGAGAGCCGGAGAAGAACGCACGAGCCTGCCCGCCCTTATCTTTGGGGGGTGGACAGGCTTCCTTCCATGCAATGGGAGAGGAAGTCTCCATCGCTCAGGCAGTGCGGCGATGCGGCCGCGGGTCGTCGGGCTGGGCGGCTGGCTCGCCTTGGCCGCCGTCGATCACCGAAAGGGCAGCTGCGGGCGGAGCGTCTGCCTCCCGCGTTTGCTTCAGCTTCATCGAATTCACCACATAAAGACCCATCTCCTCGCGGGTTATACCGAGTTAACGGAGCCCGGCATCGTCGAGGCGAATCAGACTCTCGTAAAGGCGTTTCGCGGCGAATCCAATACCGAACGCCTCGACAATACTGAAGATACTCCGGAAGAACGCGATGATGACGCGGCCTACAGCAGCCAGCATCCGGCCCATCGTCTCGGTCTGCATACGCCTCGGCTCCTGTTCCAGGCGCCGACGACGACCTGGAGCGGATGGTCCTCGACCTCAACGAGGGGCGCCAGCTCATGCACGTCACCTACGGCTCGGTGCTGACCCAGGGCAAGGACGCCAAGGGCCGGCCGTTCCGCGACCGCCTGATGGAAATCCTGGAAAAGCACGCCGAGATGCACCTCGACTTCATCGAGCGCCACTTCGACAAGCACCTGGGCCTGCTGATCGCCGAGGACTGAGGCGGGGCGTTCCCGTCCGGTTCGGCGATTCAGCAGGAAACATGGCAAAGCGGAAGAT
>JAVEYE010000078.1:0-12901 GCA_034003665.1 Rhodospirillales bacterium | reverse complement strand
ATCGAGCCCTCGACCAAGGATATGTCGTAAGGGCCTCGAATCTCGGCCCGTGTGGCCTCGAGGAAGTAGGCGATATCGACCGCTCCGGCGATGGTCAAAAGCTCGTCCTCGCAGCTTAGCAGCTGCAACTGACAGCCATCGCAGGAAGAAAACTTCCACACCGCGAGTTTGGGCTTGCTTGATGCCGCCATGGTCAAAGTTCCTGGATCGCGAACTTGTGGGCAATCTGGTCGAATCCGAACACCGGGCCGTCCTTGCAGACGAAATCCCCGCCCAACTGGCAATGGCCGCAAAATCCGATGCCGCACTTCATGTTGCGCTCGAGCGACACGTAAATGCGTTCGTTGGGCACACCTCTCTCGGCCAGCGCTTCGACGGCGAAACGCATCATGATCTCCGGCCCGCAGACCAGGGCCACCGTCTGATGCGGATCGAAGCCGCCGCGGCCGACCAGCTTGGTGACGACGCCGACACGACCGGCCCAGCGCCCGGTCGCATAGTCGACGGTGACATCGACCTGAAGATCGAATTGGCCGCGCCATTTCTCGAGTTCCTTGCGGAACAGGATATCCTCGGGCGTCCGCGCCCCGTACAGGATGCAAACGTTCCCATAGGCCGCCCGGTTAGCCAAAATCTGGTAGATTGCGGGGCGAAGGGGCGCCAGCCCGATGCCGCCGGTGACGATGACGACGTCGTACCCTTCGGCCTGTTCGACCGGCCATGAGGTGCCGAACGGCCCCCGCACACCGATCGTTTGCCCGGCCCCCAGCTTCCACATCGCGTTGGTGACGGTGCCGACGGCACGGGTGGTGTGGACGATCGTTTCGGGATCGGCCGGATCGCCGCTGATGCTGATGGGAATTTCGCCGACGCCGAAGACGTAGAGCATGTTGAACTGGCCCGGCAGGAACGAGAAGGCCCGACGGCGTTCGGCCGAAACCAGGTCGATGGTGAACGTATCACTCAGTTCCTTGCGAACCCGTTCGATCCGGAACGGCGCCGGAACCATCGGGTCCTTCAATGCGGCCATCTCTTCCATCTAATCTTTCCCGGCCCCGTAGAGATCGAGCATTTGCAGACGGGCATTGGCCAGACGCTCGGCGATGACACGCACGAACCGCTTGTACATCGCGTATCCCAATGCCGGATCGGCATCGAGCTTTCCGCGCAGGCAGATGGCATCGAAGCTGACCAGGCGGCTCAGGCGCGTCGCCCGCGCGTCCCATTTCCAGCGGAAAGGCGGCACCAGCCAGGACCAGCCCATGACGTCGCCGTCATCGCAGGTTTGCAACACGATGGATTCGCGGCCGGGCGCCTTCACCTCCAGCGCCACCGAACCGTGGCGGACCATGTAGAACTTGTCTGCCGGCTGCCCCTCGCGAAACACATATTGGCCGGCATCGAATCTCTCGTTTGCGGCACAGCCGGCGATCAGTTCGAGCGTGCCGTCGTCCAGCCCCTCGAAGAAAGGATGTCCGCGGATCAATTGATCGAGCCCTATTTCCTGAACCATCCTTATCGTCTCCCCTCGCTCTGCTGAATCGCCCGGGCTTCCTCGGTGATGTCTATTCCCACGGGGCACCACGTGATGCAGCGCCCGCATCCCACGCAGCCGGACGTGCCGAACTGTTCAAACCATGACGACAACTTGTGCGTCATCCACTGTCGATAACGCGACGAGGTTTCCCGCCGCACGCTTCCACCGTGGATGTAGCTGAAATCCATCGTGAAACAGGAATCCCAGCGCCGCCAACGCTCGGCGTTCGAGCCGCTGAGGTCGGTCGTGTCCTCGACGGTCGAGCAGAAGCAGGTGGGGCACACCATCGTGCAATTGGCGCACGTGAGGCAACGCTTGGCCACCTCGTTCCAGCGGGCATGTTCCAGGTTGCGTTTCAGTAGGGGCCCTACGTCCTCCACCATCTCGCGACCCATTCCTTTCGCCGCCTTTTCAATCGCCGCCGAAGCCGACTCCGCATCGTCGGCACCCGCGGAGCGATGCGAAATCATGGCGAGGATCTCGCTGCCGCGCGCCGAGCCCGTTTCGACCAGAAAGACATGCCGCTTTTTCTCGACGATCTCGGTCAGCGCCAGATCGAAGCCCCCCTCCGCGCGCGGCCCCGTGTTCATCGACGCACAGAAACAGGTACCGCCGGCCCGCGTGCAGTTGACCGCGACAATGAACGCCGAGTTTCGCCTGTTCAGATAGGAAGGATCTGCGAAGGAACCGTTGTCGAACACCCGGTCCTGCACGCGCATCGCCGCGATCTCGCACGACCGCACGCCGAAAAAGGCATAACGAGGTGTTTCCGCCTCCTCCTCGACGATGCGGAACGCCTTTCCCTGCTTTCGCATCTGGCAAATTTTCTGGTGCGGAGGGAAAAGGAAGCGTTTCCAGCTTTGCGGCCCGACCACGTAGTCGAAATAGACGCCGTCCCGCCCCTTCACCAGCCGGTATTTTCCACCATCCTGTTCATCGGTGTATCCGACGGGAAGATCCCCGGCCGATCGCAAGGTGTCATAGACGATCGCATCGGCCTGCCTGCGTGGGCCGATCACCTGATACCCCGCGTTCGCCAGCGCGCTGATTACGTCATCGAGCGCCTCTACATCGATGACGAAAGCCTTTTGAGACGGCGATTTCGTGGCGGTCATTTTCCCCCGCGCATTTGTCATACCCTGTCTTGCATGCCTTATAAGTGGCACTAGGTATTGGTTTAATACACGGAACGTGCATAGTAAATGATTTTTTCCCGTTTTGAAAGCGATTATCAACAAATATTCTAAATAAATGTAGAAAAGAAATATGAAACATTTTTAGTACGCCGAACATATTCCGGAAAAAAATCAACATGCATAGCGTTTATGATGCATTACTCCTATCATTTACCTTATCGTTAAAATAACAACACGCCATTTTCGTGTTTTTGTGCATATTTTTAATACACCATCGATTTATGTCGATTATCCTTGACTGCTCACGACACGGGGCCGACGGCGATGGAACCTTGCCCGTTTTTAGTCATCGATGCGGCGATTTGGGCACGAATCACGGCACAATTTGGGGCGACAGGCCGCCGCTTTGTCGTTTGGCCGGACGGGGATACAATTGCGGCCCGATTTTCGCCGGCGATTCCCGTTCCACAATCGAGACCACCGACACGATTCGGTCCTGGAGATGAAAAACGATGCCCGAAACGCTCGACGACCTGATGACCGCCGTGGAGATCTCGCAACCCGGGCCTCCGGACGTCCTGAGATCAACCACCCGTCCCCGCCCGAAACCCGGACCAGGCGACATTCTGCTGCGGGTCGCCGCGGCCGGGGTCAACGGCCCGGACATCAAGCAGCGCCAGGGCCACTATCCGCCCCCGAAGGGGGCGTCGGATCTACCGGGCCTGGAGGTGGCGGGGACCGTTGTGGCACGGGGCGAGGGCGTAGAGGGCTGGAAAGAGGGCGACACCATCTGTGCGCTCGCCAACGGCGGTGGATACGCCGAATACTGCTGCGTGCCTGCCGGACAATGCCTGCCCGTGCCAAAGGGGCTCGGCATGGTCGAAGCAGCCGCCCTTCCGGAAACCTTCTTCACCGTCTGGAACAACGTCGCCATGCGGGCGGCGTTGCTTGAAGGTGAGAGCTTTCTCGTGCATGGCGGCGCCGGGGGAATCGGGAATGCCGCCATCCAGGTTGCCAAAGCCTTGGGAGCCCGCGTGTTCGCCACTGCTTCGTCTCCGGACAAATGCGCGGTCTGCCGACGCCTTGGAGCGGACCGTGCCATCAACTACCGGAGCGAGGACTTCGTCGAGGTCGTGCGCGCCGAAACACCCGGCGGCGTCAATGTCATTCTCGACATGATCGGGGGTGACTATGTGCAGCGCAACATCAAGGCGTTGGCCGTCGATGGCCGCTTGGTCCACATTGCCTTCGACAAAGGCGCAGCCGTTGAAGTCAACCTGATGCCCGTGATGCTGAAGCGCCTGACCCTTACCGGTTCGACCTTGCGTCCGCGCAGCAGCGATTTCAAAACGGAGGTGGCCCGACAACTAAGGGCGCGCATCTGGCCGTTGATCGAGACGGGCACCATCAAGCCGCTCATCCACGCAACCTTTCCCCTGGCACAAGCGGCAGACGCCCACCGCCTAATGGAAAGCGGTGCTCATGTCGGAAAGATCGTGCTTACGGTCTAATGGCGCGAGCATCCCTCAGTCCTCTGATCCGCCGGGCAACGGAATGGACAATGCAATAACGGGAGCATCCAGCGACGATCGGACCTCGGGCGGTCCGCACGCCAAACGACGGGAGGTTCACATGCAAAAGCCGGTCTATTACGCCACCACAGAAGATGGGGACTATGCGTTCGCGGTGTCGGCCGCCGCGATGAAGTTCGGCGCCGGTGTTCTGGCCGAACTGGGCGACGACGCCCGTGGGTTGGGCCTCCAGCGGGTCGCACTCTTTATCGACAGGCAGGTCGCCGTCAGCGAACCCGCCGAGATCGCCACGGCTTCGCTGAAAAAGGCCGGGATCGATGCCGTCGTCTACGACGAGATCACCATCGAGCCCACCGACGCGTCATTCCTGGCCGCCGCCGATTTCGCCCGCGACGGCAGGTTTGACGGCTTCGTGTCGCTGGGCGGCGGCTCGACCATGGATACCGCAAAGGCGGCCAACCTTTATGCGACCCATCCAGCCGACTTCCTCGCCTACGTCAATCTTCCCTACGGCGAATTCCGTCCCGTCCCCGGACCGCTGAAGCCGCACATCGCCTGCCCCACCACCTCGGGAACCGGCAGCGAAACGACCAGCACCGCCGTCATGGACATCGCCGCGCTTAAAGTGAAGACGGCGATCTCGAACCGCATGTTGAAGCCGACGCTGGCCCTGGTCGATCCGACCACCACGCGGACGCTCCCCGCCGGCGTCGTCGCCTCGACCGGCTTCGACGTCCTGACCCATGCCATCGAATCCTATACCGCCCGCCCCTACACCACCCGTCCGCGGCCGAATTCGCCCGACCAACGGCCGGTATTCCAAGGCGCCAACCCCTATAGCGACGTCGGCAGTCTCGAAGCCGTCCGCCTGGGCGGTAAATACCTGGTGCGGGCCGTCGAGGACGCCGACGACCATGAGGCACGGCACATGCTGATGCTGGCAGCCACGATGGCCGGCCTGTCCTTCGGCAATGCGGGCGTCCATCTGCCGCACGCCATGTCCTATGGCATCGCCGGGTTGTGCCATACTTGGCGGGCCAAGGGCTACGAAAAGGCCCAGCCGATGGTGCCCCACGGCATCGCCGTCGTCCTCAACGCGCCGGCCGCCTTCCGCTTCACCGCCTCCGCAGCCCCCGACCGCCACCTCGCAGTCGCCGAGGCCTTGGGCGCCGACGTCCGGAACGCGACGCCCGAACACGGGGGCGAACTGCTGGCGGCACGCCTGACCGATATGATGCGCCGCACCGGGCTGCCCAACGGCACGGCCGAGCTGGGGTTCACGGAATCCGACATTCCGGATCCGGTGGAGCGCGGCTACAACCAGCCGCGCTTGCTCGTTCTGGCACCCCGCGAGGTGACGAGGAATGACGTCGCCGACATGTACCGCGGCGGCCTTCGCTACTGGTAAAGGGCGTCGAGAAAGTCGTTCGGAAGGGCGCCCGTCACTGCCACAAGGTGAGCTGCACAGCGGCGGCAGTCGGTGCTGCCAAAGCCGGCAACGGCGATCGCGAGCGGCGCACCGCCGACGGCAAGCGCCCTGGCCATGAGGTCGCATTCATCAAAACCGGGGAATGGGGCCGCATGGATGCGTGTGGCCGGGCCCGTCAGCCAGTCCACATGCCAATGGCTGTTCTTCGATCGTCGAAAATGCCTGGCGCAGCGAGCCCGAATGCCGCCTGGCCCCCTGGCACTGCCGAAATACAGGTAGCGCCCGGCCGCCAAAACGCCGCCAAACCGACGGGGCGGCAGTTGGACGGGTTCGGTGACATCCAGGCACAGGATGTAGGCCCCCGGCTCGGCCGGCAGAACGGAAGGATCGACACACCAGTTCGTGGACAATCCGGCCTCCCGACGGTGGTCGCCGTCGTCAGGTTCCCGAAGTCTTTCGAAGCTCGGTCACTGAGTGCCCGGCGATTCCCCAGTTGTCGGTCGGCACGTCGTCGATGACCACCATCGTGGTCGCAGGATTCTTGCCCAGGGTCTCGACCATGACGTCGGTCACCTTGCGGATGACCTCGGCCTTCTTTTCGGCGGAAACCCCCTCGAGCAACCTGATGTGGATGAACGGCATTTGATTGTCTCCTCGTCCTGGTCGGCCTTGTCGCCCAATCGGGGTCAAGCCTCTCCGAACAACGCCCGATAGGCTTCGATGTAGGCTTTCGGCGAGGGCTGGAGATGGCGGATACACAGGTCGATCAATTCCTCGCGGGCCCCGTTCTTCAGTGCCTCGATCATCAACTCGTGCTGGTCGCGCGACCCCGCGAACATCTGTGGATCGCGCCCGACATAGAAACGGATGACGTTCGACTTCATCGCGAACATGTTGATGGCTTCCGCCAGATAGGGATTGCCGCACGCCGCAAAAAGGACCTGATGAAAGCGGATATTGGCGCGGTAGATGGTCTTCAGATCCCCCACCTCCACCGCCTTGGCGTGCGAGCGATGAATGGTGGTCAATTCCCTGATCAGATCCTTGCCCACGGGCAACGGAATCATGCTGGCCGCCTTGACTTCCAGCAATTCGCGGATGGAGTAGAGTTGTTCGACCTCTTCGGGGGTGAATTCGCAAACTCGCGCACCCTTGCCGCGCAACCGAACGACAATGCCGATACGTTCCAGTTCCAGCAAGGCTTGGCGAATGATGTGCCGTTTGACCCCAAAGCGGTCGACCAACTCCTCCTCGACCAGCCGTTCACGAGGCCGCAACCGCCCGAAAACGATGTCCTCCTCCAGTTGTTCGATGACAAGCGTCAACGATTCGACGGTTCCCAGCATCCCGTGGCCTCCAGCCACTGCACTCGCCCCAAGAGGCGAACCTCCCTCATTTGGCTGCGGGCCGAGCCGGAGTTCCGGGCTATGCCCCTCGTCCGGTTCGACCCGCAGGACTGCTTCCAACAGTTCGGTCTCGACAGCCCGTTTCCGACGGCCGGCTGTGGCCGCCAGGCGTCGATTTCGCGCAGCCGTTAGGCCTCCATCCTGAAGCCGACCTTCTTCAGGTCTTCAAGCATGCTGGCCGTCCGCGCGTCGTCTAGGGCCACCATCGGCGGCCGCACCCGCTCCCAACCCGGCGCGTTGAAGAAGTGCGCAACCATCTGCTTCATCGCCGGAATCATCGGATAGGCCTGAATGGTCTTGCGAACCTCGGTGATCCGGTTCTGAAGCGCGTCCGCCTGATCGGTCTTCCAGTTCGTGAACACCTCGCGGATGCCGGCCGGATTGGCATTGCCGGTGGCGGTGATGCAGCCCGCGCCGCCGGCCCGAAGCCCCTGCAGCAGGAACACCTCGGAACCCGGAAACACGGTGAATCCGGGGAAGTTCGACAGAACGGCCGCCGTGTTGTTCCAGTCGCCGCCGCTATCTTTGAGGCCGACGACGGTGTCGGGATAGGCCTTGACGAGCATCTCGATGAGCTTGAGCGAGATCGGCACGCCCGTCTGCGGCGGGATGTGATACAGGTAAACCTGCAGACTAGAATCGCCAACCCGCTGAATTACTTCCGAAAATGCATTGAAGAGACCCTGGTCGGACATGCCCTTGTAGTAGAAGGGCGGCAACATCAGGACCCCGCCGCACTTCAATGACACCGCATGCTTCGTCAACTTCACGCTTTCGGTAATGTTGCAGGTGCCCGTTCCCGGCATCAACTTGGCGGCGGAAACGCCACCCTCGACCATCGCTTCAAGCAACTCCATCCGCTCGTCGGCAGACATGGAATTCGCTTCGCTGGTCGTCCCGAAAGGAGCAAGGCCGTCCACGCCCTGATCGAACAGCCACCGACAGTGCTGGACGAACCGTTCCTTGTCGGGACTCAAATCGGCCTTGAAAGGGGTCAGGGCCGGGACCAAAACGCCTTGGAATCTTTTCCGTTCCATCGTCAGATTTCCTCATCATTCCACTGGCTGCGACACCAGCGGTTCCTTGTTGTAACGGGACACTTTAGCCATATCTCGCGCGCGACAAAAGAGGATGGGTTGTCGCCGTCCCGCGCCGACGCCATCCGCCCTTCTCCCTGATCGCCCGAAACGCCTGGCACCCGAATCCTCTCGGCACCTTCATAGACCATCCACGGCGTGCTCAAATTTGTCAACAATTTTGTTGACGTCGATCCGCTTTTCGTTTGTGGTAAGGGTCGGGTAGCGCCCCACGCTCAAACCGACCAATGAATTTGGCAGCGCCGGTTCGCCCAACGTTTCCGCAACCGCCCAACCTGAGACGCCGACATCCCCTGAGACGCCGACACCCTACGACGAGGAAACCGCCATGAAGAAACCAACCAACAAAGGAATGCGCAAGGGATTGACCAGCTATGGCGATGCCGGCTTTTCCCTTTTCCTGCGCAAGAGCTTCATCAAGGCCATGGGCTATTCGGACGACGTCCTTGAACTGCCCGTCATCGGCATTGCCAACACGTTCAGCGGCTACAATGCATGCCATGGCAACGTGCCGGAACTCAAAGAGGCCATCAAACGCGGGGTGATGCTGGCCGGCGGCCTGCCGGTCGAGTTCCCGACCATCTCGCTCCACGAATCCTTCGCCCATCCGACCAGCATGTTCCTGCGCAACCTGATGGCGATGGATACCGAGGAGATGATCAAGGCCCAGCCGATGGATGCGGTGATCCTGATCGGCGGTTGCGACAAGACCGTTCCGGCCCAGTTGATGGCCGCCGCGAGCGCCAACATCCCGGCCATCGTCGTCGTCACCGGGCCGATGCTGAGCGGCACCCACGGTGCCGAACGCGTCGGCGCCTGCACGGATTGCCGCCGGCTGTGGGGCATGCACCGGGCCGGTGAGATCAACGAAACCGAGATCAACGAAATCAGCGGCAGACTTGCCCCAACCGTCGGGTTCTGCGGCGTCATGGGAACGGCCAGCACCATGGCCTGCATGACCGAGGCATTGGGCATGATGCTGCCCGGCGGCGCCACCATTCCGGCCGTCAACGCCGATCGCATGCGCCATGCCGAGGAGGCCGGGCGGCGCGCCGTTCAGATGGCCGCGGACGGCCTGACCCCCGACAAGATCATCACCCCCAAGTCGATCGCCAACTCTCTGCGAATCCTTATGGCGGTCGGTGGCTCCACCAACGGCATCGTCCACATGACCGCCGTGGCCGGCCGCCTCGGCATCAAGGTCGATCTGGACGCCTTCGACCGCATGGGGCGGGAAACTCCGGTGCTGGTCGATCTCAAGCCTTCCGGCGCCGGCTATATGGACGACTTCCACAAGGCCGGCGGGCTGCGCGTCGTCCTGCGTGAGATTCGCCACCTATTGCATCTCGATTGCATGACCGTTTCCGGCCGCACCCTGGGCGAGGAAATCGACGCCGCGCCCAAGCCCTGGCCGCAACAGGTCATCCGCCAGATCGATAACCCCGTCAACGCCAACGGCGGCATCGCGGTGCTGCACGGCAACCTGGCGCCGCGAGGCGCCATCTTCAAGCAGTCCGCCGCCGGCGCGAAGTTCCAGAAGTTCACCGGCCGGGCCGTCGTCTTCGACAGCATCGAAGACATGACCAACAAGATCGACGATCCGGCGCTGGACGTCACCGCCGACGACATTCTGGTCATGCGCAACGCGGGGCCGATCGGCGCACCGGGCATGCCCGAGGCCGGCTACATCCCGATTCCGAAAAAACTGGCCGAGCAGGGCATCAAGGATATGCTGCGCATGTCCGATGCCCGGATGAGCGGCACCGCCTTCGGCTCCATTGTCCTGCATATCTGTCCGGAAGCGGCGGCGGGCGGCCCCCTGGCGTTGGTCCGCACGGACGATCAGATCCGCCTGGACGTCGAGGCACGGACCCTCGACCTGCTGGTTTCCGATGCGGAACTAGAAAGGCGCAGGCAACAGATGAAGCCCCGGGTCACCGACGACAACCCGCGTGGCTATCGCAAGCTGTTCCTCGACCACGTCCAACAGGCCGACGAAGGGTGCGACTTCGACTTCCTGACCCGTCGCCCATTCGTCGACAAGACACCCTGACGTCACGCCGGATAGCGGGCCCGCCCGGTTTCTCTCGGTGCCGGGGGGCTCGCATTCCGGATATCCGCGTCAGGTGATGCCGCCTCCGCCCTTGAGCGTCGCCCGTACGGCTTCGGCCAAGGTTCGCCGGGTATAGGGTTTGGGAACGAATACGATGCCCGCGGCGTCGAGTTCAAATAAATTGAGCCTTCCGGCGGCGTACCCCGAGGTTAGGATGATCTTCAGGTCGGGCACCAGGTTTTTCGCCTGTTCGGCCAGTTCCCTCCCGTCGATGCCGCCCGGCATGATCACGTCGGAGAACAATAGGTCGATGCGCTGGTCTCCGCGTAGGATCTCAAGGGCGTTGCGGGCCTCCGATGCCCAGAGAACGCGATAGCCGAGGCTGGTCAGCGTGCGTTGTGCCGAGGAACCGACGTCGGCATCGTCCTCGACCACCAAGATGCTTTCGCTGCCCCTAGGCAAGGTGGCCGCCCCGGCATCGTCGATGCCTTCCGGTTCCGGCGTCCCCGTCGCCTTGTCGAGGGGTATGGCGGGGAGGAAGAGTTTCACCGAGGTCCCCTCCCCGACTATGCTGGAGATGGTCACGGCGCCGCCCGACTGGTTGGCGAAGCCGTAAACCATACTTAGACCCAAGCCGCTCCCTTCACCCGTTTTCTTCGTTGTGAAGAACGGCTCGAAGGCGCGCTCCATGACTTCCGGCGTCATGCCTGCCCCGTTATCGCGGATTTCCACACACACGTATTGACCGGACGGCATTTCATTAATCCGCCCCGACGCCCTATGAATAATTTTCCGGTTGGTACACAGGATTTCCAGCTTGCCGCCCCGTTCCTTCATGGCGTCGCGGGCATTGACGGCGAGGTTGAGGATGGCGTTCTCGAACTGATTGCGATCGACGAAGACAGGGCGCAGATCGCCCGGAAAAGCAGTCTGCACGGCAATGGTCTCTCCCAGTGTGCGCCGCAGCAACTCGACCATGTCGGAAAGGACGCCCACCAAGTCGAGGGTTTTCGGGTTGAGAGGTTGCTTGCGTGAGAAGGCCAGCAGGCGCTCTGTCAGCTTGGCGCCCCGGTGAACGGCGCGGATGGCCTCCGAGATGATCTCCCGGTGCGACTCATTGGCGGCAAGATCTTCCTCAAGGAACTCCAGATTGGTCAGGATAACCGCGAGAATATTATTGAAATCATGGGCGACGCCGCCGGTCAACTGACCGACCGCCTCGAGCTTCTGGGCGTGGCGGAGCTTCTCTTCCATCTGCTTGTGATCGGTCATATCCGCGCAGAAAGAGCCGATCCCGACCACCTCGCCCATCGATCCAAAAATGGGAAATTTGTTGGTAAATCCGGTTCGCATGACGTTGTGCCGGTCGGGAAACTCAACTTCGTACTCGCAGGGCGCCCCGGTCTCGACCACGATCTCGTCATTGAGGGAGATCATGCGTGCGATCTCGGGCTGCTCCAATTCGTCCGCATGCTTCCCCTTGGCGTCCTCCAGGCGCATGCCATGCCGCTTCTCGAACTCCCGGTTGAACAACATATAGCGCCCGTCGATGCTTCGAAGGCAGATTGCCGCCGGCGAATTGTCGATCACCGCGCGGAACCGCGCCTCGCTCTCACGGACGGCTTCGACCGCCTGCTTCCGTTGCGTGATGTCTTGGATCTGCCGGATGTTGAAGACAGGAATCCCCTCGACATTGCGAATGGTCGACCCGCTCAAGGCGACCCAGATGGCGCTGCCGTCCTTCCGAACGTAACGCTTTTCCACCTCGAAGCGGTCGAGGCTGCCGGCGTGGACGCGGCGGTTCCTTTCGCGGCTTGCCTCGCGGTCCTCCTCGAAGGTGATATCGTCGTACTTCAGACGAAGAAGCTCTTCCTCGCTGTAACCGAGCATTTCCCGGAAGGCCCGGTTCACGGCGAAGTAGCGGCCCTCGGTGTCGAAGATGGCCATGCCGACTGACGTCTGCTCGAATATGCTGCGGAACCGCTCTTCGCTCGCCCGCATCGCTTCCTCGGCGCTCTTTCGTCCCGCGATGTCGGTAAAACTGACGACCGCGCCGACCACATCTCCTTTGCGGAAAACCGGCTGGGATCGATACTCGACGGAAATAGGTTGCCCGTCTTGCCGGCAGAACACCCCATCCTCGACATGAATGCCTCGCCGCTCGCGCATTCCCTGAAGGATGCGGCAATCGCGGGCGGTCTCGGAACTGCCGTCGTCGTGCCTTAAGCGGATGAGCTCAAGAATCGGCTTTCCGACGAGCTCCGCTGCATCTTCAAACCCCAACAATCGGACAGCCGCAGGATTGCAGAACATACACAGCCCGTCGCGATCGAGCCCGTAGATGCCTTCGCCGGTCGACATCAGCAGCGACCGCAGAATCTCCGTGTTAAAGGCGTACGCTTCGTCCCTGAAAATCTCGTTGCAAGGCGTCTCTTCGCCGGTTGTTCTGCGACGACGACGCCCTTGGCCCCGGCGGTCGGGCGGACGCGTGAAATCCTCGCCGAACTCGAACCAACCCTGACTTTCCGCAGGTTTGTCCGTTGATGCCATTGGGGCCTCTGGTCTTGGGTTGCTAATCGAGCACGGACAGCATTGGTGCGGAGTCTTCGATTTTCTGGATGTTTTCGATTCCCTGTTTGAGTTCGCTCATGATGAACTCGGCGCGGCGCACCGGGCCGCCGACGTCCTTGGCCGGGAACAGGCGGGCCCAG
>JAVEYE010000077.1:0-12906 GCA_034003665.1 Rhodospirillales bacterium | reverse complement strand
ATGCCGTTTTGTCAGGTCCTCCGCCGGGGTCGACGGGGGCACCGTTCGAGATGAAGTGGTATCTGGTCGTCGAGGGCGTTGAGCGGGAAGGGCTCGAAGCGGCGTGCGCCAGGGAAATTCCCAAGGTTCTCGACGGAAAAGACGCGCCGCAGAAGCAGGCTGACGATCTTTACGCCTTCTACTGCTCCGTTGGCTTTCGCGGCGATCGCGGCTAGGGCCGGGGAATCGGACGATGAACGGGGCGGAGATCATTGCACGGGCCCTCAAGGACGAGGGTGTGGATTTTATTGCTGGTTTTCCATTGAACCAAGTGTTCGATACCGCCGCGGCACTCGGCATCCGGCCCATCATTGCCAGGACCGAGAGAGTGGCGGTGAACATCGCCGATGGCTACTCGCGGATGACGGGCGGGCGGCGCCCCGGTGTCGTCGCCTTCCAGTACGGCCCAGGCTCCGAGAATGCCTTTTCCGGCATCGCGCAGGCTTACAGTGATTCGACGCCCATCCTCTGCCTGGCCGGAGCCACGGAGATCGCCCGCTTTGCAAGTCCACCAAACTTCTGTGCGGGTAGCACTTACAAACCCATCACGAAATGGTCTGAAACCATCAGCCATCCCTTGCAGACCGCGCAGATGGTCCAACATGCCATGGCCCTCCTGCGATCCGGTCGGGGGGGGCCGGTCCTCCTTGAATTGCCGAGCGATGTCTTGTTGGCTGATACCGGAGCCGCCTCGATTAGCTACGTCAAGCAGGCCAGCCATCGCATCCAAGGCGGTGATCCCAATGACGTCGAGGCCCTTGCCGACGCCATCGTCAACGCCACGTGTCCGGTTCTGTATGCCGGCCAGGGCGTTCTATTCGCCGAGGCGTGGGATGAACTAAAGGCCTTGGCCGAGGCAACCGGTATGCCGGTGATGACGAGCCTGAACGGCAAGAGCGGCTTTCCCGAGAATCATCCCCTGTCACTGGGTGCGGCCAACGGATTTTCCTGCTCGGACGGCGTTGCCCATTTCCTCAAGCATGCGGATCTGATTGTCGGGGTCGGCACCAGCTTTACCATTTCAAAATTCATCGCACCGATTCCCGCAGGCAAGGTCATTGCCCAGATCGTCAATGACGAGCGGGATCTGAGCAAGGATTACCCGACCTCGCTTGCGGTCATCGGCGACGCCAAGATCGTGGTTCGTCAGTTGGCGGAAGCCCTGCGTGATCGTCGCTTCAAACCGTTCCAGGATACCGTGACAACGGTCAAATCCCTCAAAGAGGCCTTTCTTGGCCGCTGGAAAGGGAAGCTCACGTCCGATGAGGCACCCATAAATCCGTATCGTCTCATCTGGGAACTGATGAATTTCGTCGATCGCGACCGAACGGTCGTCACCCACGACGCGGGGTCACCTCGCGACCAGATGGTTCCGTTTTACGAGAGCGTTTCGCCGCGAACATACCTCAGTTGGGGAAAATCCACCCCGCTTGGGGCGGGACTCGGCCTCATCATGGGAGCCAAGTTGGCCCGCCCCGATTGGCTGGCCGTCAATGTGATGGGCGAGGCCGCGTTCGGCATGGTCGGGATGGATTTCGAGACCGCCGTCCGTGAGCGGATTCCAATTCTGACCGTCGTCATCAACAACGGCCGTATGGGCGCCTACTCGATCAAACAGCCCGTGGCGGCGAAGAGGTATGGCCTGCACAAGCTCGGGGGCAACTACAGCAAGGTTGCCCAGGCGCTCGGCGGACATGGGGAGCGATTAGACGATCCGGCGAAGCTGACGGCGACCTTGAAGCGCTGCATCGCCAAGGTCGAATCAGGCACGCCGGTTCTCCTCGAGGCCATGTGTTGCGAGGAAACAGCCTTGGCGGACGCGAAAAGCCGGCATTGAATCCATACTCTGTTGGGAGAAGACCATGACAACGATTCCCTGCGATCCCATTGGTCCGAAAGGTATCGCCGAGTTCGGCCGTGCGTTGCGGGCGCGCGAGGTCAGCGCCGAGGAAGTGACGAAAGCATACCTGGAACGCATCAGCGCCCTTGATCCCAAGTTGAACGCCTTCGAATACGTTGCGGCTGACCAGGCCGTGAAGGCGGCGCGGGCCATCGACAATCTCCTGGCCGCAGGCATTGACCTGGGCCCGTTGATGGGTGTGCCGGTTGGAGTAAAGGATCTGCTTGCGGTTGACGGCATGCCGACGACGGGAGGTTCGCTTACCGACGTCACCGATCTGATCGGTCGGGAGGGAAGCTTCATCAAGGGCCTAAAAAGGGCCGGCTGTGTGATCCTGGGCAAGACCACTTGTGTCGAATTCGCCTTTGGAACTCTTGGGGTCAATCGGCTCCGAACTCCTTGGAACCCGTGCGATCCCAAGGTCAAGAGGATCCCCGGAGGATCAAGTAGCGGCTCGGCGGTCGCCGTGGCGGCCGGCCTGTGCGCCTTTGCCATAGGCACCGATACCGGCACATCCGTTAGGCTGCCGGCGGCTCTTTGCGGCGTCTTTGGACTTCGCACCAACTCGGAACTTTGGCCAACCGATGGCGTATTTCCGTTGGCGCCGGTAATGGACAGCATCGGGCCCCTGACCAAGTCGGCGGCCGACGCGGCGATTGTTTACGCGGCCTTGACGGGTGACAGCATTCCCGAGGCGGCACCGGTCGGCGGACTGAGGTTGGGCAAACCGGCGGACTACTATTATGAGAGCCTCGATCCAGAGGTCGACTTCTGCATGAGCGCCGCGCTGGCAAAACTTGCCGACGCCGGAGTCGAGATTGCGCCGGTTCGGGTGCCCGAAGCGAAAGAGCGGGAAATCTACTTCCCGACGGCATTGCCGGCATACGCTCTCGGCATACTCGGGCGAGAGCGCTACCAGAGAGACCGTGACAAGATGGATCCGATCGTCGCGGCCCGGGTCGGCAGTGGTTTCGATATCCAAGCCTCTGATTTTGTCCAGCAGGAACTCCGCCGCAAGGCTCTTGAAAAGACCATGGAACGGCGGATGGACGGCTACGATGCCTGGGTCGTCCCAACCTCGGCTCTTGTGGCACGGCCGGCCGAGGACTTTTCGGATGTCGAACGCGGCATGCCGCTGACCCTGGCGATTGCCCAGGCGACGCAACCCGGAAGCATGTTTGGACAGTGTGGATCATCGATTCCGATCCACGGTCTCGGGTCGAAACTCCCCGTCGGATTGCACGTGGTTTGCCGAAGGCACGAAGTCGCCAAAGCCCTATCGGTCAGTTTGGCCATTGAGGACATTATTGGAATTCCATCTCAACCCGATTTGACAGGGTTCTTGTGAGGTGGATGGGCGGCCGGATTCCCTGGATCAGGCCGCGGTGTAGGTTTCTATAGTTGACACCATCCGGAGGGAGATCGGGAGATGAAGACATTAAAGACTATCGGTATGGCCGTGCTGAGCGCCGCCATGGCAACGGCGCTTTCGGCGGCTCCGACGGAAGCAAAAGTGAAGTTGAACCTGACATTGGACAACGCGGAGACATCCCTGGCCAACCAGGCAAACAAGAAGTTTGCCGAAGAAGTCGCTAAACGGACCAATGGCGAGGTGGAAATAGCTATCCACGCGGGTGGATCGCTCGGATATAAGGGACGCGAATCCTATTTTGCGACCCGCGATGGCGCGGTTGACATTGGGACCACGGCGTTCGACAAATTGGTCGGCGTGGAGACCATTTACGATCTCCAGTCACTTCCTTTTCTGACGACGACGATCCCCGAGACCCAAACCATGTTCGAGGTCGCCAAGCCGTATTTCCAGAAGGCGGCCGACAAGTCGAATTTGACGCTTCTTTACGGGGCGCCGTTGACGCCGGTGGGCATCTGGGCTCGCCACCCAATCCAGACACCTGAAGACCTCAAAGGATTGAAGATCCGCACCTACGACGTTACCGGCACCAAGGTATTGAAGGCCGCGGGCGCTGCGCCCATCCAAATGGCGATCACGGACGTCGTTCCGGCGCTCAGCACCAAGGCGATCGATGGGATTCTCACCTCTGATGACAGCGGCAGCGATCTACGGGCGTGGGAATATGGCGTGAACCAATTCAGCTCGATTGGCTACACCATTGCCGTCATCGCGGCATTCATCAACAATGACGTCTTCAACGGCCTGAAGCCCGAACATCAGAAGGCGCTGCTGGAATCCGCTAAAGTGGCAGAAGCCTGGGGATTCGAGCAAGGCTTGGCCCGCATCGACTTCAACAAGGAGCGCATGGCCAAGGGCGGGGCGGTGTTCAACGACAACGTTCCCGAAGCCGTCATCACCCACCTCAAGCAGGCGGGTGCTCCTCTGGTTGCTGAATGGAAAGAGAAGATGGGCCCGGACGCCGACAAGATCTTTGAGGCGTACAAAAAGGCCATGAAATAACCTCCACCACACATACTCGGAATCCGCTGGCGGGTTGACCCCCGCCAGCGGGTCCCTCAGGAGGGCTCCGCATGCGTGTTATCGATCGATTCATCTGCGGCCTGACAAACATAAGCGCTGTGGTTGCCGCCACGATTTGTGTTTTGATGTTTCTGCTGATTATTGCAGAGATTGTCCTGCGGACCTTTTTTGCGACATCGACCTACATGATGGATGAATTGGTCGGCTATGGCGTCGCCGCCATGACATTTCTGGGGTTGGCGTATTCCCTTAAAACCGAGGCACTAATTCGCATATCCTTGGTTCTTGACAAGCTGAACCCAAGGGCGCGGACGTTTGTGGACGTTGCCTGCGCTACGGCAACATTGCTGGTCATTGCGTTTGTCGCGAATTTCTTCTGGATCAGCTTGTTCCGACACTACACGCGAGGCACCTCGAGCGGCACCATGGCGGATGTCCCCAATTGGATACCCGAAGCGGTGATATTTGTCGGTTTGGTCGCCTTCTGCCTGCAGATGGTCGCGTTTATCCTTAGTCGCGTATTGCAGAGAAGCAATAATAGCAATTAGTGTGGGAATAAGTGCGATGGAAGCAACTACGCACGCATTCGTGGTCTTACTTTTCATAGTATTTTTTTTAGGGGTTGGCGTATGGATATTCGCCGGTCTGGTTCTTGTAAGTTTTTGTAGCCTATATTTTATCGCTGATATGCCTGTCATGAAGATAGGTTATATTGTGAAAGGGATATTTTGGCAGAGTTCAAGTTCATGGGAACTGGCATGCATTCCGTTGTTTTTATGGATGGGCGAATTCATTTTAAAGACCGACATATCAGAGCGGCTGTTTAACGGATTGAGGCCGCTGCTGGCGTGGATCCCCGGCGGGCTTATCCACACCAACGTCATGGGTTGTACACTTTTCGCTGCCATCAGCGGGTCGAGTGCGGCGACCGTCGCAACCGTGGGAAAGATAACGGTCGGCAAGCTGGCCGAGGATGGTTACGACGACCGCCTTTCGATCGGCTCTATTGCGGGCGCCGGGACGTTGGGGCTGTTGATCCCGCCATCGATCATCATGATCGTCTACGGTTTGCTTGCGGAAGTATCCATCGCGCGGTTGTTCGCGGCCGGCTTGGTTCCCGGTCTTATGGTCGCTCTTTTGTACTCACTCTACATTGCCATTTCGTGCATTGCCCGCCCGGAACTCGGCCCCAAGCAGAAGATAAAGATCTCGGCGTCGGAGTACAGGCGCAGTTTCATCAACCTGTTTCCCGTTCTGCTCATGATCACCATCGTCCTGGGCGGGATCTATTCTGGCGTGGCAACCCCGTCCGAGGCGGCGGCCCTTGGGTTGGCTGCGGCTTTCGTCATCGCGGCGGTGCAACGGCAACTCACATGGCAGATCTTCCGTGACTCGCTGATGGCCTCGCTTCGAACGAGCTGCATGGTCATTTCCATCGTCGTCGCGGCATCCTTCATGTCGACGGCGATGGCCTATCTCTACGTTCCACAGGAGTTGGCCAAAGCAATTGCCGGGCTGGGGTTGGGCACCTTAGGGTTATTGTTGGTTCTTTTCGTTTTCTACGCCGTGCTCGGCTGTTTTCTGGAGGGGATCTCCATTGTCGTGATGAGCCTCCCGATTGTCCTGCCGATGGTCGTCGCGGCCGGCCTCGATGTCATATGGTTCGGCGTGTTCGTGGTTATTACGGTGGAGTTGGCGCAGGTCACGCCGCCCGTCGGGATCAACCTCTTCGTCCTCCAGGGATTCACTGGTCGGAGCATTGGCACCATCGCGGTGGCGGCCATTCCTTTCTTCCTTTTGTTATGCGTGGCCGCGGTTCTGATTTCCATTTGGCCGCAAATAGTGCTCTGGTTGCCAAACCTGTTGTACGGAGCCTGATGGTTGGAGCGGAGAGCGGATAGCGTGGCGCCACTGGGAAAAATAAAAAGTAGCACGCTGCAAGAGCAGGTCTACTTGAAGCTGAAGAATGCGATTTTCGACGGGCATTTTTTCCCTGGCGATCCCGTGACCATTCGATTTGTGGCGGATCAACTGGGAACGTCGGTCATGCCGGTTCGGTACGCCATTCAGCGCCTGATCACCGAGACAGCGCTGGAGGTTTTGCCCAATCGGACCGTGCGTTTCCCCCTGCTGTCCTGGGCTCAGTTCGAGGAACTGGTTGAACTGCGCGCGTTGCTTGACGTCTACGCGTTGGAGAAGGCGTTCTCCGGGTTGTCCGAAGAGGTTTTGGTCGAGCTGGCGTTGTTTGACCGAAGGTTCGACGACGCGGTGGAGAAAAAGCGGGGACGACAAGCCTGCGAGGCGAACCGAAAGTTCCATTTCATGCTCTATTCGCGGGCACGAAGCGATATGCTCTTCAACACCGTCGAAAGGGTCTGGATGCGATCGTCGCCGGCCATGGTGCGCGGCTACCAGATGCTGTTCGACAACGGACAGGAAGAACTTATCAAAGGTCCGGGGCACAGCGAGTTGATCAACGCCATTCGGGGCCAGAACCTTTGCATGGCAGGGAAGATCATCCGTGACGATGCCATGCGGATTCTTTATTGGATAAAGCCATTCGAAAACGAGATCTTTCAGCAACCCAATACCGGCGATGGCCACCATAGGCGAACAGACCAAAATGAAACTCCTGATCATCAATCCCAATATTTCGCATAGCGTGACCAACCTGATCGAGAGCGAGGCGCGGCGGACGGCCGCGCCGCAGACCGAGATCACGATGGAGACGGCGCCCACCGGCGTTGCCTATATCGAAACACAGGCCGAGGCGCTTTTTGGCGCGTACGCTGCCATTCATATTCTGGCCGAACGGCATTCGCATTTCGACGCGGCGATCATTGCCGCTTTTGGCGATCCAGGGTTGATGGAAGCGCAGGAAATTTTCCCGATTCCCGTTGTCGGGTTGAGTCAGGCGGCGTTCATGACGGCGTGCCTTGTGGGGCAGCGCTTTTCCATTGTCGCGATCTCTAAGCGTATCGTGCCGTGGTACCGGCGCGCGGTGGAACTCAACGGATTGACGGCACGATTGGCCAGCGTTCGCAATCTTCCCGAACCCCTTTCGGATGTCGGTTCAATCCAGGAAATGTACGGGGAAACCCTGCTCGACCTTTGCCTGTCGGCGGCCCGCGATGACGGAGCCGACGCGATCGTGATCGCTGGGGCGCCGTTGGCCGGCTTGGCGAGACGAATTCAACAACATGTGCCGGTTCCCTTGCTGGACGGCGTGACATGCGCGGTTGCCCAAGCCGAGCTGTTGGCGTCGCGCAACCTCCGTGCCCCGGCGGCGATCCGGGAAGCCGATCGTCCACGGAAAGCGCAGAAGGGCCTGGACCCCGCGGTGGCAAAACTCATGGTCGCTCAACCATAATCAGGCCATATCGAGAAAAGGTACGAACCATGTCTGTTTTGATCACCGGCGCATCCGGCTTTATCGGGCTCAATCTGGCGGAGGCATTACTCGAGCGCGGAGAAGAGGTCATCTTGCTGAGCCGACGTCGGATTGTGGCCGATCCCAACGTCGATCAGCCTGCCCCATTGCGAGCGGCCGGCCGCATTTTTTCCGCCCTGCCGGGGCAAGTCCATTCGCTTTCCGTCGATCTTCTTGACGGCGACGCCGTTTCACGCGTCATGGCGGAATACCGACCCGAGGCCATCGTTCACGGTGCAGCGGCGACGCCGGGTGCCGGTCGCGAGGTGGCCGACGCTCGAATGGCCGTCGAAGTGAACATCCTTGGAACCCTCAACGTTCTCGAGGCCGCACGGAAGGTCTCGCCCCGGCGCGTCATTTCACTAAGCTCTGGTTCGGTCTATGGCGAGAGGAATGCGGCGTCAGGTGCGCTGGATGAGCAGGCCGACGTGCCGGTTCCGGACAGCGTCTATTCCATCACCAAACATGCGTCGGAAAGACTGGCGCTGCGGTGGCGCACCTTGTGGGATTTGGATGTCGTCGTCGGACGTGTCGGTACCGTTTTCGGGCCGTGGGAGTGGCCGACAGGCGTTCGCGAAACCATAAGCCCCGTCTTTCAATTGACCAGATTGGCGCTCAACGGAAAGTCAGCCGTGGTGCCGGTACTTGGAAAGAAGGACTGGATCTATTCCCGCGATATTGCCAATGGGATTGTCGCGATGATCGATGCGCCGAAACTGGGCCATCCGGTTTACAACATCGGGCCGGGAAAACAGTGGACGCTGCTCGATTGGTGTTCGATGCTCGCGAGCGAGTTTCCGGGCTTCGCCTATCGTCTGGCCGAACGTGGCGAGGAGGGAAGCATCTTTTACGGGACCAAGGATCGGGATCCCTTCGCGACCGCTCGACTGACCGAGGATACCGGATTCAAGGCGGCCTACGACGTGGACGCGGCCGCAGCCGATTATTTTCGCTGGATCAAGTCGACACCTGACTTCTGGACCGATCTTGAGGGGTAGGGAGATGGTGCCCGATATCCGGACGGAAGCGCCTTCGCCGAGATCGTGGCCAGCGCCGTTCTGCAGAAAACGCATACCTACCTTGCCCAATCGGCGTTCGATCTCCTGTCTTGCCTTGCGTAAACTTTGTGCGTTCAGGCGTTGTGCCTGGATTTTGGGCTCGACTTCGATGCCGAGTCCTGCGTCTCCCAGACGTGAAGCCTCCCTGTAAACTCGCCGGGCCACTCGTGGCCCGGTTTTTTTGTCCCCCATCGGACGCGGAGCGGGATGCCTGACGGAGCGTTCGTTTCGTGCCGGACGCGCCCCAGGTGTCGGCGCGCACGCGCCATCGGGGACCGACCGCCGGCCAGACACATGTCTTGCCCCGGGGCCATGCTGCGGGCATGATGCCCGTGTTGCGCCGAAAGGAGGGAATCATGCACCGTCTCTCGTGGAAGCCGGTGGGCATTGGGTCGCTGCTGGTGGTCGCGCTTCTTGCTGCCGGCCCCGCATTGGCGGAGAAGCCAAGCTGGGCAGGAAATGAGAAGGGTCCCTCCCAGAGGCCCGGAAACCAAGTGCAAGTTCAGGACGGTCGGTATTTCAACGATCAGCATCGGCTGGCCATCCAGGAGCATTTTGCCGGCCAGTACCGCCGGGGCCACTGTCCACCCGGGTTGGCCAAAAAGCATAACGGCTGCATGCCGCCCGGACAGGCCAAGAAATGGACGATCGGTCGACCGCTGCCACGCGACGTCATCTTCCATGACCTGCCGCCGGCCGTCCTCGAGCGCTTGGGTCCGCCACCGTCGAGGCATCGTTTCGTGCGGGTGGCACAGGATGTCCTGCTTATCGCCAGGGCGACGGGCATGGTCATCGACGCCATCGAGAACCTGAGTTGGGAATTCAACCGTTAGGGGCGGGGCCCGTCGGTTTTGTATAAACGGGGGTAGCGCGGAGGCTGCGCCCACCCCGCCAGCCGGAGCGTCCATGACCGATCCCGTCGAATCGCGCCTCATCGAGTTGGAGATCCGCCTAGCCCACCACGAGCGCTTAGCCGATGATCTGTCGGCGGTGTTGGCCGAGCAGGGCCGTGCCATCGACCAGTTGACCCAGCAGATGCGGCGGCTGGCCGAACGCCTGGGCGAGCTCGAGGCCGGCTGGCCCCGCCCGTCCCAGGACGACAAGCCGCCGCCCCACTATTGAGCCGAGATGTGCCGGATGGCGATGGTCTCGGACCCATGCTGCGCTAAGCCTGCCTACTTCGTCTACGTACTCTGCAATGACGCGGGCATCACCTACACGGGCATCGCCAAGAATGTCGACGCACGGCTGGTCCGGCATAATGCCAACGCCGGGGCCCGATTCACCCGCGGTCGGGGGCCCTGGCGGGTGGTCCATGTCGAGGGGCCGTTCACGCATGGAGATGCACTGCGGCGGGAACTGTCCCTGAAGCGCGATCGTCGATTCAGGGCGACGCTCAAGGGCGATCCGAAGACGGCATGATTCCGCGCCATCCGTCCTGGGCAGTCGATCCCGATGCCGTTACCATGCGCAAGCTTGCGACCACCAACCGACGGCGGATGGCATGACCAAGATCGATTCCGATTTAGACGACGGCGCGCCGGACCTGCCGCCGGGACTCAAGAATTACATCACGCCACAAGGCTTGGCCCGGTTGCACCAGGAGCTTCGTCATCTGGCGAGGGTCGAACGCCCCAAAGTGGTCGAGGTGGTGTCGTGGGCAGCCGGCAATGGTGACCGCTCCGAGAATGGCGACTACATTTATGGCAAGAAGCGCCTGCGCGAGATCGACCGGCGCATCCGCTTTCTCACCAAGCGGATCGAGGCGGCCGAGGTCGTCGATCCGGTTCGCCAGACGCGGCGCGACCAGATTTTCTTCGGCGCCACCGTGACCTACGCCAACAGGCGCGGCGAGGAGAGCACCGTCACCATCGTCGGGATCGACGAAGCAAACCTCGAACGGGGCCGGGTCAGCTGGATTTCGCCGATCGCGCGGGCGCTCCTCAAGGCCCACGAGGGCGACGTCGTCACCGTGCGCACACCGACAGGCGGCGAGCCGATCGAGGTGCTCGCCATCCGCTATGCCGCCGCCGATGCTTTACCGTAGCGGCGGCATCAGGCGGACTTCAAGGAATCGGCCAGCGTCTTGACGAACTGGAACAGTCGCTTGCGGACCTGTCCGTCGCCGATCCGGAAATAGTTGTGCATCAACTCGATGGCTTCGCGCGAGCTCATGGGATCGCTGTCGAAGTCGGCCTGGCGCGGCTCCGACAGTCCCTTCCCACGCGGAATCAGGCCCGCCTTCGCCACGTCGTCGGTCATCCCCTCGAAGAAGAAGGCGACGTCGACGCCAAGCGCGTTGGCGATCTTGAACAGATTGCTTGCGCCGATCCGGTTCGAGCCGTTTTCGTACTTTTGGATCTGCTGGAACGTCACACCGATGGCTTGGCCCAGGTTCGTCTGGCTGAGACGCAGTCCAACACGCCGGGCGCGTACCCGCGACCCGACGTAGCGGTCGATCAAATTGGGCGTGCCCTTCGGAATTCGCTTCTTTTTCATGTCCCCACCCCGAGGCGCTGTCGTCATTGAAGCAAATCAGCCGCCCAGGCGCCAAGCCCGCGCGGCAGGCTGTTATTATTACCGATGATAGTGGGGTTTGTCCGCGCGATTGTCTAGCTTTGTGACAACCCGGCGGGGATCGCCCGAAAGAATATTTCAGGTCCAAAAAAGTGGGCGATCCCCGTGCGGGGGACCGCCCGTTGGCAATCGATCGAGATATGGCTCAGACGAACCAGAACTTGAGGACGAACAGGACCGCCAGAACGTAGACCGCCGAGCTGACCTCCGACGCCCGACCGCTGATCAACTTGACCACCGCATAGGTGACAAAGCCGAAGGCGATGCCGTTGGCGATCGAATAGGTCAGCGGCATGGAGATTGCGGTTATTACGGCCGGAGCGACGTCGGTGATGTCGTCCCAGTTGATCTCGGCCAGGCCGCGCGCCATCAGGCAGGCGACGAACAGCAGGGCCGGCGCCGTAGCATAGGACGGCACCGTTTCCGCCAGCGGCGACAAAAACAGGCACAGCAGAAACAGAACGGCGACGACGACGGCCGTTAGGCCGGTCCGTCCGCCCGAGTTGATGCCGGCCGCGCTCTCGATGTAGCTGGTGGTCGAGGAGGTGCCCAATGCGGCGCCGATGCAGGTAGCCGTGCTGTCGGCGAAAAGCGCCTTGCGCAGACGCGGCAACCGCCCCTGGGCGTCAAGCATGCCGCCGCGGTGGGCAAGCCCGACCAGGGTTCCCGCGGTATCGAACAGATCGACGAACAGGAAGGCGAAGATGATGGTGACGAGGCCGACGTTGAGAGCGCCGGCGATGTCCATCTGCATGAGGGTCGGCGCCAGGCTGGGCGGCGCGGAGAATACGCCCTTGGGCTCGGTGAGGCCGAAGGCGACGCCGATGAAGGTGAGGCCGAGGATCGATATGATCATGGCGCCCGGTACGCGGAGCGCCGTCAGGATGACCATGGCCATGAATCCGGCGACGGCCAGCAGCACCGTCGGGCTGGTGACGTCGCCCAGGGTCACCAGGGTGGCCGGATGGGCGACGATGAGGCCGGACTGCTCGAAGGCGATGATGCCGAGGAACAGCCCGATTCCCGCCGAGATGGCCAGCTTAAGCGAGGTGGGGATGGCGTTGACCACCCATTCGCGGACCGGCAGCACGCTGATGGCGATGAACAGCACACCCGAAATGAACACCGCGCCCAGGGCGACCTGCCAGGTGTGGCCCATGCCCTGGACGACGCCGAACGTGAAGTACGCGTTGAGCCCCATGCCCGGTGCTAGGGCGAAGGGATAATTGGCGTAAAGGCCCATGATCGCCGTTCCGATGGCGGCCGCCAGGCAGGTGGCGACCAGGACGGCCCCCCCGTCCATCCCGGTGATCTTCAGGATCGACGGGGTGACGAAGATGATATAGGCCATGGTGAGGAATGTCGTGACCCCCGCGAGCAGCTCCCGGCGGACGGTGGTGCCGTTCTCCGAGAGCTTGAAAAATGTTTCAAGCATGGATTTGTCCTT
>JAVEYE010000076.1:0-12945 GCA_034003665.1 Rhodospirillales bacterium | reverse complement strand
ACCGGCAATATCCTGACCGGATCGGGCGACGACGGCCAGTTCACTGCGTCCGACCTGGAGTCCCTGGCCGGCGGCGCCTTGTCCATCTCCGTCGACCCGGACGTCGATCACGATTTCTCGCTGTCCGTGAGTCTGACATCCGTCGAAGTCTCCAACGGCTCGACGGCGACGACGACCGTTACCGTGCCGTTCCACGACATCGTCAATGATGCTCCGGTTCTGCAGGGCGACGGCGCCACCACCGTTGATTTAGACGGCTGGGCGCCGATCACGACGGCCGATCTCCACTTGGTCGATCAGGAAAGCGGCGCCGAAGATCTGATCTATCGTCTGATCGACGACGTCGATTTTGGGCAGCTTTACCTGGATGACGGAACGGGCAACAAGGTCGGTCTCGGCGTCGGCTCGACGTTCACCCAGGCCGACATTGATCTTGGCCTGCTCGGCTACCGGCAGGACGACCCGGTCGAGTTTTGGGGGCCGGATACCCCCGAATGGAGCGTCGGCGGCGCGCCGATCGACCAGGGCAATCTGACCATGCCGCTGGCAGCGGACGGCGTGACCGTCACCTTCCAGGGCGAAGAGGCCAGCTATCACAACGTGTTGGGCTGGTACAAGCTGGACGGCGACGGCAACCCGACCGAGCCGCAAATCATTTGGCGAGACGCTTCCGAGCCCGGCGAAGGCGGCGACCTTGCGCAGGGGACGACGGCGACCCTGGACGGGCTGGCACCCGGCCAAGCGTTCGGCTTCTTCATCATCCAGGATGGAGCCGCCAAGTACGATTGGCTTGACGGCCAGGTGATTTCGAACAACACGCTGGAGTTCGGCGATGGCGGCGGTCTGCGGTTCGTCAACGATGCGGGGTACGTCGTGAAGTCCATTGGCGCCGACGACCTGTTTTTCACCGATCCGTCCCTCAACCCGGACGGCGTCAACCACGCCGTTTCGGGCGTACAGGGCGAGGAACTGATGATCGGGTTCGAGGACTTGACCGGCGGCGGCGATCGCGATTTCGACGACGTCACCTTCTCCGTGAAGTACGACGGCCTCGGCGCGCCGAACAACGCGAGCCAGGACAGCTTCACGTTCACGGCAGAGGACGGCGGCGGCGCCACGGTGGCCGATCAGCCCGACCCCGGCCAGGGCTATCCGGTCACCGAGGGGCAGGCGACCTTCGACATCACGCTCGATCAGCCGTCGACCTGAGAATTCGGGTTGCGAGGCAAGGCCGCGTTGCCGAGGGGCGGTGGGCGGGGAGTCGCCCTCCGTCCTCTCGGCGTGGCGCCCCCGATCGCGGGGCGCACCATGAGTCATGGTGGGTAAAGGGGGCCGGTTTCTGGTGCGGCCCGGCGGGGGTCGCCCGGAGGCGGGAGCCTATCTTGCGGGTTGAGCGGAAGAAAATTTTTAAGCGTGTGGCGATAGGCGCGGAAATCCTGGGGTTTGGCGGATTTTCGCATCGTGGAGGAAATATCCGAATCGAACGAGAAGACCGCGATAAGTGAATATTACGTCATCAAGTGATTCAGCTTATTTTTGTTTCAATATATTTAATAATAAGAATGACTCTTAATTGATTGGGACAGTTTAGAAAAGATCTAACTTGAAACCTATTTTGAATTCAGTTACACGTACGCCTCGAGGAACCCAAAAAGTCTAAAGAAAGAGCCCGACTGTGTGGCTGCGTAGTTTTTGGTCGTCTTTACAACAATTCCATCGAACGAAACCGAGGCTCGGCTGAGATGCTCGAAACGCTCGCCTTTATCCTGATCGTTCTGCCGTTCCTGGCGGCTCTGGGCTGCTTTGCGGTCCGCGCCAGCGGCTTCCGGTCATTGATCATCGTGGCCACAAGCGTGTTGCTTGTGGTTGCATTCATCCTGCTCATTTTCGAGGCCCCCGTGACCTTTTCGCCGGAAGCCGTCTTCGGGCTACCGGTGCGCGAGGTCATCCAGGTCGCCGACTTCTTATTGCTGGGCCTGATTCTCTACTTCGGCTTCAGGCATAAAAGCGCGTTGATCATCGTCTTCGCGCTGGCCCAGCTCGGCTTGGCCGGCTATCTCGAATTCGTCCTGAGCAATCATCAGTACGGCCATCCGACCTTCGTCGTCGACAACCTGGCCCTCGTCATGGTGGCGATCATTACGGTGGTGGGTGGCGCGATCGCCATCCATGCCATCCCGTACATGAAGGCCCATGAGGAGCACCTCCATCTGGAGAAGAGTCGGCAACCGACTTTCTTCTTCGTGTTGGTGTTGTTCCTTGGTGCCATGAACGGCTTGGCGCTGACCAACGACATTGCGTTCTTCTACTTCTTCTGGGAAGTGACGACGCTGTGCTCGTTCCTGTTGATCGGCCATGACAAGACCGAGATCGCGACGAAGAACGCGGTCCGCGCCTTGTGGATGAACAGCCTGGGCGGGGTCGGCCTGATGGCGGCGATCGTCTGGTTCTATGCGTCGCTCGGCACGTTCGACATTCAACAGATCATCGCGAAGGCGCCGGAAACGGCTTTCATGATGATCCCGCTGGCGCTGCTGTGCTTCGGCGCCTTCACCAAGGCCGCACAGGTGCCCTTCCAAAGCTGGCTCCTGGGCGCCATGGTGGCACCGACCCCGGTTTCCGCCATGCTGCATTCCAGCACCATGGTCAAGGCGGGCGTCTACGCGGTGGTGCGGTTCGCCCCGGCGTTCACCGACACCTATCTTGGATACGCGGTCGCTCTTTGCGGCGCCTTTACGTTCCTGGCCACCGCGGCCCTGGCCGTCGGCCAGAGCAACGGCAAGAAGATCCTGGCCTATTCGACCATCAGCAACCTTGGCCTGATCGTCGCCTGCGCCGGCATCGGGACGCCGGCCGCCATGACCGCCGCCATGCTGATCATCATCTTCCATGCCGTTTCGAAGGGCCTGCTCTTCCTTTGCGTCGGCACCATCGAACAGCACATCGGCAGCCGCGATATCGAGGACATGCGGGGTGTCTATGCTCGCATGCCGGTCACCTCGTTGATCACCATCCTTGCGATCCTGACCATGATCCTGCCGCCCTTCGGCATGCTTCTTGGCAAGTGGATGGCCGTCGAAGCCGCGTCGACCAACCTGGCGGTGATCATCATGCTGGCGCTGGGCAGTGCGTTGACCGTCGTCTACTGGGCCCGTTGGGCCGGCGGCATGATGAGCGTGCCCTTCCGCGGCAAGATCACTTTCGAGGTGCAGCCGATCCTCACCCGCTGGCCGCTGCTCGGTCTCTGCTCGGGGGCGGTTCTGGTCAGCCTCGGGGCGCCCTGGCTCTACACCGGCCTGATCGAGCCGGCGGTGGCGTCATTCGGGCCGGCACCCTTTGAAGTCGTCAATGGCGTGTTCGGTGGTGCGGTGGGAACGTTCGCCGTGGTGCCCCTGTTCATCGTCGTGGTTGTCGGCGTCATCTTCGCCGTCCGGGCCATGGGCAAGACCGCGGTGACCCCGGAGGCGGCTCCTTACTTTGGCGGTGCCAATACCGCGGATTCGGGCGGCTATATCGGGCCGATGAACAAGCCGATCCCGGTGGCGGCGGGCCACTACTACATGACCGCGCTGTTCGGCGAGGAGAAGATGTCGCGCTGGGTCAACGGAGCGGCCGTGCTCCTGCTGGCGCTGATGTTCGCGATGGGAGGAATGCTGTGAGTAACGAAATCCTGCTCGCTCTTGCCGGGCTCATTCTGGCGCCTCTCGCCGGCGGCTTGATCAGTGGTATCGACCGCAAGCTGACCGCTCGCGCTCAGGGCCGCGTCGGCCCGCCCATCACCCAGGCGTTCTACGATGCGGCCAAGCTGTGGGCCAAGGACACCCCGGTGGCCAATCCCTGGCTGACGTTCTGCTCGTGGGTCTATCTGGGTGGCGCGGCGACCTCGGTGGTGCTGTTCTTCCTGGGCTCCGACCTGCTGCTGGTCTTCTTCGTGCAGGCGGTAGGGGCGGTGTTTCTGGTCATCGGCGCCCTGTCGGTGCCGTCGCCCTACAGCCAGGTCGGCGGACAGCGCGAGCTGCTGCAGATGCTGGCCTACGAGCCGCTGCTAATCCTGGTCATCGTCGGCATTTTCGTGACGACCGGCAGCTTCCGCATCGACGCTGTGTTCGCTCACGAGACTCCGCTTCTGCTTGAACTGCCGCTTCTTTTCGTGGTGCTCGGCTACGCCCTGACCATCAAGCTGAGGAAGTCGCCGTTCGACATCTCGGGCTCCCACCACGCTCACCAGGAGATCGTGAAGGGCGTCTACACCGAGTATGCGGGCCGCAATCTGGCGATCCTCGAGATTGCCCACTGGTACGAGGTCATTTTCATCCTTGGCTTCGTCGTGCTCTTCTGGGCGACCAGTTGGTGGGGAGCGTTGATTCTTCTGGTTGTCACCTATGCGCTCGAAATCATTATCGACAACGTCTCGGCCCGTCTGACTTGGCGGTGGATGCTGGGCTCCGTCTGGATTGCCGGACTGTGCCTCTCCGCGGCCAATCTCGCCTGGCTTTACTTTGCCTAAGGGGTTGCAGCGATGCTTGGCAGTTTTCTCAAGAAGTCCCAACTCAAGTCGCCGTGGCTGCTGCATTTCGACTGCGGCAGTTGCAACGGCTGTGACATCGAGGTGTTGGCCTGTCTGACGCCGCTTTATGACATCGAGCGGTTCGGCATCATCAACGTCGGCAATCCCAAGCACGCGGATCTGCTGTTGGTCACCGGGACCGTCAATCACCGGAACAAGAAGGTTCTCAAGAACCTCTACGACCAGATGCCGAATCCGAAAGTGGTCGTGGCCATCGGTGCCTGTGGGCTGTCGGGCGGGGTGTTCCGTGACAGCTTCAACGTGGTGGGCGGCGTCGACAAGGTCATTCCCGTGGACGTCTACGTCCCCGGGTGCCCGGGCAAGCCGGAGGCCATTATCGACGGCGTCGTCACCGGCCTGGGGCTGCTTGCCAAACGCCAGCAGGAAGCCGACAAGGCGGCCGCCTGAGCGGACGCCAGGGCCCTTTTGTAACGAGGAAGACGATCGTGGAAGACAAAACCAATCCCGTCACACTGGAAACGGTGGTCGGCGAGGTGACCAAGATGAAGGCCGATGGTTACCGGCTGATCACCATGACGTGCGTCGATCTGGACGAGGAAAACGTTGAGCTCCTCTATCACTTCGACAAGGACCTCAAGGACCGTCACTTTCGTATGACGGTGGCCAAGAAGTCGCCGGTGCCGAGCATAAGCCCGGTTTACTTCGCGGCTTTCCTGATCGAAAACGAGATCGAGGACCATTTTGGCATCAAGTTTGACGGCTTGGTGTTGGACTTCGGCGGCACGCTTTATCTCGACGAAGAGGTTATGCGCACGCCGTTCTGCAAGTATGGCGTGACCCGCACAGACGGCGCGGCCGGCGGCGAGGCGAAGCCCGCCTCGGCGGAAACCGCGTAAGAGCGAGAGGAACGTCCTTCGGGACGTGAGGGAAAAGACATGGCGAGAACCATCGTACCATTCGGACCGCAACATCCGGTTCTTCCGGAGCCAATCCACCTGTCGCTGACCGTCGAGGACGAAATCGTCAAGGAAGCCGTTCCGGCGCTGGGCTATGTGCACCGCGGCCTGGAAAAGCTGGCCGACATCCGCGACTACAACCAGATGATCCAGATCGTCGAGCGCGTCTGCGGCATCTGCTCGATGATCCACGCCCTTTGCTACTGCCAGGGCCTCGAGGAGATGATGAAGGTCCAGGTGCCCCGCCGGGCGGACTACCTGCGGGTCGTCTGGTCGGAACTGCACCGCATTCACAGCCACCTTCTCTGGCTCGGCCTCTATGCCGACGCCTTCGGCTTCGAATCGCTGTTCATGCAGTTCTGGCGCATCCGCGAGCGCATCATGGACATCAACGAGGCGACCACCGGCAACCGCGTCATCGTGTCGGTCAACGTCATCGGCGGCACCCGGCGCGACCTCAGCCCCGAACAATGCGCCTGGATCCTCAGCGAAATGAACGAGGTCGAGAAGCAGGTCCGGGAATTGCAGAGCACGATGCTCAGCGACTATTCGGTCAAAAAGCGCACCGTCGACGTCGGCGTGCTCACCCGCGAGCAGGCGCTCGAACTCGGCGCGGCCGGGCCGATGCTGCGCGCCAGCGGCGTTGCCCAGGATATGCGCATGCTTGGGTACGCCGCCTACAACGACCTTGGGTTCGAGCCGATTGTCGAAACAGCCGGCGATTGTTATGCCCGCGGCAAGGTGCGGTTCCGCGAGGTCCTGCAGGCCGTTGAACTGGTCCGCAAGGCGATCGCCGGGCTGCCCGAGGGGGAAACCTCCGTCAAGGTGCGCGGCCGCCCCCAGGGCGAAGTGGTTACCCGGGTCGAACAACCGCGCGGCGAGGTTCTCTACTACATCAAGGCGAACGGCGGAAAGAACCTGGAACGCCTGCGTATCCGCACGCCCACCTTCGCCAACATCCCGCCGCTGGCTGCCGTTCTTCCCGGCACCGAATTGGCCGATGTTCCCGTGATTGTCCTGTCCATCGACCCGTGCATTAGCTGCACCGAACGATAAGAAAGGGGTAAACGCCGTGCCTTTCATGACCCCAACCATCGTCAAGAACTTCCTTGGCAAACGCGCCACCCGCATGTATCCGGTCACCACGCGGGAGCCTTTCGCCGAGGTTCGCGGCGAGCTCTACATCGATATCAAGGAGTGCAATTTCTGCCAGTTGTGCGCCAGGGCCTGTCCGGCCCAGTGCATCACGGTGGACCGCGATAACGCAACGTGGGAGTGCGACCCCTACGAATGCGTCTATTGCGGCGTTTGCACCGACGTCTGCGGCCGCAAATGCCTGCACCAGCACGGACACTACCGCGCGGCGGCGACCGAAAAATCCATTATGCATGAGCAGGGCGAAATCAAGAAGAAACCAAAGAAGGAAGAGGCCGACGGCTCGGCGCAGCCGACCGCCTAAACATCCTCTGTTCATGCGGCAGGGCCGGCCGACAGAAGCCGGCCCCCAGGTAGCGCCACTGATGAACCCCGCCCTTGGGCGGGGTTTTTATCGTTTGCCGCCGGGACCTGTCGAAGGAAGGACCGATAGCGATGTTCGCTTGCATCTCATTGGGGATTGACGCGATGAAACGGCGGGGGGAGACTCGAGAAACAACATACGGAGCGCTGCCGGCCCATTCCTGGATTGGGGAATGAGGGAACTGGTCTGCGGAGTGCGCGGGCGATGATCAAGGTAGGACCCTATTTTACCATGGAAGCGGCCCAGGCCGCGGCCCAGGAGATCGCCAACCGCGACGGCAAGACCCAGTACATCATCGTCTTCAAGGCGAGCTATTACCTGACCGACGAAAAACCCCTCTACGACGGCGACACCCCCTACTATCAAATCGAGGGAATCGTCGACCCCGAAGTCTAAACGCCTGCCCCACCAAACGTTCGTTTGGTAGACACCCGACATCAGGGCATAATCAGGTTGGCGGGCCTGGCGCGCGGAACGGTCGGCCCGGCGGCCCGAGCGACCTTGCGCCGCCAGTTTGAACAGCACGCTGGGCCAAGGGGTTCGGGATGGAAATCGGTCATTCGTTCGCCTTTCTCGAGGCCTTCGTTGCCAGTTCCGTCCTTGCCGTCGTCCTTGCCTATATTGGGCAGATCACCGCTCTGCGGACCCCCCTCAATTTTTGGTCGCTGGCTTTTGCGCTGAATGCAGCGCGGCTGTTGATCTATGGATCCACCAGCGTTTTTCCTCCCGACATGGTGTCGTTCGTGTTGGCCGAGGGCTTGCAGGTACTGCATTCCCTCGCCCTCCTGTTCGGCGTGCTGTACTTCGTCGAGAGGCGGGTTTCCCCGGTCCGGCACGTTCTGCCGGCGGTGATTGGCGCCGTTCTGCTGGTGGCGATGGTGGCGGTGTGGGGTGGGGACAGGCCGCTCGGGGTGGCGCCGTTCTATATCGTTGCCGCCGGCTGCCTGGTGGCGGCCGGTGTGGAAATCATGCGTTATGGGAAGAAGGACAGGAACGCGGGTTTCACCGTTACCGCAGTGATCCTGATCCTATGGGGGCTTCACAAGCTCGATTTTCTTCTGCTGTCGGACGGCTCTTTTGAACCAGTGGCGTTAAGGTTCATGGTGTCGGTCGGTTTTTACACGGCGGCGGCGTTGGGTTTCGCCATCATGACGCTGATGGTCTTTCACCGGCGCCTGTCGCGAGCCCAGGCCGAGAATGAAGCCCGTTTCCGGACAATGTTCGAGGACGCTCCGGTCGGCTACCAGTCGCTGGATGAGGAAGGCCGGATCGTCGCGGTCAACCGACGTTGGATGGATATGCTGGGATTTGCCTCCGACGAGGTGATCGGCCGGCCCTTCGCGGATTTTCTGTCACCGGAGAGTCGCCGGAAGTTTCCGCAGCAATTCGCCAGGTTCAAGGTGAGAGGCGCTGCAAACGAGGTCGAGTTCACGCTCGTGCGCAGGGACGGGCGGGAAATGATCGGGTCCTTCGAGGGGCGGATCAATCCCGGCGCCGCGCCTGGATCCCTGCAGACCCACTGCGTTCTTACCGACATCACCGACAGGCGGCGCAACGAGGCGTTGGCGACGCGTTTGGGCCGGATCATCGACCAGTCTTTCAACGAGATCTTCGTTTTCGACGCCGAAACCCTGCGATTCATCCACGTGAACAAGGGCGGCATCGCCAACATCGGCTATTCCCTGGACGAACTCCGCCGATTGACGCCGCTGGACATCAAGCCGGACTTCACGGCCGAGCGGTTTCGCGCCCTTGTCCAGCCGTTGCGGGACGGCGAATGGGACACCCTGACTTTCGAAACCCGGAACCGACGCAAGGACGGCACGTTCTACGACGTCGAAGTCTCTCTGCAGTTGATGGCCGACGAGGTGCCGCCGGTGTTTGCCGCGGTGATCCAGGACATTACCGCCAGGAAACAGGCCGAGGCTGCCCTGCGCGAGCGGGAGGGGCTGTTGCGCGGGGTTCTCGACCATTCGCCGTCGTCGATCTACGTGAAGGATCCGAAGGGGCGGTTCATCCTGGTCAACCGGGGGTTCGAACGGCGAAACCGCGTCGCGGCGGCCGACGCCATCGGCAAGACATCGCATGATTTGCAGCCCAGGAAACAGGCGGACGACGCGGTACGGCGAGAGCGGCTGGCGCTGGATGAGGGCCGGGTCTACATCGAGGAAGTCGAGGTGGACTCGCCGGAGGGAGAGACGCACACCTACCTGTCGGCCAAGTTCCCGGTGTTCGATGTGGGGGGCGCGCTTCTGGGGGTCGGCAGTATTTCAACCGACATCACGGGCAGCAAGCGAACGGAGCGGGCTTTACGCGAGAGCGAGGCGCGGCTCAAAGCGATCATGGACCATTCCCCCGCAGGCATCGCGCTTAGGGACCGACGCGGACGCTTCCTGGTGGCCAACCGCGAGTATCTTCGTCGTTTGGGCCTGACTTGGCGGGAAGTCTCTGGGCGGACGGTGGGCGAGGTCCAATCCGAGGATGTTACCGTTGTGGTCAAGGCCCAGGAGCAGGAGGTTCTGGCCTCGGGCGGAGCCAAGCTGTTCCAGGTCACGCAGGAAATCGGCGGCGAGAAATTGTCCCTGGCGGTGGTCCGCTTCCCCGTCCGCGATGCCGACGGCGCGATTTCGGGTGTCGGCGTGGTCAGCCTGGATATCACAGAATGGCGAAGGACCGAAGAAGCCTTGCGTCTCAGCGAATCCCGGCTTCAGGCAATCATGGACCACGCGCCGGCCGAACTCACCCACAAGGACCGCGAAGGGCGCTATCTTCTTGCCAACAAGGCCTACCTTCGTCGCAAGGGGTTGGCCACCGAGGACGTCCTTGGCAAAACCATTTTTGATTTAACGACCGACGCCGAGGCGCGGGAAGTTCGTGCCCAGGATCAAGAAGTCATCGCGACCGGCGAAGCCCGAAGCTACCAGTGTGTTCGTCGGCTTCCCTCCGGCGGCGAGGGGACGTTCGCAGCCGTCCGCTTTCCCTTGTTCGACGACCAGGGTGAGGTGGCAAGCGTCGGTGTCATCAGCATCGACGTGACCCGCGAGGTGCAGGCCGAGCACGCCCTAAGAGATAACGAGCAAAGGCTCCGCCTGATCCTGGAATCGACCGGCGAGGGGATCTATGCCGTCGATTTGGAGGGACGCTGCACGCTTTGCAATCCGACGGCGGCCCGCATTCTCGGCTATGAAAACCCGGAAGACCTTTTGGGGCACGATGTTCATGCCCTGATTCACCACTCCTACGCCGACGGCAGTTCTTACCCCGTTGCCGAGTGCCGCGTTCACCGGGCCATTGCCTCGATGGCGCCGATGTATGCCGACGACGAGGTGTTCTGGCGACGGGACAAGCGCGCGATTCCGGTGGCGTTTCGATCCAATCCGATCATGCGGGACGGCAAGGTGGTGGGCGCCGTCGTCAGCTTTTCCGACATCAGCGAGCGAAAGCGGTCCGAGGCTTGGCTTCTCAGGCTTTCCCAGTCCGTTGAACAGAGCCCGTTCGGCATCGTCATCGCCGATGCCGACGGCAGGATCGACTATGCGAACCCGAGCTACTGCCGGGAGAGCGGCTTCACGTTCGAGGAAATCGCCGGCAAGACTATGTTCAGCGGCAACGCCGACGACGTCGGCAGCGCGTCCGACCGCCCCATCGAAGACGCGCTTGGCGCCGGGGGCGTATGGCGGGGCGAGGTGCGACGGCGACGCAAGAATGGCGAGCCATACTGGGTTTCGCTTCTGGTTTCGCCCATTCGCGACCGCAACGGACGGACCGTCGCCTATGTCGGCATCGGCGAGGACATCACCGAACGCCGCCGCATGGCCGATCATCTTCGCCAGGCCCAGAAGATGGAGGCCGTCGGGCAATTGACCGGCGGCGTCGCCCACGATTTCAACAACATTCTCTCGGTCATCCTGACCAGCGCCGAATGTCTGGCCGACGACCTGGACGGTGATGCGGGAACGGAGACCCTGGTATCGAGCATCGTGCGTTCCGTTCATCGGGCGGCGGATCTGACCCAGCGGCTGTTGGCGTTTTCCCGCCGCCAGGATCTGAATCCGGGGGTTCTCGATCTGTCGGTTGTCGTGGCGGACATGGTCGACCTGTTGCAGCGGTCCTTGGGGGAAACCATCGTCGTTTCGATCGATGCCGCCGACAGCCTGCCGCCGGTCGTTCTCGACCGTGGCCAGTTCGAGAACGCTCTGTTGAACCTGGCGATCAACGCCCGCGACGCCATGCCGCGGGGAGGCGCCTTGACCATCGGCATCGCTCCCGGCAATCCGCCGGTTGCGGCGGGCCAGGATGAAGGCGCACCCGGGGCCGACTTCGTCTGCGTTTCGGTTCGCGACAGCGGCGTCGGCATGCCTCCCGACGTCGTCGAGAGGGTGTTCGAGCCGTTCTTCACCACCAAGGGCAAGGGGCAGGGAACCGGCCTTGGACTCAGCATGGTGTACGGCTTCGTCAAGCAGTCCGGCGGCGACATCGCGGTCGACAGCGTCGAAGACGAAGGGACGACCTTTCGCCTGTATTTCCCGACCGCCACCGACCCGGCGGCCGCCGCGACCGTTCGGCGGGAAGACGCGAAGAACGGCGACATGTCGTTGCCTCCGCTCACCATCGTGCTGGCCGAGGACGACACGGGGGTGCGCACGGCGACCAAGTTCGTCCTGGAAGTTGGGGGGCATTGCGTCTTCGATGCCTGCGACGGTTTCGGCGCTCTCGACATTCTGAAACGGGTGCCCAGGGTGGATCTGCTGGTCACCGACGTCATCATGCCTGGGGGCTTGAGCGGCCGCGAGTTGGCGGAAGAGGCGTCGCGGTTGATCCCGGACCTGAAGATTCTGTTCACTTCCGGGTATGCCGACGGTTATCTGTCGGCTGGCGACGTCGTCGCCGGGCGGTCGGCCTTCATTCCGAAACCGTACACCAAGGAGACGTTGAACGCCGCCATCCGATCGCTGGGTTTCGCGGGGGAATCGCACCGGGGCCGGAAAGGCGAGTCCTGAGGCTGACTGCACTTCCAGTCGATCATTTCCCAACCTATAATGCGCGCCAAACAAGCAAGGCGAAGCAATTGGCCGGAGGGGGCATGGGCCAGCGGATATTGATTGTCGACGACAGTCCGGAGTTGGGGGAATCGCTTCAAATTTTTTTGTCGAGGCAGGGCTTTGATGTCGCGGTGGCGCTTAACGGGGCGGAGGCCAGGTCGCTGCTGGATCGCCGCGACGCCGACCTGATCCTGCTCGACGTCAATCTGCCGGACGAAAGCGGTTTCGATATCGCCCGCGACGTTCGGCGGGTGTCGTCCGTTCCCATCATCATGCTGACCGGCCGCAAGGACGAGGTGGATCGTATCGTGGGCCTCGACCTCGGGGCGGACGACTATGTGGCCAAGCCGTTCAGTGCCGGCGAGCTGGCGGCCCGCATCCGGGCGGTGCTGCGCCGCGCCGAGACCGTTGCCGGGGGGGCGAAGCAGGATAGCCCGGAGAAGAAGGTGGCTTGCTTCGACGGCTGGCGGATGGATCTGGCGCGGCGGCGGCTGTTGGCGCCGGATGGCCGTGAAATCCGGCTGACGGCGGGCGAGTTCGAGCTGTTGCTGACTCTCGTCAAGCATCCGTTGCAGGTTCGAACCCGCGAGCAGCTGTTGGCCGCCACTGGCGAGGACACGGCCGAGGCCTTCGACCGCGCCATCGACACCCGCATCACCCGCCTTCGCAACAAGATCGAACCCGATCCAAAGAATCCGACCTTCATCAGGACGGAAAGGGGAGTCGGCTACGTCTTCAGTCACAAGGTCGAGTGGCGGTAGCGGAGGCGTCGTTTCCGGTTTCGGGAAATCTTCCCGAAAACTGCGCGGGGGATATCCGCATGTTCCGCCGGCGGCAACGGCCGATATTTCGACTTCGGTAACAGAAACGCAACAATCCGTTCCGTTTCGAAACGTATTT
>JAVEYE010000075.1:0-12963 GCA_034003665.1 Rhodospirillales bacterium | reverse complement strand
GAATCCCTCGCTCATTCGCCATTTCCCTTGGTCTACCGAAACCGAACGGCGTCGATCGTCGTCCGTCGAAACGCCCGTCACTTACGCGGCGGCGGGAACCTTTAGCCTTTTGAAGACCTTAACGGCGTTCCGGTAATAAATCTTCTCCTTGTCTTCGCGGCTGAGGGCCGAGTTGGCCTCGATGTACAGGCGCGTATCATCGAAAAAGTGGCCGGTATCCGGGTTCTTGCAGCGCACCGCACCGTGCATCTCCGAGGCGAACAGGATGTTGTCGACCGGCACCACGCCGGCCAGAAGATCAATGCCGGGCTGGTGGTACACACAGGTGTCGAAGAAGAGGTTTTCACCCATCAGCACGGTCGGTTCCGGTCGCTTCATGTCGATCGCGATGCCGCGGTAACGCCCCCAGTGGTAGGGCACGGCGCCGCCGCCGTGCGGAATGATCAGCCGCAGGGTGGGGAATCTCTCGAACAGGTCGGATTTCAGCAACTGCATGAAGATGGCGGTGTCGGCGTTGATGTAGTGGGCGCCGGTGAAATGGAAATTCGGGTTGCAGGACTGGCTGACATGGATCATCGCCGGCACCTGAAGCTCTTCGAGCTTCTCGAAAAACTCGAACCACCACGGATCGGTCAGCGGCGGGTCCGTCCAGTAGCCACCGCTGGGATCGGGATTCAGGTTGCAGCCGATGAACCCCAACTCCTCGACACAACGGACGAGTTCCGGAATGCAGTTCGACGGGGAGACTCCGGGCGATTGCGGAAGCTGGCAGACCGGGGCGAAATTCCCGGGATACAGATCGCAGACGCGCCTGATCAGGTTGTTGCAGTTGCGGGCCCATTGTTCGCTCATCTCGGCGGTACCGATGTGATGGCCCATGCCGCCGGCCCGCGGCGAGAAGATGGTCAAGTCGGTGCCGCGCTCCCGCTGGAGGCGCAACTGGGTATTCTCGAGGCTTTCGCGGATTTCGTCATCCGCGATGACGGGGGCCGTCTCGCCGATCGCCGAAAGATCACCTTTGGCGTCGATCTGCTTGCGGCGCCATCCCTCGTGCTGGGCGGGTGCGGTCGTATAGTGTCCGTGACAGTCAATGATCATCTTCTTTTCCCAATATTCTCAAAATCAAGTCGGCTTCGTCGTCAGTCGGCGCCGGCCCCGTTCGCGGTGAAACGTTTGGCGAAGAATCGGGCGAGGGGGCGACGGAACAGCATCGAGGCCAGCAGGGCGATGGTCAGGATATGCGTAACCGACGAGATGGCGCTGCCGAACAGGAAAGTCACGTCGCCCTGCCCCATGATCATGGCGCGGCGTAAATTTTCCTCGAGCATGGGGCTGAGAACGAACCCGATCAGCACGGGCGCCGGCGTGAACCCATGGGAGCGCAACCCATAGGACACGATGCCGACAACCAGCATGATGATGACATCGGCGACACTGCTCTGCAGGCTGTAGCAACCGACGCAAATCAGAACGATGACGGCCGGATACAACAACCTGTAGGACACGTTCAAGAACGATACCCACAAGCCGATCAGGGGGACGTTGATGATCAACGCGGCGATGTTGCCGATGCCGAAACTGGCGACCAGACCCCAGAACAGGACCGGTTCCTGGCTCATGAGCAGAGGCCCCGGCACGATTCCGTGGATCATCAGGGCCCCGATCATGATGGCCATGGTCGGAGTTCCCGGAATGCCCAGCGACAGCGTCGGCACGAACGCGGTTTGCGCAGCCGCGTTGTTGGCCGATTCGGGCGACGTGAGTCCTTCGACGGCCCCGTGGCCGAATTCCTCGGGATGCTTGCAGAGCTTCTTTTCGACGGCATAGCCCAGAATCGTCGCCATCGACGGTCCGGTTCCCGGCAAGGGGCCGAAGAAGCACCCTGACGTCGCACCGCGGACCATCGGCCAGGCTGACCGTTTCCACTCCGACAGCGTGGGCAGCATCGACTTGAAGTCGATGCTGTGCTTGATGCGTTGGCGTTCGTTCCGGCGAATGGCCAGAAGGATTTCGGAAAAGCCGAAAAGGCCCATGGCCACGGGGACCAAATGGATGCCGTCGAGCAGGTGCCCGGTACCGAAGGTGAAGCGCTCCGCCCCGTCATAGATGTCGAGCCCCACGGTGGCGAGAAGGGCGCCCAACGATACCATCACGAAATTCTTCTTGGGATTGTCGCCCCCTATGGTGGACACGGCGACAAAACAGAGGACAATGAGCGCGAAGTATTCCGCGGGCCCGAAAGCTCTCGCCACCACGACGATCGCCGGCGTCAACACGGCGACGACCAGCATGCCTATGACCCCGCCGACGAACGATGCGAAGGTGGACAGGAACAGCGCGCGGCTGGCCCGTCCTTTCTGCGCCATCGGATAGCCGTCGAGACAGGTGATCGCGGCAGCCGGCGTTCCCGGCAGGTTAAGCAAAATGGAAGACTTGGATCCGCCGTATTCCGCGCCGTAGTAAACGCCGGCAAGCAGGACGATCCCGGTGGTGGGATCCATCGAGAACGTGATCGGCATGAGAAGCGCGATGGCGGCGAGAGGCCCGATACCGGGAATGACGCCGATTGCCGTTCCCACGAAAACGCCGGCGAAAACGGCCAGGACGTTTTCAGGATGAACGGCGGTTTGGAGGCCGAGCAGCAAATGTTCCATGATCAGGGCATCTCAAAGGCTGGCACGGGAAGACCGAGCGCAACCGTAAACAGGAGCCACGTCGCCAGCCCGAACAGGACCGCGTAAACAAGGAAGAACGTGTAGCCGCCCTTGGACTGTCCGGCATACGCCACCAGCATCGACAACACCACCGTGGGAACCATGCCGATGTGCTCTACCGCAGCGATGAAAACAACGACGGAAGCAACGACCCCTGCAAACCCGCGGATGTTCAGCGCGCGAGGAGCCTCGTCATCGCCGAAAATCACGCAGTGAAGAGAAACAAGGAATATGATTCCTGCCAGAATGATGGGATAGACTGCCGAGCCGATGTTGATCACGCTCCCCATCCTCAAGGTGGAGTACGCGATGAAAATCGTCGCCGCTCCCAGGAGCGTAAGGAAAATCCACGAGAGTCTATTGATCAAGGCCAAGCACTCCGCATCCAAGAGATGGCCTCAAAAACGCCGGGGTGACGCTCCGAGGGTTCCGCCGCCATATTCGAGGGAGGCCGTCGCGCCGAGGAGGGCGCGACGGCGTTTCCGCAATGCGTAAGTGTCAGTTCACTTCGACTTGAAGGCGGGATTGTCGAGAACCTTGCCCCACCACGCCAACTGATCCTTCATGTATTGGGCGAAGGCCGCCGGCGATTCGCTGATCGCGAGATCGAGGCCGAGCTTCGTGTACTGTTCCTCGATTTCCTTCGACTCCTCCATCGCCTTGAGGCCCTTGAACAGGGCGTCGACGGCTTCCTGAGGCATTCCAGCCGGGCCCATCAGACCGTACCAAGCACCCATGACGTAGTCGTCGAGGCCGGCTTCGGCGGCGGTCGGAACGTCGGGAAGCAATTTAGAGCGCGTCTCTTTGGCGATTGCCAACGCCTTCAACTCGCCGGTGGGAAGATGGGGAAGGAAGCTCGGCATGTTGTTGACGTTGACCTGAACACGGCCGGCAATGAGGTCGTTGATCACATCGCCCGCCCCCTTGTAAGGCACGTGGACCATCTTGTTGCCGGCCTTCTCGTTGAGCAGGACGCCGCCAACATGGGCCGTCGTGCCGACGCCACCCGATGCGAAGTTGATCTGCTGCTTGCCCGACGATGCCAGCGCAATCAGTTCCTTCAGGGTGTTTACGCCGAGAGCGGGGCTGACCACAATGAGCATCGAAGACGTCACCACGTTGCTGACGGGGGTGAAGTCCGTGTTCGGGTCGTATTTGACCTTGCGCAGGTTTGGGTTGACGGAAATCGATCCGGCCGTGCCGAACAGCAGCGTGTAACCGTCCGGGTCGGCTGCCGCGGCGATGCCGGCGCCGACCGTGCCGCCGCCGCCGCCACGGTTTTCAACGATGAAGGGTTGGCCCAGTCGCTTGGACAGGAAATCAGCAGCGATCCGGGCGATAATGTCGGTATTGCCGCCGGCCGCATACGGACAGATGATCTTGACGGTGCGGTCAGGATATGCGGCGTTCGCGCCTTGTGCCACGCCCACGACAAGTGCAAGTGCAACAACAATCAGTCTGGTGGATCTATTGAACATCGCATGTCTCCCTATTTGGCAGGACCAAAGCACGACACGGCCGCCTCCTCCATTGCAATGTTCCTATGCCGCGACCGAATTTAGTTATATGTGGTGTTCACCAGAAAAAGGAAAAACCCCGCCATCGGCTGGGACTCTTGGATTTCTTCGTTGCATGCCAGGGCGACGCCAAGGAAATACTGTATCATTTCCACGTGGGTCCCCATGCGATACCGCATCAAGCCCCGCTCCTGGCGAACTTGTGCTTTGAGTCGAGGCAGCTAGAGAGAAGATTTTGCGACTGCGGCACGAGCGCGCCTATAATTCGCGCGCAGTTCGTCTACGCGGTCATCGCCCTTGGCTCGGATGCTTGGCCAACGGATTGGAAAGTGAAAATGTTGAGCCCGGCGGACAAAAATTTTTCCTTCAGCCACTTGGCCGCATTCGTGACGGTACTCGAGCACGGGCGCATCTCGCGGGCGAGCGCGCAATTGCGCCGCAGCCCGTCCGCGGTATCGCGATCCATCGGCATCCTGGAAGAAAAGCTTGGCCGCCCGCTGTTGGAGCGCTCTCACGGTGGCGTGTCCCCGACGGCGGAAGGCATGATCGTCGCTGAACGTTGTCGACTCATCCAGTGGGAATTGCTGCGTTTACGCGACCATCTTGTCCAGGTGAAGGGTGGACAGGTTCGACCCAACGCCTCGGCATTCCAAATGCACATCGACGTTTCGCGGTTGCGGGCTTTGATCACGGTTCACGACTTCGGCTCCGTTCAGCGGGCCTCCCAACTCCTGGCCGTTTCCCAGCCGGCCGTCTCGGCGTCCATTCGTCATTTGGAGGCTGATCTTGGCGTGGAGCTCTTCTCGCGCAGCCCGACGGGAATGATCGCCACGCCAGCGGGGGTGTCGAGCACGTTCTGTTTCAAGCGCGTCCTCTCCGAACTGCGCAAGATGAAGGACGACGTCGACTCCCTGGGCGGCGCGTCCTCCGGTCTCGTCTGCGTCGGCGGGCTTGCCTACGCGAGAAGCGCGCTCCTCCCCGACACCATCCGCCAGGTTCTTTCGTCTTACCCGCAGATCACGGTGCGCACGGTGGAAGGGCCGATCGCCGCGCTGTTGGCCGCCATGCATGCCGGCGACATCGATGCGCTGATCTGCGCCCATCCCAATCCCGCATTGCTCGAGGGCGTCACCGTCGAACCGATCGCACGCGACCGCATGGGGCTGTTCGTTGCCGAGAGCCATCCATTGGCCGGTCGGAGGGCCTTGTCGGCCCGAGAGGTCATCGACTTTCCCTTCATTCTGCCCCCACTTGGCACGGTGACACGTGATCTGCTGGACGTCCTGTTCATCGACGCCGTCGGACGTCCACCGCAGGGTTCGGTCGAGACGAGTTCCTACTCGATCATCACCGACCTGTTGCTCAAGTCGGAGCAGATCTGCTTTCGCTCGACCACCGAGTTCGCGGCGGTGGCACGCTCCGGCCAGATCCTCGCGCTCGACCTCGACTTTGCCCTGCCCGAACGGTCGATCTGCCTGCTGCAGCGTCGCGGCGCCAAACAGACGGCGGCGGCGCGCGACGTTCTCGACATTGTCCGTCACACAGCGGCGAGCCAAAGTGTCGGCCGGTGAAGAGATTGCTGATTGGCAGATACGGAACTGAAAGATCGAAAGCCGTTGACCGATTACAGAAGACGTCCAGTCGTGACTATGGGGCGCCCACTCCACCCGCTGGCCTGATTTTACTCCGCCGTTGACACCTCGCCCTTGTCGTCCAGAAGGAGTTGGCCGACCGCTGCCGAAAAGCCGGCATCTCCGTCGAATGGGGCAACCTGCTGCGCGACATCCGCCGTACGATCGACGGTGATGCCGAGCTCGAAGCCGTCTTCGCCCAACCCTTAAGTAAGGCCCTGCAGATCCGCAGCCAGCGGCTGGAAGCTTTATTCCTGGCACGCCCCCAAGGTCAAGTGCATCGGCAAGGGCAAGGCCCGCACGCCCCACGAATTCGGCTGCAAGGTCTCCATCGCCACACAGGTCACCGCGCCCAAGGGCGGCTAGTTCGTGCTCCACGCCAAGGCCCTGCACGGCAACCCGGTCGACGGCCATACCCTGGGGCCGGTTGTCGCCGACCTTGCCGAACTCACCGGCGTCGAACCCAAGCGCATCCACGTGGATCGGGGCTATCGCGGCCACAACCATCCCAACCGCTTCCGCGTCTGGATCTCCGGCTAGGTCCGCCGCACCACCGCCGCCATTAAACGTGTGATGAAGCGCCGCGCCGCCATCGAACCCGTCATCGGCCACCTCAAGGCCGAGCACCGCATGGACCGCAACGACTTCAAGGGTCGCGAAGGCGAGCGTATCAATGACGTCCTCGCCGCCGCCGGCTGGAACTTCTACCTTCTCTTGCGCTGGTTCGCCGCCCTTTGGCGGGCCCTCTTCCTGGCCGCCTTCCCAAACCTGTCCCGACAGCCCGAATCCGTCTAATCAGGTCGCGAAAGCGGATACTTCACAGGCGACGAAATAGCACCAGTTTCCATGGATGGTGGTTGCCATGTGACTACCCGAAACGATCAAGGCCCTAGCCGTTTCCGGCTAAGGCCTTGATTTAATTGGTGGGCGCACAAGGACTCGAACCTTGTACCCGCTGATTAAGAGTCTATTTCAGAACCTTTCCTGGGCTTGCAGGTCGTCTTCCGCATCGCTCGTAACACTTTGATAATAATGATTTTTAAAAATTTCCCCCTACTCCAGCCTTTCCTTGACTACCTTGCCTTTTCCGTCAAAATGATGGACCAGTGATGGACCACTTTTGCAGCCGAGATCGTCATGGCCAGAATATGGAGCACCGGCAAGTTCCCGGGCATTCGATATCGCTCTCATCCCTCGCGAAACTATGGGATCCGGCGTGATCGCTATTACGCCATCTATTTCAGACTGGACGGCGTACGCGTGGAAGAAGGGGTCGGCTGGGAGTCCGCAGGGTGGACCGAAAACAAGGTCAACGCCCTGCTTGCCGAACTTCGCGAAAATCAGCGCTTGGGAAGACGTCCATTCACCCTCAAGGAACGCCGCGCGTTGGCTGAGCAGCAAAACCAGGAAGTCGCGGCCCGCAAGAAAGAGGAGTTATTGGCAAGAAAGACCTTCGACGAATTCTGGACCGAGTTCTATGCGCCTGTGGCCGCCGGATCAAAAAAGGAAAAGACCTGGCAGGACGAGCAGGGCCAGTACGAAAACTGGATCAAGCCGATCATCGGAGATACCCCCATACGGGAAATCTCCACTTTCGCGCTCGAACGCATCAAGAAACAACTGATCGCGAAGAAGCGCACCATACGAACCCAACACGCCGTTCTCGCCACCTGCCGCCAAGTTTTCAACCTTGCGCTTCGCCTGCAGATGATCGAGGCCAATCCGATCCGCCAGATGCGGCTGCCCCGTAGCGACAACCGCCGGCAACGGTTTCTTTCACGCGAAGAGGCGGGAGAGCTTCTCGCCGCCGCCAAGAGATATAGTCTCCAGCTGCATGACATCTGCCTGTTGAGCCTGCATACGGGGCTGCGCGCCGGGGAAATCTTCAATCTGCGGTGGGAGGATATTGATCGGGAGAACGAGACGATCCTGGTACGCGATCCGAAAAGCGGCCGGAACCGTTACGCCTATCTGACGGCCGCCACCAAATCGATGCTGGAGAGACGGCGAGCCACCGCAATTCACGACGTCGTCTTTCACCAGGCCAACGGCTCGCCCCTCAGGGAGGTCAGCCGCACATTCGAACGCATCGTGGGGGAACTGGGCTGGAACAAGGGCCAAACCGACCCTCGCCTGAAGGTCGTCTTCCATACCCTGCGACATACCTTCGCCAGTTGGTTGGTCCAGCAAGGCACGCCGCTCTACACCGTGGCCAAGCTGATGGGGCATTCCACTCTGAGCATGACGGAGCGATACGCCCACCTTGCCCCGGAAGGGTTGAGAGCCGCTGTCAAGAATCTGGAAAATCATCTGGATCTTTCAGAAGCTGACGGGCCCATTCAGCGATCGACAGCTTCTTGAGAGAACTCAGGCCGACCGCTTCGAGCCCTTCTTCCTGCGCGCTTTGGTCTTGGTCGGAGTCGCCTTCGTCTTCAGCTTGCCATTACATTCTGGGTAACGCACGCACCCATAGAACTCTCCGTAAGGTCCGGAAACGAGCTTCGTATCGCTCCCGCAGATTGGGCACGGCAGCCCCTTCTTCGGCGCAGCCTTGGAGGCTGACTTTCCATTGCCGCTTACAGTCTTCCCGTTGCTCTTGGCGTTCTGATGCCACCCGCAGCCGGCCTCGCAGGCAAAGAACGGCCCAAATTTGCCATCATTGTAGTAGGTACGCGCGCCGCAGTCCGGGCAACGCGGATTCTCGGCTTCAGTAAGGGATTTTAACGCCTTTTCGGCCGAAACGGGCCGCTTGGACATGGCGGCGGCGACCCCTTGAGCATAGGCCGAATTCACCACTCGCGTCATGCTCTCGTCCGTTCGATGGGAATGGCTCAGCACGTTGAGCGATCCGTGCCAGACCACCTTCTTGTCGATCACGACGATCTTTTCGTGAATTCGCGCCCGACAGTCGACGACGCAACCGATCCCTTCGAGGGCGTCAAGCGCTTCCTTGCCCAATTCCGGATCCATGGTACCGTTCATGTTGGGTGGACGCGTAACGCAGCGAACGGCGACACCTGACTGGACCTTGAGCCGGAGCAGATCTCCAAGCTTCGCGACCCGGCTGGGAGTCACAAAACCGGAAAAGATGACGATACCTTCTTTGGCCGCCTGGATGTCGGCTTCAATGGCGGCATCGAATGTGGATTGGTTGAAGAGCCCGAACTCGTTGGCTTCCACATCGAGCTTGATCCTGCCGAGAAGCCCCCTGAGGTCGCGCTCGATGGGGCGAAGCCGAAGCACCTCGGATCCGGCGACCACCCGGCCACGTTCCTGCATGTCGAACAGGATCCCACGCAGGAGCGCAGTGCTCGGCAGCAGGCGGTCAAGATGCGTCAGGTTGGCCAGTACAAGAATATGGTTCTCCGCGCGACTGACGGCGACATTGATCAGCCGGGCACCCGCGGATCGCGGCGGGATGCCCTGGACGAACTGCCCCAACATTTTTCCTCCCCCGCGCCCCTCCGGCACCTCGAGGACCATCAGATTGCGCTCGTCTCCTTGGAACGCGTGGACAGTTCCGACCTGGACGTCGCCGAGGGATTCGCCTTCCAGAAGCTTCCGAATGAGTTTGGCTTGGGCGGCATAGGGGGTACAGATCCCCATGTCCTTGTCGCTCCTCACATATCCGAGCTCCGCAAAATGCCAAGCGAGGTTCCGGACGAGCAGAGCATGCATCAGGTTGAAGCGCGAGAAGAACGGGGTGACGCTCTCGAACGGCCAGAGATCCGAAGTGTCGACTATGGTCAGGGCACCATCAAACGGTGATGGTGGACGCTTTCGGCTCTTCCGGTTCGCCCAAAGCTGTGGATCCGGCTCAGTCCGCAGAAGCCCTTTGTACATGGGTTCTGAAATGAGGCGGCAAACTGCGTCATCCATGCGCCGCTGCGTGTTCAGCATCACCATGCGACCATCGGCCTTCGCCGGGTCGTCGAGCCCGGCGGCAGAGAAGACGTCGTAGCCAAGGATGTCGAAGATCGCCTGCGATTTCGTCTGTACAATGGGCGGAATCTGCCGGAAATCGCCGGATACTATCACCTGGTCCTTCGCCATGCCGGCGGCGAACCAGACCATGGGCAGTAGCACCATCGAGCCTTCATCGATGATCACGATGTCGAACTGCCCGATTTCCCGCACCGCGAGATAAGCCTTGGTTGTGGTGGCGCCAAGGATCTTCGCGTTCTTGACAATCGCGGCCTGAATATCGGCGATCTTTGCCTCAATCTCCCGCAGTTCGACAACCAATGAGGATCGGTCGTCCTCCGCTTTGTCCACTACGGCCTGCGCTGCAGCACGATCATGGCCGGCACACTGCGACGCAACCGAGTCCCTGTCCTTCACCGACTGGTCGAACTGGAGGCGCAATACATCGTAAGACGCCTTAGCTGGGGCGGCGTGACCCTCGATTTTTGCCAGCTGTTCTCTCGCCGCTCGGATGTCCCGCTCGATCGCCTCGGGGCGGCGTTTGAGCAAGCCGAAGAGCTTTCCGCGGCTGCTTTGCTCGATGGTCAGGTCGCCGATCCGTCTCTTTATTTCGCCTGATCGGGCGAGCAGCGACTTGCCCTCCCGCGCCGCCACGTTGACGCTCTCCTGAAGGGATCTCATCCGTTGCTCGGACGTTTCCAAGCGGGAGAACAGTTCGATAATGCGCCTGGCTGCGGCACTTCTCGCGTCGATCTGGGCGATTTCGTCTTGAAGCTGTTGCAGGCGCGCGGCGAGTTCACGAGACAGACGCGCGCCAATCCCCTCGACGGTCACGTACTCTGAGTATTCGTTTGCCAGCTTGTCGTCAGCGATGCGGCCCATCCGGACAATTCGGCCCTCCTGCATGGCCGGGTGGGATATCGTCAAGGTTTCACAGATCCTATAGAGCACCTGGTCGACCGCCCTGTTCGTATTCGAACAAATCAGGATTCGCCGCCCCGCTTCGAACGCGGTTCGTACCACCTCAGCAAGTGTGTAGGTCTTGCCGCATCCGGGCGGTCCCCAGATGTAGGTGATGGCCTGCCTGAGGCCGCTTGTTCCCAGCGGCCTCATGCGGCTCAGATTGTCAGGCTTCTTACGGTCATCCGGGGGCTGCTCGAAATCCTCAGCGGCCGCGCCAAACAAGGTTCCCCAAGTCTCGCGGCGAGAGTTGCTTGACTTTCCTAGCCCCTTTACCTCGGCAGCCTCGACACCGAAAGCTCTCGGAGCGGGTCCTTCGGGGTCCTCATCGAGATACGGTGATCTGCTCGCGCTGGGCCTCCGTGGCGAAGCGATCCTCGCCGAGGCAATACCGGATCATCCGGCAGAAGAGTGTCTTTCCGCTGCCATGGCCTATCGCATTTTCCTGGCCGGCCGACGCGGCGTCGTCGGCTCCATCCGGCGACCACACGATGTTGAGCCCGGGCCTAACCAATAGCGTGGCTCTATCCTGTACGTTGGATCATCGTGTTTCGTTTCGGACACGCGGGGCAGCACGCCCTTGTTGGCCTGCTTCTCGGTCTGGCCCTCGTAGGTTCCATAGCGGTGATCGAAGTGCCAGAACATCTTCCCCTCGTAGAGGGGATAGCCTTCACCACGGCGTCGACGATCGGGATGAAGAAGCAAAGTGATTTTCCCGAGCCCGTGCCGGTCGTCACGACGAAACTTTTGTTGGACAGGGCCAAGCTAACGGCCTGCTCTTGGTGCCGGCGAAGTCTCAGGCTCTTGTCGGGGTCCGTAGGGACAGCCCGGGAATTTCGAAATATCTCAGCACATTCGGGCGACAGGCCATTTTGGCCAACCAGGCTCCGGACTGAACCGCCATCCTCAAAATGTGGATTGAGTTGTAGGAGTGGCTCGGGCCAAAGGCGGCGGCTTGCGTAAAGCTCGTCGACCTTCCTTTGTAGTTCCACTGACCGGATGCGGGTGAAGGAACGGGCAAATGCCGTATATTCTGCGAGAAGATTGGCATCCAGCGAAAAGACGTCCATGCCCAAGCGCCCCCACCCGGTCGATATTGCTCTCAAGGCGGTGCAACCCTGGGATTTTGTAACGTGAGTTAGTAGCCTTGGCAAAGCGACCGGAAGTCCGGTTTGGCGGCGCTTTCCTCAGCAATTTCGAAGATGATGGCGGGCACCAACCGCCCCACGGCTTTCCCGTCGGATTTGTTTGCACAGGGATAATACTGACTACTGCTCTTAGCGGAAACCGATTTGAGGCGGGACGGCAAGCCGAGCTAACGGTCGAACGACTGAAGAGAGCTTTTGACGCCACTTTCTTCACGTGCGCCGATCACATACTTAGCCAATCGGCTTGTACACATACGGCGGTCAGCACGTAGGTTTAAGGCCGCCATGCCCTCCGAGAGTTAAGACCACTCTGGGGCCGATCGATGACCCGAGGAAGCTTCTGTCTCACGTCACACTAGAACGTAATACGCCACATTCCATCGTAACCATCCTCTTTCCACCAACCGTCGAGCGTGTGTCCGTTCCGGAAGCGGTGAAGACATGCTACGCCTTCGGGCTTCACCGATTTGAGCGCGAAATGCCCTTCGCCCATCATCTTCCCACTGTAAACGACGGGGCCGGCATCTCCGTCATAGGACACTATGATTTCGTCGCCGTCGATCCTGACCTCGCAGGGGTAGTCTTCGCTGGGCGTCTCGTCTCCGAAGTAGGTCGTCATCCGGGCTTGCTGAGTGAGCATAGCATGTGTCTCCGAAAATACGTTGAAGGCCATCAGGTCCAAGACTCCAGTGACTGAAAGCTGCTGGGCGTCACGAACACGTACCTGCTGTTGATTAGTTGGACGGAGATTTTCTTTTTATCGCCGCCGATGGTGCGCCAGGCTTCGAGGATGTCGCCGTAGACATTCTTGGTGATGCGTTCACGCTGCCACCAGGCGCGGACTTCCCACTCCTCGATAACGGCATACCCCATAGCGTCGAGTTGAGAGAGTCGAGTTTGCAGTTCGTGTTCGTGATGTGAGTGCCTCATGGACAGGCTCCGCTTATGCTTGTCATTGAAGGAAATAATAGCACATAATTTTCGAATAAGCGAAGATTATTTATAAATTAGTGTTTTTTTACGATTGGACAGTCGCGTTCAGCCGAGGAAGGGGGGCGAAGTCAATTGA
>JAVEYE010000074.1:0-13090 GCA_034003665.1 Rhodospirillales bacterium | reverse complement strand
CGGGGCGGGCCGGGTTGGAGGCCATCACCGCGGAACCGATCCAGTCTTCCGGCTGGTTGCCGTCCCGTGGGGCGGGGCGCCCCTCGATACGGTCGAGGAAGGCGCCGCCCTGGTACGTGCGCCATACGCGGTTGGGCAGCAGTCGGAATGGACGGCGATGGATGGACGGGGGCATGATGGGTCCTTGAGCCGGAGGCGCGGAACGTTTGATTTCGCGCGTCGGCGGTTATAGGGTCGACGACCACCGTAAACGACGCTACGCCTTCGCCGAAAGCAAGAAAATCGCATCGAGAGGAGAACGGGACCGTGTTCAAGAAGATCTCTGTCATTGCATCCGCAGCCCTGGCCTTCGGGCTGATGCAGGCGCCGGCGACGGCGGCCGACAAGTTCGTCAACGGCATCGACGCCAACTTCCCGCCCTTTGCCTACGTCGACAAATCGGGCAAGCCGGGCGGTTTCGACGTCGACTCGGTCGACTGGATCGCCAAGAAGATGGGCTTCGAGGTCAGCCACCAGCCGGTTGTCTGGGATGGCATCATCCCCAGCCTGCTGGCCAAGAAGATCGATTTCATCTGTTCGGGCATGTCGATCACCGAGGAGCGGGCTAAGCAGGTCAACTTCACCAATCCCTACTGGGAAGTGAAGAATGTCTTCGTCGTCAAGAAGGACTCCGGCGTGACGACGGACGACCTGCTGAAGGGCGACAAGAAGATCGGCGTCCAGCAGGGCACGCCCGAGGGCGACTGGCTGAAGGACAACAAGGAAAAGAACGGCTGGAACTTCACCATCCGCTACTATGATTCCTCGCCGATGGCGGTCGAGGACGTGCTGAACGGCCGCATCGATGCCGCCGGCATGAACGACGCCCCGGCCAAGGACGCGACCTCGAAGAAGCCGGTCAAGATCGCCGGTGTTTTCGGCGAGGTCGACACCTTCGGCTGCGCCGTGCGCAAGGAAGACACCGCGCTGCTGAACAAGCTGAACGACGGCTACAAGGCGCTGATGGCCGACCAGCACTGGCAGGACCTGATCGCGAAGTACAAGCCGTAACCCCGGCTCGTCCGGGCTGTCCGGAAAAGGCGCGGGGACATCTCCCGCGCCTTTCCTTTGGCCGCCTCCTGCGTTAAGAAGCCCCTATGCAGCACACCTTGGATGTCCTGATCGAGGCGGTGCCCTTCCTCATCGGCGGGATTGGGACGACGCTCGTCATCGTCGTCGGCGGCATGTTTCTGGGGCTTCTCCTCGGTGTGCCGCTGGCGGTCGGCCAGGTCTACGGCAACGCCGCGGCCCGCCGGGCGGCCGGCCTCTACGTTTGGTTCTTCCGCGGTATTCCCATCCTGGTGCTGCTTTTCCTGTTCTATTACGGTCTTTTTCACCTGATCGGGCTCAATTTGGGCGCGGTGGCGGCGGCCATGCTGGTGCTCGGCATGACCAGCGCGGCCTATCAGTCGCAGATCTTCCGCGGCGCCATCCTGTCGCTCTCGCAGGGGCAGTTCCGTGCCGCCAGCGCTCTCGGCATGTCGAACGCCCAGGCCATCGGCACCATCATCCTACCCCAGGCGCTGCGTCTGTCGCTGCCGGGCTGGTCCAACGAATACTCGATCATGCTCAAGGACTCGGCCCTGGTCTTCGTGCTGGGGGCGACCGAGATCATGGCCCGCACCCATTTCGTCGCCTCGCGCGAATACCAGCACATGCCGCTCTACATCACCGCCGCGCTGCTGTATTTCCTGCTTACCTGGGCGGGGGTGCGCGCCTTGCGCGCCTTCGAACGCCGGGTGGCGATCCGCGGCTACGGAAGGACCTAGGGACGATCATGGAAAAGACCCCGATCCTTCGTGTCGAAAATGTCTCGAAGTCCTACAACGGCAAGGCGGTGCTGAAATCGGTGTCGTTCGATCTGCATGCCGGCCAGCACAAGGTGCTGATCGGCCCATCGGGCGGCGGCAAGAGCACGCTGTTGCACTGCATGAATTATCTGGTCACTCCGGATTCAGGGCGCATCCAGTTGGACGGCCGCGAACTCAACGCCCACTCGCGCAGGGAATTGTATGCCTTCCGCCAGCAGGTCGGCATGATCTTCCAGGAGTTCAACCTGTTCGACCACCTGACCGCGCTCGACAACGTGGCCATTGCGTTGCGCAAGGTGAAGAAGCAGCCGCGCAGAGAGGCCGAGGCGCGGGCGCTGGCCGAGCTGGAGCGGGTCGGCCTGGCCGACCGCGCTGATCATTACCCGGCCGAATTGTCGGGCGGCCAGAAGCAGCGGGTTTCCATCGCCCGGGCGCTGGCCATGGACCCCAAGGTGATGCTGCTGGACGAGCCGACCTCGGCGCTTGACCCGGAGTTGACCGGCGAGGTGGTGGCGGTGATCCGCCAACTCGCCCGCTCGGGCATGACCATGGCCATGGCCACCCACCAGATGGAATTCGCCCGCGCGCTGGCCGACGAGATCCTGTTCATGCAGGCAGGCGAGATCATCGAGCGGGGCGCCCCGGGCGAGCTGCTGGCCCCCGGCGCCGCCACGCGCACCGCCGACTTCTGCCGCCGTCTGGCCGAAATGGGCGGGGACTGATTGCATGGAGTTCCTGGATTTCCTTTTCGGTAAGGTGGTGCCGACCCTCAACGAGGGGGTGGTGGTCAGCATTCAGCTCATCGTGCCGTCCGCCGCGCTGGGGCTGCTGTTCGGCATTGTCATCGGCACCCTCAGGGTCTACGGAACCTGGGGGCTCGATGTCGCGGCCAATGCCTATGCCGCCCTCTTCCGCGGCACGCCGCTGGTTTGCCAGTTGCTGTTCCTCTATTACGGACTGCCCAACGTCGGCATCTATCTGGAGCCTTATGGCGCGGCCGTCATCGGCTTTTCCCTGTGCAGCGCGGCCTATCATTCCGAATACATTCGGGGCGGCCTGCTGGCGACCCGCCGCGGCCAGCTCCTGGCGTCCCAGGCGCTGGGATTCTCGACCTGGCAGTCGATGGTGTCCATTATCGTGCCGCAGGCGGTGCGCCGGGCGCTCCCCGGCTGCGGCAACGAGATCATCTATCTCATCAAGTATTCCTCTCTCGCCTACATCGTCACCTGCATGGAGCTGACCGGCCACGGCAAGATGGTGGCCACCCAGACCTTCCGGTTTTCCGAGGTGTTCCTGGTGGTCGGCGCCTACTACCTGGTGATCGTGACGATCGCCACCTTCCTGCTGCGCAAGCTGGAGGATCGCTTGCGAATCCCCGGCTTCGGGTATGCCTAGCGATCGACTCGGCGGGGCTCCGGACCCGGCGGCGGACGGCCGCGCCGTCGCCGCCGGCATCGTGCTGATGGTCCTGGCGGTCGGCCTGTTCACCGTGATGAACACGTTCGTCAAGCTGATCGGCCCCGAATACCATCCGTTCGAGGCGGTGTTCTTCCGCAATATCGTCGCCGTCTTTCTGGTCGTCCCGTTCGTGTTGGCTTCGGGCGGGCTCGGCACGCTCAAGACCAAGCGGCCGTTCGGGCACATGCTGCGCGCCGTCTCGGGAATCCTCAGCAACGTCTGCTTTTTCGCCGCCTATCAGCGCATCGCCTTGGCCGACGGCATGGTGGTATCGATGGCGGTGCCCATTTTCGCCACCCTTCTGGCCGTTCCGTTGCTGGGCGAAAAGGTCGGCTGGCGGCAGTGGGCGGCGATCCTGGTCGGTTTCGCCGGCGTGCTGATTGCGCTCAGGCCCGAAGGCGGCATCCAGACCGGCAGCCTGTTCGCCCTGGGCGGTACCCTGGCCTGGGCGGTGACCATCCTGTTCGTCAAAAAGCTCAGCGCCACCGAAACGCCCTACACCATCGTCTTCTATTACATGCTGAGCGGCGCGGCGATCGCGGCGGCGGTCATGCCCTGGGTGTGGGTGACGCCGACGCCCCAGGTGCTGCTCTACTATCTGGGGGCCGGCGTCGTCGGCGGGCTGGCCCAGATCGCCATGACCACCGCGCTGAAGCTCGCCCCGGCCTCGGTGGTCAGTCCCTTCGAGTACACCCAGATCGGTTGGGCGGTGCTGTTCGATCTTGCCCTTTGGGGGGTGTCGCCCTCGGCGACGACCCTGGTCGGCGCCGCCATCGTCATCGCCACCGGCCTCTACATTTTCCGTCACGAGGCCCGGCTTCGTCGCTGAGCGGACACCCTAGCCTGTCTCGCTGACGGCCGGCAGGCGGGCGCGTTTGGTTTTGCGGCCGGGAGAGGCCGAGGTCACCGGCAGGCGCAGCACCACCCGGAGGCCGGGCTTGTTGTCCTCCAGCCGGAGAGAGGCGTCGTGCAACTGCGCCACCGCCGCCACCAGGGCGAGGCCCAGGCCGCTGCCCGGGGTGTGGCGGCTGGCCTCCAGCCGGACGAAACGCTTCAGGACCTTGTCGCGCAGGTCCTCGGGAATGCCCGGGCCGTGGTCGCCGACGATGACGGCGGCGGCGGTTCCCTCGCGGCGTACGGTCAATTCGATGGGCCCGCGGCCGCCGCCATACTTGACGGCGTTGTCGATGAGATTGGCCAACGCCTGCGACAGCAGGTGGCGGTTGCCGCGGATGGCCAGCGAGGCCGGCGCATCGACCGTCACCGTCGATCCCATTTCTTCGGCGACCGGCGCATAGAACTCGGCGACGTCCTCGATGAGGGCGGTCAGGTCAAAGTCCTCGAAGTCGTTTCTGAGCGCGCCCGATTCGGCCAGCGCGATGTCGAGGATGGCGTTGAAGGTGGCGAGGATCTCCTCGATCTCGCGGATGGTCTCTTCCAGGGCGGCGCGGTAGGTGTCGGCATCCTGTGGCGACAGCAGCGTCACCTCCAGGCGGCTGCGCAGCCGCGAGATCGGGCTGCGCAGGTCATGGGCGATGTCGTTGGCGACATTGTGCATGCCGGCCATCAGCTGTTCGATGCGCTCCAGCATGCGGTTGAGGTTGGCGGAAAGCTGGTCGAACTCGTCGTCGTTGCCGTTGATCGGCATGCGCCGCCGAAGATCGCCGGCCAGGATGGCCTGGCTGCCGCGGTTGATGGCATCGATGCGGCGCAACAGGTTGCGGCTCATGACGACGCCGCCGGCGACGGCCAGGAGGGTGGTGAGCGCCAGCGCGCCCAGCAGCGCCTCGGTGATCAGGTTGCGCAGCTCGGTGCGTTCGGTGGTATCGCGCCCGACCAGCATACGGAAGCCGCCGGGGAGCACGAAGGTATGGGCGCGGGCCAGTTGGCGGGCCGGACGCGGCCCCGCCTCGGTGCCGATCAGGAAGTCGACCCAGCCGGGATCCCCCCGGGCGACTGCCGGCCAGGCGTCGATGTTGCCGGCCAGCGGCCGGTAGTCGGGGTCGGCCAGCAGATAGATGCCGCGATGCCCGAAACGGTTGCCGCTGCGCTCGGCGATCACCTGGATGAGCTGGCCCAGCCCGCGCTCCTGGTAATGCTCGGCCAGCGAGGCGATCTCGTTGCGGATCGTTTCGTCGGTCTGGCCGCTGACCACCGCCACCGCTTCCCAATAGACGAAGGCGAGGATGCCAACGACCGACACCCCGAACATCGCCACGTAGACCAGGGCGTAGCGGAAGGTCGAACTGGCGAGCAGTCTACTCGGGCGCACGGAGGCAGTATCCGGCCCCGCGCACCGTGTGGAGCAGCGGGGAATTGAACGACTTGTCGATCTTCTGGCGAAGCCGGCTGACGTGGACGTCGATGACGTTGGTCTGCGGGTCGAAGTGGTAATCCCACACGTGCTCCAGCAGCATGGTGCGGGTCACCACCTGGCCGGCGTGGCGCATCAGGTATTCGAGCAGGCGGAACTCGCGGGGCTGCAGCGGGATTTCGGTTCCGGCCCGGGTGACCCGGCGGGCCAGCAGATCCATCTCGAGGTCGGCCACCTTGAGGACGGTTTCCTCGGCGCGGCCGCCCTTGCGGCGGATCAGGGCTTCGACGCGGGCCAGCAGTTCGGCGAACGCGAACGGCTTCACCAGATAGTCATCGCCACCCGCCTTCAGCCCGCGCACCCTTTCATCGACCTGGCCGAGGGCGCTCAGGAAAAGAACCGGCGTATCGTCGCCCTTCTTGCGCAGGGCCTCGACCACCAACAGGCCGTCGATGCCGGGCAGCATGCGGTCGGCGATGATCAGGTCGTAGCTTTCGGTAACCGCCATCGCCAAGCCGTCCGGCCCGGTGGCGGCGCGGTCCACGACGTAGCCGCTTTCGCCCAGCCCCTTGGCCAGGTACCCCGCCGCCGCCTCGTCGTCCTCGATCACCAGGATGCGCATGGGATGATTGTAGGGCGCGCGGCGCGGCGCGAGAAGAGGCCATTCCAAAAAACCGGCAGTGGAAGGGATGGCGCGTGATGGGCCCAACATTCGATTTCGCGTCGGTGCCCGAATGGGCTAGGTTCGCCCCGTCGCCATCCACGGACCGCCAATGAACGCCGATTCCCACCTCTCTGCCGCCCCGGAACCCGTCGCCGTCCCTCATCCGTACCGCTGGGGCGTGCTGGGCGGCGTCTGGCTGGCCTATTTCTGTTTCGGCATGACGACGGTGACGATGGCGCCGCTGGTCGGCGTCATCGGCGCCGATCTCGGCCTCAGTCACGCCCGCATGGGAACCGTGCTTGGTGCCTGGCAGCTTGTCTACATCGCCTCGGCGCTGCCCTGCGGCATTCTGCTGGATCGGATCGGCCCGCGCCGGGCCCTGTTCTTGGCCCTGATGGCGATCGCCGCATCGGGCGCGTTCAGGGCGGCGGCGGTCGGCCATCTCAGCCTGTTCCTGGCGGTGGCGATCTTCGGCATCGGCGGCCCGATGATATCGGTGGGGGCGCCCAAGCTGATCAGCCTGTGGTTCGACGGGCGTGAACGCGGCCTAGCCATGGGCATCTATATCACCGGTCCGGCAATCGGCAACATGACGGCGTTGTCGCTTACCAATAGCGTGATGATTCCGGCCTTCGACGGCGACTGGCGGATGGTCCTGTTGTCCTATGCGGCCGTGGTGCTGATGGCCGGGTTGGCCTGGCTGGCGGTCACGGCCCATCCGGCCTACCGGGCGGCGGAAGGCCGCCTCGCCGCCGAACCCCGCGAGCCGCAGATCCAGGCTTTCGGCCGCCTGCTGCGGGTGCCGGCGGTGCGGGTGGTCCTGGTTATGAGCGTCGGCATCTTCTTCTTCAACCACGGCCTCAACAACTGGCTGCCGGAAATCCTGCGCAGCGGCGGCATGGACGCGGCGACGGCCGGTTTCTGGGCGGCGGTGCCCACCGCGGTCGGCGTTGCCTCGTCGCTGGTCGTCCCGCGCCTGGCAACACCGCCGCGGCGTCTCACCGTCCTGCTCGGCCTGTTCGTGGCGGCGGCCCTGGCGACCGTCCTGCTGCATGGCACCCAGGGTCCAATCCTGGCCGGGGGCCTGGTCCTGCAAGGGGTGGCGCGCGGCGCCATGATGACGGTTGCCGTGCTGACCCTGCTGGAGATCCCCGAGGTGGGCTCGCGCCGGGCCGGGCTGGCCGGCGGGCTGTTCTTTTCGGCGGCCGAGGTGGGCGGAGTCATGGGGCCGGTGTCGATCGGCCTGTTGTCCAGCGCCGCGGGCGGGTTCGATTGGGCGCTGGCCGTGCTCACCGCCATTTGCGTGGCGCTGATCGGCATGCTGGCGCTGATGCGCCGGGTGACGACGGCGCGGCGGATCGAAAACCGGAACTGAGGCGTCCCGCCGTGCGGGTTTGCGGCCAGCCGATCCCATCCAGTCGATCTATGCCGTCTTGCCGCCCAAGGACGATGAGGGCGGCAGTCGTATACCCCGCGTCCCGAAGGTCTTCTGGGCCTCCGGGACCTATGATCCGTGGGCGGCGAAGCTTCCTGGCCCGCCGCGACTAGGCCTTCTTTCCCGCGGTCGGGCAGGTGCGGATGCCCAGGAGGGTGTAGGCGGGACACCAACCGATCAGGGCGGTCAGGATGGGGATCACACCGATCCAGCCCCACGGCGTCATTGGACCGACGAAAACGAGCGCGATCAGGACGGCGCCGACGACGATGCGCAACACCCGATCGACCGTGCCGATATTCTTTCCCATGCCGTTTTCTCCTGTGGGCGCGGACCATGCGCGCGATGAGGCGGCTTCAGATAGCCGCATGGAAAATGTGGTTACGCGGAAGGCCGCTTCAAGAACCAGTTCGATTCAATCGGCCAAGCTCAGCAGCATCGGTTGGTGGTCGGAGGCGTCGGTCTTCCGGTCGACGTCGACGGCGGTGATGCGCGCCGCGATGCCGGGGGTGACAAACAGGAAGTCGCGGCAGTGCGGGCCTTGCGGCCACTGGTCCTTGTCGTGGATGCCGCAGGTCGGCGCATGCGGCAGGTCGCGATGGGCGTGGCGCCAGGCGTCGATGAGGGGCGGCGTTCCGTCGGCGAAGGGGGCGGCCATGGCGCGATAGACGACGTCCTCCGGCACCATGTTGAAGTCACCGCAGATGACGCAGGCGGTGGGCCGGGGCGGCGCCGCATAGGGGCCGTCGGGCGGCTGGACGCCGGGCGTGCGGACATTGGCGGCGACCTCGGCATGCAGGGCGCGGAGTCGCGCCACCTGGGCCAGGCGCTGGGTTTCCGAGTGGTATTCCAGGTGGGTGGTGATCACGCGAAGCGGCCCGAAGGGGGCCTCCACGACGATTTCGGTGGCTTGGCGCGGCATGTGCTTGACGGCGCCGTCGGGCGGCTGCGGCAAGGGGTGGCGAAAGACCTGGATCACCGGCAGGCGCGACAGGACCATGTTGCCGAAGCGCCGGCGGGGATGGCCGGGGGCGCCGGCCCGCTCCACGGCGGCGCCGTACGCCCATTCCATGCGGGGAAAGAGGGCGGCCAGGTCGCGGGCCTGGTCCACCGCCTCGCCGCCGGCGCCGGGCATGGCGCGGCCGATCTCCTGCAGGCACAGCACGTCGGGCTCGCCCATGGCGCCGATCACGGCGGCGATGCGGGCCAGATCGACCCGCCCGTCGATGCCGAGGCCCCATTGGATGTTCCAGGTCAGGATCTGGGTCATTTGATGCCCGCGTGCATGAACGACTGGACGAACTGGCGCTGGAACAGCAGGAAGGCGACCAGCAACGGCGCCACGGCCAACAGCGTGCCGGCCGTGATGATAGACCAGTTTACCCCGGATTCGGGCGCCCCGAAAATGGCCAAACCGACGGTGAGCGGCCGCGTGGTCACCGAGTTGGTGATGACCAGCGGCCACAGGAAGTTGTTCCAGTGATAGCTGATCGAGACCAGCCCGTAGGCGACATAGGTGGGCCTGGCCAGCGGCACGTAGACCTTCCACAGCACCTTGAGGGTCGAGCACCCCTCGACGCGCGCGGCTTCTTCCAGTTCCTTGGGGATGGTCTTGAAGGTCTGGCGCAAGAGGAAGATGCCGAACGCGCTCGCCATGTAGGGAAGTCCGATTCCGAGAATGGTGTCGACCAGGCCGAGGTGGCTCATGGTGCGGTAGTTCTCGACGATCAGCACCTCGGGCATGATCATCAACTGCACGAGGACCAGCGCGAAGGCGACGCCGCGGCCGCGAAACTCGAAACGCGCGAAGGCGAAGGCGGCCAGCGTGCAGAGAAAGAACTGGGCGGCCAGGATGGAGGTCACCAGCACGAAGGTGTTGAGGAAATAGCGCGCGAAGGGCGCCTGCGACCAGGCGGTGCGGAAGTTGTCGAGCGTCAGCGGCGCGAACAGCGAGAATCGGGTGGCGTATTCCGACGGGTGGAAGGCGCTCCAGAATGCATAGATGAGCGGCAGCAGCCACAGAAAGGCCAGAAGCCAGGCTGCTCCGGTTTCCAGGCGGTCGCCCAGGCGGTGTCCGGTTCCGGCGATCATCGGTAGTGGATCCTTTTGTCGAGGATGACGAACTGGCCGATGGCAATGATGGCGAGCACGGCCAGCAGGACCACCGTCAAGGTCGCCGCGTAGGCCTCGTCGAAGAAGCTGAAAGCCACCTCGTAGATGTAATAGAGCAGAAGCGAGCTGGCGTTGTCGGGGCCGCCCTTGGTCAGGATGAACAACTGATCGACCAGCTTGAAGGAATTGATGACGGCATTGATCATCACGAAAAGCGTGGTCGGCATCAGCAGGGGGAAGGTGACCTTGCGGAAAAAATACCAGCGTCCTGCACCCTCCAGCTTGGCCGCCTCCTCGAGATCGGGCGGCAGGGCCTGTAGGGCGGCCAGATAGAAGATCATGAAGAATCCGGCGTCTTTCCAGATGGCCAGCACGATGATGCAGCCGAGCACGGTGTCGGCGTCGCCCAGCCAGTTGGTGGAGGCGAAGCCGAAGGCGCGGGCGATCTGATCCAGAAGGCCGATGTCGGGGGAATAGAAGAACAGCCAGATGTTGGCGACCGCGATCATCGGCAGGATGGTCGGGGTGAAATAGGCCATCCGCACGACGCCACGCAGCGGCAGCTTGCCGTTGACCCAAATGGCCATCAAAAGCGCGATGGCGATGCTGAAGGGAATGGTGAAGGAGGCGTAGGTGAGGTTGTTGCCGACCACCTTCCAGAACACCGGGTCGTCGAGCATCATCTGGTAGTTGTCGAGCCCAACGAAGACCGAGGGCCGCAGCGCCGTGCCGGTGGAGAAAATGCTCTGGATCAGCGTTGCGACGGTCGGATAGTGGGTGAAGGCGACGAGCAGGATGGCGGCCGGGGTCAGCAGCAGCCAGCCGTGGATGGTGTTGAGGTTCGATTGCGATAACCGCATGGTCGTGTGGTGTCCGGTCGCTTGTTCCGCCGGGGGGCCCGGAAGCGCCGGCGCGCCTCCGGGCCGGGCGGAAGGGTTCAGCGGTAGGGCTTGAGCAGGCGGTCGGCCTGGCTCTGGGCTTCCTTGAGCGCCGCTTCCGGCTCCTTGGCGCCGGTCAGCACGGCCTGGATGGCGTCGTCCAGAAGCTTGCGCACGCGGCCGGTCTGATAGGTCGACAGTTCGGCCGTGCCGTACTTCAACTGGTCGCGGGCCACCGCGGCCGGCGGAAACTCGGCGGCGTATTTCTTGAGCACGTCGGTTTCATAGGCGGCCGGGCTGACCCCCATGTAGCCGGTGGCCATGCTCCATTTGGCGGCCATTTCGGGCGCCGTCATGAACTTGATGAGGCGCATGGCTGCCGTGCGCTCCTCCGGCGTGGTCTGCTTGAAGATGTAGAAGTTGCCGCCGCCGGTCGGGCTGCCCAGGCGCTTCTTGGCGGGCAGCATGGCGACGCCGAAATCGAACTTGGCTTCCTTCTTCACCGCGGTCAGGTTGCCGGTGGTGTGCCACATGATGGCGGTCTTGCCCTCGACGAAGTTCTGACGAAGGGTTCCCCATTCGATGGCACCGGCCGGCATGATGCCGTCCTTGCCGAGTTTCTGCCAGTAGGTCAGAGCCTCGACGACGGCGGGCTTGTCGAAGTAGGTTTGGTTGCCTTCGCTGTTCATCAGCACTTCGCCGTTCTGCATGGCGAAGGCCTGGAACATCCAGTAGGGATAGCCGGTGGAAGGCACCATGACGCCCCAGCGTTCCACCTGGCCGCCGCTTTTCTTGACCAGCTTCTGGCCCATGGCGGCCATTTCGTCCCAGTTTGCCGGCGGCTTGTTGGGGTCGAGTCCGGCTTCCTTGAATGCGTCCTTGTTGTAGTACATGACGATGGTCGAGCGCTGGAACGGGATGCCCCAGGTCTTGCCTTGCGTTCGGCCGTTTTCCATGAGCCCGGGATAGAAGCTGTTGAGCCACTCCTTCTCCTCGGCCGTCGAGACGATGTCGTCGAAGGCGACGATGGCGTCCTGCTCGATTAACTCGTAGATGTCGATGGAGAACAGCACCGACAACTGGGCCGGCTGCCCGCTTTTGAGGGCCGCCAGCGCCTTGACGCGGGCGTCGTTGTAGTTGCCGGCGTAGATCGCCTTCACCTTGACGTCGGGGTTTTCCTTCATGAAATCGGCGACCATGCCGTCGACCACGTCGGTCAGCGGGCCGCCGACGGCGATCGGATAGTACATGGTAAGATCGGTCGCGGATGCCGGCATGGCGGCGCCGGCGCCGAGGGCGGCGGCGAGGCCGACCCCGGTCATCAGTGTCTTTGCTCTCTTCATCATGATGGTTGCCTCCTCATCGGGTTGACCGGCACCGCCCCCGCGGTGCCTCGTTCCTCGTCATTCAGCCGGCGTTCTGCCGCGGCCGGTGGCCGGCTACGCGGCGGCCGGTCCGGACGTCGAAAACATGCAGGGCGTCGGCCGGCCAGCGCAGGCGGACTCCCTGGTCGGGAGAAATCGTGTAGTGACCGGGAACCCGGGCATTGATGGTCTGGCCGCCGATGCGGGCCGTCACCACGGTATCGGCGCCCAGGTAGTCCGACGCGATCAGGTGGGCGGGAATGCCGCCGTCGCCCTCCGCGGCGACGATGACGTGCTCGGGCCGGATGCCCAGGGTCAGGCCGTCGCCGCCGCCGTCCAGCACGGCCGGGCCGTCGCTGCCGGCGATGACGGCGCCGTGCGGACCGTCGGCCAGGGCCAGCAGGTTCATCGGCGGCGTGCCGATGAAACCCGCCGCGAACACGGTGGCGGGCGCGCTGTAAAGCTCGTCGGGCGTGCCCTCCTGCTCGATATCGCCGTCGCGCATGAGGACGATGCGGTCGGCCATGCTCATGGCCTCGCCCTGGTCATGGGTGACATAGACGACGGTCATGCCCAAGCGCTGCTGCAGGGCGCGGATTTCGACCCGCATCTCGTGGCGGAGCTTGGCGTCGAGGTTGGACAGCGGCTCGTCCATCAGGCAGATGGGGTTCTCGGCCACGATGGCCCTGGCCAGGGCGACCCGCTGGCGCTGGCCGCCGGAAAGCTGGGCCGGCTTGCGGTCGAGCAGGGCGGCGAGGCCGACCAGGTCGGCGACCCGTTTGAGCCGGGCCTCCTTCTCGGCGGTCGGCACCCTGCGCACGTTGAGGCCGAACAGGATGTTCTGGCGGACGTCGAGGTGAGGGAAGAGCGCGTAGGACTGAAACACCATCGACAGGCGGCGCTGGGCGGGCGGCACATGGGTCATGTCCTCGCCGGCGATGAAAATGCGCCCGCGCGTGGCGTCCTCCAGGCCGGCGACCATGCGCAGCGTGGTCGACTTGCCGCACCCGGAGGG
>JAVEYE010000073.1:0-13184 GCA_034003665.1 Rhodospirillales bacterium | reverse complement strand
CAGGACGAACAGTGCAAGCCTGAATTAGCGACCAATGCCGCCTTCAAGCTCATTTCCGAGAAGGTGACCGTGGCGATGGGGCACATCTGCTCGGGGGCGACCAAGGCGGCGCTTCCGATCTACAAGGATTCGAAAATCGTCCTGATGTCGCCGTCCGCGACCAACCCCGACCTGACCCTGAGCGGCGACTATCCGAACTTCTTCCGGACCATTGCCCGTGACGATGCCCAAGGCAAGATGGCGTCCACCTTCGCCATCGAGAAGCTGGGCGCCAAGCAGATTGCCGTCATTCACGACAAAGGCGATTACGGTAAGGGCTTCGCCGAGTGGAACCAGAAGTTCATCGACGAATCCGGCAAAGCCAAGACCGTGCTGTTCGAGGGCGTCACTCCCGGTGCCGTCGATTATTCGGCGGTCGTGCAGAAGGTCAAGCAATCCGGCGCCGACGCCGTGATCTTCGGGGGCTACCACCCCGAGGCGTCCAAGATCGTCATGACCATGCGCAAGCGCGGGCTCGACATCCCGTTCATTTCCGATGACGGCGTCAAGGATCCCACCTTCATCAAGGTGGCGGGCGAATTCGCCGAGGGCGTTTATGCGACCGGCCCCAAAGACATTTCGGCCAATGCGCTCTATCAGGTCGCTATCGACGCCCACAAGAAGGCCTTCAATGCCGATCCTGGCGCCTTCTTCCACGAAGCCTATTCGGCGGCGCTGGCCCTGATGAACGCCATCGAGAAGGCGGGATCGACCGACTACGACAAGATCGTCCAGACGCTGCGCACCGAGTACGTCGAGACGCCGGTCGGCAAGATCCGCTTCGACGAACGCGGCGATGCCGAAGGGGTCGGCTTCCAGGTGTACCGCGTGGTCAAGGGCGAATTCGTCCAGGCCGATTGATCCGGCGCTTCTCGCCGACAATGCATGGATGCCGTGGGAGTGTCCAAAAGGGACTCTCCCACGGATCCTTTATCCGAGAGTTGATGGGCGGATGGAGTATTTCCTCGAAATTTTCTTTGGTGGTTTGACCCGGGGCAGCATCTACGCGTTGATTGCACTGGGCTACACCATGGTCTATGGGATCATCCAGCTCATCAATTTCGCTCACGGCGAAATCTACATGATCGGCGCCTTTACCGCGCTCATCGTTGCCGGCGTGCTGGGCACCCTCGGGCTCCCCGGGTACGCGATCCTGCTGATGGCGTTGCCGATTGCGGTGATCTACGCGTCGGCATACGGCTTCACCATCGAGAAGATCGCCTATAAGCCGTTGCGCGGGGCGCCGCGCCTGTCGCCGCTGATCTCGGCGATCGGCATGTCGATCTTCCTGCAGAATTACGTCCTGCTTGCCCAGACCGCCGACTTTCTGCCGTTTCCCACTCTGCTTCCCGACTTCGATCTGCCGGACGCCGTCGGCGGCATCATCACCTCCTCGGAAGTCATCATCGTCGTCACCGCGGCCCTGGTCATGGCTGGGCTGACCTCGTTCATCAAGTTCACGCGCATGGGCAAGGCGATGCGCGCGACCGCACAGAACCAGCGCATGGCCATGTTGGTCGGGGTGAACGTGGACCAGGTGATTTCGCTGACCTTCATCATCGGTTCGGCCCTGGCGGCGATCGGTGGCGTCCTTATCGCTTCGCACATCGGCCAGATAAACTTCTACATCGGCTTCATCGCCGGAATTAAGGCCTTCACCGCGGCGGTGCTGGGCGGCATCGGCAGCGTCCCCGGGGCCATGCTGGGCGGCTTGGTGCTCGGCTGGACCGAGAGCTTCGCGACCGGTTACGTGTCGAGCGACTACGAAGATGTCTTCGCTTTCGCGCTGCTGGTTCTCATCCTCATCTTCCGACCGGCGGGCATTCTCGGCAAAGCCGAAAGCCAGAAAGTCTGAACGGCGATCGGAGAGGTCACAACGACGTTATGCAAGACCTGAAGAAATCGCTGCTGACCGCGGTCTGGTTCATGTTCCTGACCTTTCCGATCATGGTCATCCGGGTGAACACCATCGAAAAGACCATCGTCTGGCGATGGGAGAATTTGGCGCTGGTCGGGGTCAGCGCCTTTCTGCTTTCCTACGTGTGGCGCTTCCTCATGGCCCGCCGCGAGATGGGGAGCAAACGGGACTCGTCGATTGCCGACGATCGCGCGCGAACGCTTCAGTTGCTCATCCACGATGCCCGAATCCGCTATTCGCTGATTGCGGCGTTCGCGATCTTCGTTCTGGTCTTCCCCTTCCTGTTCTCGATGTACCAGGTCAACATCATGATTTCGGCCTTGATGTACATCATGCTGGGGCTTGGCCTGAACATCGTGGTGGGGCTGGCCGGGTTGCTCGACCTTGGGTTCGTCGCCTTCTATGCGGTCGGCGCCTATGCCTACGCATTGCTCAACCTGCATTTCGGGCTGGGCTTCTGGACCGTTCTACCGTTGGCGGCCATTCTCGGCGCGTTCGTCGGCATTCTGCTTGGTTTCCCGGTTCTCCGCCTGCGCGGAGACTACTTGGCCATCGTTACCCTGGGTTTCGGCGAGATCATCCGCCTGGTTCTCGAGAACTGGGGGGCCTTCACCCACGGGCCGAGCGGCATTTCCAACATTCCGCGGCCCGATTTGTTCGGGGTCGAATTGGGCCTGCAGGGCCGCATCATTTACATGTACTACGTGGTGCTCGCTCTCGTCATCTTTACCATCGTCGTGGTGACGCGGCTCAAGTATTCACGCATCGGACGGGCCTGGATGGCCCTGCGCGAGGACGAGATCGCCTGCCAGGCGATGGGCATCGATAAGACCAAGACCAAACTGATGGCCTTCTCGTTGGGGGCGACATGGGCGGCCATGGCGGGCGTGGTCTTCGCGGGCAAGACGTCGTTCATCAATCCGGCCAGCTTCACCTTCCTGGAATCGGCAATGATTCTTTCCATCGTCGTTCTCGGAGGTATGGGATCGACCGTTGGGGTCATTCTGGGCGCCTTGATTCTCATCCTGTTGCCGGAGTACCTGCGGGCTTTCGCAGAGTACCGAATGATCGTGTTCGGCGCCGTCATGGTGCTATTCATGGTGTTCCGGCCCCAGGGGCTGATCCGCGACCGGCGGCTGAAACGGCAGTTCCGCCCGCCCGAGAATCCGCGCAGCACCGAGACCGCACCGCGCGGCGACGGCAGTATCGCAAAAGGGGTGGGTTCCCATGGCTGATGCCGGTCCCGTCCTCGACGTTCGAAACCTGACGATGGATTTCGGTGGCCTCAGGGCCGTCGATTCGGTCAGTCTCGACATCATGCCCGGCGAGATCGTGGCCTTGATTGGGCCGAACGGGGCGGGCAAGACCACGTTTTTCAACTGCGTCACCGGTCTTTACGAGCCGACCTCCGGCGACATCCTGTTGTCGGCGCGGGGGCGGCGGAAGCGCCTAAACGGCCTCAAGCCGAATCACATCACCGAGCTGGGAATGGCGCGAACGTTCCAGAACATTCGCCTGTTCCCCCATATGACGGTGCTGGAGAACGTTCTGATCGGCCGCCATTGCCGAACCCGTTCGTCAGTTTTTGGTGCGATTTTTAGGCCGCCCGCAACCCGCCACGAGGAAGCCGAGGGGATTGAGATCAGCTACGGCCTGCTCAAGGAGGTCGGGTTGACCGGGCTGGTCGACGAAACCGCCAACAATCTGCCATACGGGGCCCAGAGACGCCTGGAAATCGCCCGCGCCATGGCAACCGAACCAGCCCTTTTGTTGCTTGACGAGCCGGCTGCCGGCATGAACCCCAGCGAAACCCGCGAGCTGCAGACGCTTATTTTGCGCCTGCGCGAGAAGCACGACCTCTCGATCCTTCTGATCGAACATGACATGAAGCTGGTGATGAGCCTTTCCGATCGCGTCTGCGTACTCGAATACGGGACCCAGATCGCCCAGAGCACGCCCGAAGAGGTCAGTCGGGATCCGCGTGTGATCAAGGCCTATCTCGGAGAAGAGGCGGATGCTTAAGCTGATCGACGTCGATGCCGGATATGGCCCGATTCCGGTCCTGCACTCCGTCAACATGGAGATAGGGAAGGGCGAGATCATCACCCTTATCGGCGCCAACGGGGCCGGCAAGACGACCACGTTGATGGCGGTGTGCGGGTTGGTGCCGCCCCGCAAGGGCGACATCCTGTTGGAGGGCGTTTCCATCTGCGGGACGCCGCCCAACCGCTTGGTCGAAATGGGAGTCTGTCAGGTCCCGGAAGGGCGCCTGATTTTCCCCGATCTCACCGTCGCCGAGAATCTCGATATGGGGGCCTTCCTGCGCAGGGACCGCGAGGGCATCCACCAGGATCTCGAGTACGTGTTCGACTTGTTTCCCATCCTTGCCGACCGCCGCCACCAGCCTGGCGGCACGCTGTCGGGGGGCGAACAACAGATGCTGGCCATCTCGCGCGCCATCATGGCCCGGCCGCGGCTGCTGCTGCTGGACGAGCCGTCGCTTGGCCTGGCACCGATGATCATCCGTCAGATCTTCGACATTATCGTCAAGATCAACCAGGAAAACGGAACGACCATTTTCCTGGTCGAGCAGAACGCCAATCAGGCCTTGAAGATCGCCCACCGCGGCTATGTCATGGAAAACGGCGCGATTACCCTGACTGATTCGGCGGCCAATCTCCTCGACAATGAAGACGTCAAGAAGGCCTATCTCGGAATCTGACCGGACTTTCCGTCAAGCCCATTCTCCGCCGCCGAGACATGAAAAAGAGGCCACCCCCTTTTGCGGCGGCCTCATCTTCCAGCCATGCGTGTCGGCATCAGGCGCGAGCGGCTCGCTTGCGGCCGCGCCGCTTCTCGCCGGGTTTGCGACCCAGGCCGATCTGCTTGGCGAAATCCGACCGCTGCTTCGCATAGTTCGGGGCGACCATCGGGTAATCCGGCGGCAAGTTCCATTTGGCGCGGTATTCTTCCGGCGTCATGTTGTAGGTCGTCCGCAGATGCCGTTTCAGCATCTTCAGTTTCTTGCCGTCCTCCAAACAGACGAGGTATTCGGGCGTTACCGACCGGCGAACCGGCACGGCCGGCTTTGCCGGCTCCTGCGCGACTTCGGTCGACGTTCCATCCAGGGAACTCAGAGAACGAAAAACGGTGTTGATCACCTCCGGAATTTGTCCGGCCGGCAACTGATTATTGCTTAAGTATGCGGCAACGACATCCACGGACATCCGCAGGATTTCATCGCGCGACACCAGTTCCGAATTTTCTTCGCTCATCACTCTTGGACCTGTAACCAATTTTGAACAACGGGGAAGTGTTCGCACGAGGGGACTTTGCTGTCAATAAAAAACCACAAAAATAAAGTGTCATAGTCTTGATCGGTTAAGATCGTTCAATAAAAAGCGCAATGATTTAATGTCAATCTACCTGAAAGAGGGACCCATTCAGTTGGGTGAATGCAAAACGCTTCATCAAACGACAAGAGAATAAAAATCAATCGCACGAAGCTGCGGCGACGTTTCGGGCAGGGGCGGTGGCGGTTCCCGCGGACTGGCGGGAACCGCCTGGAAAACCTAGGTTTTTGGACCTGTACGCGACAAATTGTGTCGGCTTGGCAGGTCGATTCGATATGTGGTATCTAGTGGCAAGCGCCGCCTTCGAGGGAGCCTCGCGTCATGCCGTCGGAATCCATAGCGATCGCCAGCGATCACGGCGGTTATGATCTCAAGCTGTTGCTTTGCAAGGACTTGCGGGATCTGGGGTATGACGTGGTGGATCTGGGTACGGATGGTCCGGAGTCGGTTGACTATCCCGATTATGGCTACGCCATGGCGAGCGCCATTCGGGACGGGCGGGCACGGTTGGGCGTCCTGTTGTGCGGGACCGGGATCGGGGTCAGCATCGCGGCCAACCGTTTTTCCGCCGTTCGGGCGGCGGTCGTCCATGATGCCTACGGGGCCCGCCTGTCTCGCCAGCACAACGACGCCAATGTTCTGTGCATGGGCGGACGCACCATCGGGCCCGATGTCGCGCGCGAATGTCTGCGAATTTTCCTTGAAACGTCCTTCGACGGTGGCCGCCACGCGCGCCGCGTCGAAAAGCTGTCCAATCCCAAGAATTGACTGAACGAAAGGTTCTAACTCATGAGTGTCGCCAAGGCCCAGTATCCCTCGGATTCCCATGCGCGGTTTTTTGGCGAGTCCCTGGCGGACAGGGACCCGGAATTGTACGCTGGCATCCGCGGTGAACTGACGCGCCAGCAGGATCAGATCGAACTTATCGCCTCTGAGAACATCGTGTCGCGGGCCGTCCTTGAAGCACAAGGCTCGGTGATGACCAATAAATACGCCGAGGGCTATCCGGCCAGGCGCTACTACGGCGGCTGTGAGTGCGTGGACGTCGCCGAGGAACTGGCCATCTCCCGCGCCAAGAAACTGTTCGGCTGCGAATTCGCCAACGTCCAGCCCCATTCGGGATGCCAGGCCAACGCCGGTGTCTACCAGGCACTGTTGACGCCCGGCGACACCCTGATGGGACTCAGCCTGGCCGCCGGCGGCCATCTGACTCACGGGGCACCGCCGGCTCAATCCGGCAAATGGTTCAAGGCGGTACAATACGGGGTGAGGCGGGAGGACGCGCTGATCGACTTCGACGAAGTCGAGCGGTTGGCCCGCGAACATAAGCCGAAGCTGATCATTGCCGGCGGCTCGGCCTATCCGCGGATCATCGATTTTGCGCGCTTCCGCAAGATCGCCGACGAAGTGGGCGCCTATTTCATGGTCGACATGGCCCATTTCGCCGGACTGGTGGCGGCCGGCATCCATCCCAGCCCGATGCCGCACGCCCACATTGTGACGACGACCACCCACAAGACCCTGCGCGGACCGCGTGGCGGCATGATCCTCACAAACGATCTGGATCTCGGCAAGAAGATCAACTCGGCGATTTTCCCCGGCATCCAGGGGGGGCCGCTCATGCATGTCATCGCCGCCAAGGCGGTGGCCTTTGGCGAGGCGCTGCGCCCTGAGTTCAAAGCATACGCCCAAGCGGTCGCGGCGAACGCCAAGGTGCTGGCGGCGACGCTTCTCGAACGCGGCTTCGACGTGGTGTCGGGGGGGACCGATACCCATCTGTTGCTGCTCGATCTCCGGCCCAAGGGACTGAAGGGCAACGTTGCCGAGAAGAGCCTGGAGAGAGCCGGAATGACCTGCAACAAGAACGGCGTGCCGTTCGATCCCGAGAAGCCGATGGTGACGTCGGGCCTCCGCCTGGGCTCGCCGGCGGCGACAACCCGGGGCTTCGGCGTGGCTGAATTCCGGCAAATCGGCGAAATGATCGACGCCGTGCTGGAGGGGCTGATCGTCCACCCGGACGACAACACGGCAGCCGAGCAGGCGGCGCGCGCCAAGGTCGGCGACCTGTGCCGGCGCTTTCCCATTTACGCCGGATTTTGAACCCGTCCTCGCCGGCAAGGGAGGAGAAAGGAACCGATGCGCTGTCCATTTTGCGGTCACACGGACACCCAGGTCAAAGACTCGCGTCCGAGCGAGGACAATGCCGCCATCCGACGCCGGCGGTTCTGCCCGGACTGCGGGTCCCGCTTCACGACTTTCGAGCGGGTTCAACTGCGCGAACTCACCGTGGTCAAGAAAAACGGGCAGAAGGAGCCTTTCGATCGCGACAAGCTGACCCGTTCGCTGACCATTGCCTTGCGCAAGCGGCCGGTCGATGAGGAACGGGTGGAGCGCATGGTCAACAGCATTCAGCGGCAACTCGAAACGACCGGCGAGAGCGAGATCACGACCAAGGCGATCGGCGAAATGGTGATGGATCACCTCGCCGATCTCGACAAGGTCGCCTACGTGCGTTTCGCCTCGGTTTATCGAAACTTCGTCGATGCCAAGGATTTTGAGGACTTTGTCGGAAAGCTGAGTGACAGGCGAACTTGAAGCCACCGACATTCAGTGCATGGAGGCGGCGCTGGCCTTGGCGCGGCGCGGTTTGGGGCGCGTGTGGCCCAACCCGGCCGTCGGTTGCGTGCTCGTGCGCCCCGACCTCGGCGGCCGCGTCGTGGGGCGGGGTTGGACCCAGCCGGGCGGCCGCCCTCACGCCGAGACAGAAGCTCTCGGCCGGGCCGGCGGCCTGGCCCGCGGCGCGACCGCCTATGTCACCCTCGAACCCTGCGCCCATGTCGGCCGGACGCCGCCCTGTGCGGACGCCTTGGTCGCAGCCGGCATCGCCCGCGCGGTTGTTGCCGTAGAGGACCCGGATCCTCGGGTTTCGGGGCGTGGGCTGGCCCGCCTGCGTGATGCCGGCGTCGCCGTCGAGGTGGGGGTGGGAGAGGCCGCCGCCCGCGAGGTCAACGCGGGCTTCTTTCTGCGCATCAACGGCGGGCGACCCTTGGTTACGGTCAAGGTTGCGGCAACCCTTGACGGGAGGATCGCCACCGCTGCCGGCGAGAGCCGTTGGGTTACCGGCGACGCCGCGCGGGCCTTCGGCCACGGCCTTCGGGCCCGTCACGATGCCATCGCCATCGGCATTGAAACCGCTCTCGCCGACGATCCGGACCTGCGGTGTCGGCTGCCCGGCCTGGAGGGGCGCTCGCCGGTACGCATCGTTTTCGACAGCCGTTTGCGCCTGCCGCCGACCAGCCGAATGTTGGCGACGGCCCGGCAAGCCGAGACCTGGATTCTATGTTGCGAAAAAGCTGATTCCCCGGCACGCCAAGCCTTAACGGCGGCGGGCGCGGTCGTTATACAGGTGGCGTCCGGCGACGACGGGCGGCCTGACCCGGCGGCCGCCTTCGCTGAACTGGCCCGACGTGGCATCACGCGGGTGCTGGTCGAAGGAGGTGGGCGGTTGGCGGCGTCGATTTTCAGGGCTGGCCTCGCCGATCGCTTGGCGTGGTTTCGGGCGCCGCGGGTGTTGGGCGGCGACGCGGTTGCGGCGGTGTCCGACTTGGCAATTGCCGCGCTGGCCGATGCCCCGTCGTTCGAGCGGAGCGGCAGCCTCGACCTGGATGCCGACGTCGTCGATCTGTTTCGCCGAAAGGAATAAGAAGTCGTCATGTTTACCGGAATCATCACCGACCTGGGACGAGTCCGCGCGGTCGTCAGGACCGGCGACACCCGCTTTGAATTTGCCACCGGCTACGATACCGCGAAGATCGAGATCGGCGCCTCCATCTGCTGCTCGGGCGCCTGCATGACGGTCATCGACAAGGGGCCGGGCTGGTTTGCCATCAGCGCCTCGGACGAAAGCCTGTCCTGCACCACCATGGGTGACTGGCGTGAGGGCATGCCGGTCAATTTCGAGCGATCCCTGCGGATGGGCGACGAGATGGGCGGCCATATCGTATCGGGCCACGTCGATGGGGTGGGTGAGGTGGTGGCCATGACCCCGGAGAACGAGTCGATGCGCCTGAGCTTCCGGGCTCCCGACAAGCTGGCTTCGTTCATTGCGCCGAAGGGGTCGGTGGCGGTCGACGGCGTATCAATGACGGTCAACGAGGTCGACGGCAGCGTCTTCGGGGTCAACGTCATCCCGCACACCCAGGAAGTCACCACGCTGGGCCGACTCAGGGTCGGATCTCGCGTGAACCTGGAAATTGACATGTTGGCGCGCTATGTTGCGCGGCTTCTGGAAAGGGAATAGCCGTGGCCGACCGAGATTACCTGTCGCCGACCGAAGATATCATCGAGGATGCCCGCAACGGGCGCATGTTCATCCTGGTCGATGATCCCGGGCGCGAAAACGAGGGGGACCTCATCGTCCCGGCTCAAATGGCGACGCCCCAGGCCATCAATTTCATGGCGAAGCATGGCCGCGGCCTGATCTGCTTGGCGATGACCCGCGAACGCATCGGTCAGCTCGGCCTGCCGATGATGGCCCGCGAGAACGAATCCCGTCACCAGACGGCATTCACCGTATCGATCGAGGCCCGCGATGGGGTGACCACCGGCATTTCGGCGTCCGACCGGGCGCGCACCATCGCCGCCGCCATCGATCCGACCAAGGGCAAGGACGACATCGTCTGTCCGGGCCATATTTTTCCGTTGGAGGCGCGAGACGGCGGCGTGCTGGTGCGCACCGGCCATACCGAGGCGGCCGTCGATGTTTGCCGGCTGGCCGGCCTGAGCCCAGCCGGCGTCATCTGCGAGGTGATGAATGAAGACGGCACCATGGCCCGTCTCCCTGACCTCGTTGCCTTCGCTCAGCATCATGGCCTCAAGATCGGGACGATTTCCGATCTCATCGCCTATCGTCTGCGTCACGATCGGACGGTGGAAAGGGCGCTCGAAACGACCCTGGAGAGCGCCCACGGCGGTTCGTTCCGCATGATCGTTTATGTCAACCGCGCCGCCTATGCCGAACACGTGGCCCTGATCAAGGGTGATATCGAGAGCGACGGCCCGGTGCTGGTGCGGGTGCATGCGCTGAACGTGCTCGAGGATGTGCTGGGCGACAATGCCACCGGCAAGGCCGGCGAGATGGCGCGCGCCATGGAAATGATCGGCGAAGCCGGGCGTGGCGTCGTCGTTCTGATCCGCGAACCCAAGCCGACCAGTCTGCTGGAACGCCTCAACGCCAAGCTGGTTCAGGGCGAGCATCGGGGCGGCACTTTGCGGGATTATGGGGTCGGCGCCCAGATTTTGTTGGATCTCGGGGTGCGTGACATGATCCTGCTGTCCAACACCGATCGCACCATCATCGGGCTGAAGGGCTATGGCCTGAACGTGACCGAGCGCCGCTCCATCGCGGCGGGAAGGGGATGACATGACGGGCCAACCCTGCGTCCTGATCGTCGAAGCTCGCTTCTACGAGGATATCGCCGACGAAATGGCCAAGGGGGCCATTGCCGCACTTGAAAAGGCCGGCGTGACGTATGAGCGGATTGCCGTGCCCGGCACCTTCGAGGTTCCCGCGGCCATCGGATTCGCCCTGCGCTCGATGGAAATCCACGCGTCTTCCCACGACTACGCCGGGTTCGTGGCGCTGGGGTGCGTCATTCGCGGCGAGACCGACCACTACGATCACATCTGCCGCGAGTCGTCGCGGGCCCTGATGGACCTGACCGTCCAGCGCGGAATTGCCTGCGGGTTCGGCATCCTCACCTGCGAGACGTGGGATCAGGCTTGGGAGCGTGCCCAGGTCGCCCGCAAGAACAAAGGCGCCGATGCGGCCAATGCCTGTCTGCGGATGATGGAGTTGCAGCGGCGGTTCCGTCTGGTGATGCGATGACCCAGCCCCGGCGCGCCAAGCCGGACATGAGCCGGCGCACGGCGGCCCGGCTGGCCGCGGTGCAGGCCGTCTACGAGATGGAGATGGCGGAGCGTTCGGCCGATGCCGTCCTCCGCGATTTCGCGGCCGACCGCTGGGTGGTCGCCGCCGACGGCGACACCGCGGCTCCCCTGCGGCGGGTGGACCCCGACGCCGCCTTTCTCGGCGACCTCGTCCGCGGCGCCGCCGGGCGATTGGCCGACATCGACGGGATGATTGCGTCCGCGCTGTCGGCCGAATGGCCGCTTGACCGGCTGGAGGCGGTCTTAAGGGCGATCCTGCGGGTGGGGGCTTACGAGTTGTTCTCGCGTGTCGATGTGCCCCTCCGCGTCATCATTTCCGAATACGTCGATATCGCCCACGCCTTTTTCGATTCCAAGGAAGCCGGTTTGGTGAACGCCGTGCTCGATCGCATTGGACGGGTGTTGCGGCCTGATGAGGCGGGGGGCGGCGATGACGACGCGACAACGGGGGCTCGGTGAATTCGAGATCATCCGTCGCTTTTTTGCGCCCCTTGCAAAGGGGGCGCCAGGCGCGTTCGGTTTGACGGACGATGCCGCCGCACTCGATCTGCCGCCAGGCCAAAGCCTGGTGGTGACGTCCGATGCCCTGGTGGCGGGCGTGCATTTTCTGGCCGACGATACGGCGGCTGACGTGGCGGCCAAAGCCCTGCGGGTCAACCTGTCCGATCTCGCCTCGATGGGCGCTCGACCGATGGCCTACACGCTAGCCCTCGCGTTGACCCGTGAAACCGGCGTTGAATGGCTCGAACCCTTCGCAAGGGCTCTGGCGGCGGATCAGGAACTTTTTGGCATCCATCTCATAGGGGGCGACACGGTGGCGACACCGGGGCCGTTGACCCTCAGCATCTGTGCATTCGGCTGCGTTGCGCAGGGTGCTGCCTTGCGGCGTTCCGGCGCGCAAGTTGGCGATGCGGTTTTCGTCACCGGCACCATCGGCGACGCGGCGCTTGGCCTGATTGCGCTGAGGACGGGGTTAGCCGGCGTCACCACGGCCGATCAGGACGCACTCGCCGCCCGCTACCGGCGGCCGATCCCGCGTACCGCATGTGGACTCCGCCTCGTGGGATTGGCCAAGGCAGCCGTCGATGTATCTGACGGCCTGGTTGCCGATCTCGGCCACATTTGCGAAACATCGGGGACGGCCGCCGTCATTGAAACCGCCCGCGTTCCCCTGTCTGCGGCGGCGCGGGCGGCGCTTGCCGTCGGGGCCGGGAGTTGGCGGGACATCCTGAGCGGCGGTGACGACTATGAACTGCTGTTCGCCGCGCCTCCGGATTCGGAACCGACCCTGGCCGGCATCTCGAAGTCTCTCGACTTGCCGATTACCCGTATCGGGCGCATCGTCGAGCGGACAGCCACGGACGACCCCGACCGCTTGGTCGGCGTCACCGATCTGGACGGGCGGCGAATGATGCTGGAAGGTTCCGGCTATCGCCATTTCTAGGCGGCGGTCGGCCATGTCGGCATTCCGGCGAAAAGACGCCCTCCGATAAGGGAAGGGCGGCGACAACGGGAACGGAAAGCGGCGGGGGGCGCCATGGTTCGCACGATTGCCATCGCGGCTGCGATCATCCTGATGATCGCCGGAGGCGCCGTCGGCATCATGAAGCAGCTTGAGTGGGGGCCATTCGCACCGCGGGTTGAGCAGGCGGTGGAACCCGAATCACCGGTCGAACCGCCGCGCTTCGTCGATATGGACCCCCTGGTGATCCCCATCTTTGCGGAAGACCGGGTGGTCGCCGCCATTCAGATTCAGTTGAAACTGGAAACCATGGGTGCGGCGAACGAGAGCCATCTCAACGCCATCATGCCGCGACTGAGCGACGCATTCCTGCGCGAGCTGTACGCTTTTATTCCGCGTCTAGCGCAAAAAGGAGGCCAACTGGACGTCCTCGCCATTAAGAGGCGCTTGCAGATGATCGCCG
>JAVEYE010000072.1:0-13215 GCA_034003665.1 Rhodospirillales bacterium | reverse complement strand
GGGACGGGACGCGATGACCGCACCGGCGTTGGCCGACCTTGCGCTGAAGTTCGGCTGCCCGGTGGTGCCGGGCAGGATCCGGCGTCTCAAGGGGGCGCATTTCCAGTTGATCGCGCTGCCGCCACTCGACCTGCCCAATACCGGCGATCGACACGCCGACATCCTGGCCATCATGACCCGGATCAACGAGATTATCGAGGGGTGGGTCCGCGATACGCCCGAGCAGTGGTTGTGGCTTCATAACCGCTGGCCGGACTGAACAACCGGGTCACCGCGCGCTCGAAAGAAAAACGGCCGGATACCCGGCCGTTTTCCCTGAATAACCAAGGATGATGAAGGCCGGGCCTCAGCCCTTGCCGCCCTGGGTGGCGGGTGGTGTCGTGCTCGGCTGTTCGACGGATGCGGTCTTGCCGTGCCCGGCGGTGCAGTCGGCCGCGGCAATGCCGGGCAGCGAAAACGCCGCCACGGCGGCCAATGGGAGGATCAGTTTGCGAAGGCTAAGCATGGCATGGACTCCCATGTGTCAATAATGACTCTCATTATCATTCTATGCTCGGCAACCGCCTTCGGCAAGCGCTTTCGGGTCGTTACCGTGCGTCTGCGATCGGCGCGACCAAAAGGGCGGGATCGAGGCGGGTGTCGAACAGGCTGACGCCCCAGTGCAGGTGGGGGCCGGTCGCCCGACCGGTTGCGCCAAGCGTGCCGATGGGCGCGCCCTTGCCGACGGCTTGGCCCGGATGCACCGCCACCGTGTCGAGATGGGCATAGACCGAGGACAGCCCGAAGCCGTGGTCGATCATCACCGTCTTGCCGGTGAAGAACAGGTCGTCGTGGGCCAGCGAAACGATGCCGTCGGCGGCGGCCAGCACGGCGGTGCCCCGCGGCGCCGCGATGTCGAGGCCGCCGTGCGGGGCGCGTGGCTGCCCGTTGAGGATGCGTTGACTGCCGTAAACGCCGGACAACCGCCCCTTGACCGGCCAGACGAAACCCGACCGGAAGAAGGGATCGGCCGAATCCCTGGCCTTGGCCGCGGCGACGAGCGCGGCTTCGGCCTGGATGCGCCGCACGGTTTGCGCGTCCGGCGTCACCTGCTGGGGCGGCAGGCCCTCGATGCGTTGCACGGGGAAGGTCCGGCGCGCCACCGAAAGGGTGTGTGATCGATCGGCGCCGGCCTTTTCGGTGACCCGGATTTCAACGGTGGGCGGGGCATCGCGATCGAACCCGATCAGAAACTCTCCCTCGGCTGAAACCCGCGTCGGCTTGCCGTTCACCGTCACCGACGATCCGCGGGCGACGTGGCCGACGACCAGGCCGCCCTGTACGAACGCCCCGTCGAAACGCGGCTCCACGGCGACGACGCGATGGCCGCAGAGGACCGTCGTGAAGACGGCGGCGAGAAGGAGAGCTAGGCGATTCATAGCAACTTTCTCTGGCGGTCGTCCTTGGCGGGGCTTCGTCCGCCCTTCGCGGCCGTCCGCCCGCCGCCGGGTGGCGGGGTGCCCGGCGTCTTGCCGACGGTGACGCCGGCCGTGCCGTCGCGCAGGCGCAGCGTCAAATCCATCCCCGCCGAGAGCGAGGTGACCGAAGAAACCGGGCGGCCGTCGCCGGCAAGGACCAGCGCGAAGCCGCGATCGAGGACGCGGGTGTAGGAAAAACTCTCGAGCAGGGCGGCGGCGTGGGCGAGGCGGACCTGGCGTTCCCGGAAAAGGCCGTCGGCGGAACGCTGCAAGGCTTGGCTTTCGCGGGCGATCCGTTGGGCGGCCACGACGATCTCGCGCCGCGGAGAGGGAATGCGGGCGGTCACATGGTCGAGCCGCGCCCGGCGCCTGTCGATACCGGTCCGCAGGCTGTTGCCCAGCCGCTCGGCCCAGTCGTCCAGCCGCTGCGACGCGCTCTCGACCACGCGGCGCAGGTTGGGCAGGCCGCGGGCAAGGCCGTCGAGGCGCTGGCGGCGGTCGACCAACAACCGGCCGAGCGCGCCGATCAGGCGAGTGCCGTCGTCGGCCACTTGGGCCATCAGTTCCAGGCGAACGGGCACGGCCATTTCGGCGGCGGCCGTCGGCGTGGGGGCGCGGAGGTCGGAAACGAAGTCGATCAGCGTGAAGTCGGTTTCGTGGCCGACCGCGGAAATCAGCGGAATGGTGCTGGCGGCGGCGGCCCGGGCGACGATTTCCTCGTTGAAGGCCCACAGGTCCTCGAGGCCGCCGCCGCCGCGCGCCACGATGATCAGGCCGGGGCGTGGCGCGGGGCCGACTTCCGGCAGGCCGTTGAAGCCGGCGATGGCGGCGGCGATCTCGGCGGCGGCGCCGTCGCCCTGGACCCGCACCGGCCAGACCAGGACGCGGCGCGGGAAGCGGTCGGCCAGACGATGCAGGATATCCCTGATGACGGCGCCGGTCGGCGACGTGACGACGCCGATGACGTCGGGAAGGAAGGGGATCGGCCGCTTGCGGGCCGGATCGAACAGGCCCTCGGCGGCGAGGCGCCGCTTGCGGTCTTCCAACAGCTTCAACAGCGCGCCTTCGCCCGCCATTTCAAGGCCTTCAATGACCAACTGGTATTTCGAGCGGCCGGGATAGGTGGTGAGCCGTCCGGTGGCGATCACCTCGATGCCGTCCTCAGGGCTGAGGCCCAGGCGCCCCGCCGTACCCTTCCAGCATACGGCGTCCATCACCGACTCGGCGTCCTTGAGGGACAAATACAGGTGGCCGGAGGCGGCCCGTTTGAAACCCGAGATCTCGCCGCGCACCCGCACCCACGAGAAGGTTTCCTCGACCACCGCCTTCAAGGCCTGCGAAATCTCGCTGACCGTGAAAATCGGCAGGTTGTGGTCTGCCCCGGCGTCGGGTAGGGTTTCAGTCATGGCGGCAGTATCCATGATCGCCGCCCAAGCGGCAACAACACCGAAACCGGAGGGACGGGCCATGAAAGTCTTGGTGGTCGGGTCGGGTGGCCGCGAACATGCGCTGTGCTGGGCCATCGCCAAATCGCCGCGCTGCGGGAAGCTCTATTGCGCGCCGGGCAACGCCGGCATCGCCGGGATCGCCAAGTGCGTGCCCCTTGATGTCGCAGACCTCGACGGCATCGTCCGTTTCGCCGACGAGAACAAGATCGGGCTTGTCGTGGTCGGCCCCGAAGGGCCGCTGGTCGGCGGTCTGGTCGACCGCCTGGAGGGCGCGGGCATTCGGGCGTTCGGACCGCGCGCCAATGCCGCCGAGCTCGAAGGCTCCAAGGGCTTCATGAAGGATCTGTGCGACAAGTACGGCATCCCGACCGCCGCCTTCGGGCGCTTCGACGAACCAGTGTCTGCCAAGGAGTTCATCCGCCGCCGTGGCGCGCCCATCGTGGTCAAGGCCGACGGGTTGGCCGCCGGCAAGGGCGTCATCCTGTGCCGCAATGAACTGGAGGCCTATGCCGCGGTCGACCACATCATGATCGAGCGCGCCTTCGGCGGGGCCGGCGACGAAATCATCGTCGAGGAATTCCTGACCGGCGAAGAGGCCAGTTTCTTCGCCCTGGTCGACGGCGTGCGGGCGGTGCCGTTGGCCTCCGCCCAGGATCACAAGGCGGCCTACGACGGCGATGAGGGGCCGAATACCGGCGGCATGGGGGCCTATTCCCCCGCTCCCGTGGTGGGCGATGCCATCGCCCAAACCGTCATGGACACCATCATCACCCCGACCATCGAGGGCATGGCGGCGGAAGGGCGGCCCTACAAGGGGGTCCTTTTCGCCGGCCTGATGATCGACAACGGAGTTCCGAAGCTTCTCGAATACAACGTCCGCTTCGGCGACCCCGAATGCCAGCCGCTGATGGTCCGCCTCAAGTCGGACCTGCTGGAGGCCCTGCTGGCCTGCGCCGACGGCAACCTCGACCAGGTGACCCTGGAATGGCACGACGCCGCCGCGCTGACCGTGGTGATGGCGGCCAAGGGCTATCCCGGCGCCTACGAGAAAGGCACGGAAATCCGTGGGCTGGATGCGGCCGGCGCGCTCGAGGGCGTCACCGTCTTCCATGCCGGCACCAAGGCGGCGCACGGCACCGTCATCGCCAACGGCGGGCGTGTGCTCAACGTCACCGCGTGCGGCGGGTCGGTGGCCGAGGCCCAGAAGCGGGCCTACCAGGCGGTCGACCTCATCGACTGGCCGGACGGTTTCTGCCGCCGCGACATCGGCTGGCGCGCGATCACGCGCTGAGACCGTTCTTGCGCCTTCCCCTTTCGCCGATGCACCCCATATGAGGGGCGTCACGGCGTAGGAGCAAGGCGATGGACGAGCGCACCCGCACCGAGCTTGAGGCCGCCGCCTTCCGCGGCCTGGTCGCACATCTGAGGCAGCGCACCGACGTGCAGAACATCGACCTGATGAACCTGGCCGGGTTCTGCCGCAACTGCCTGTCGAAATGGTACCGGGCGGCGGCCGAGGAGCGAGGGCTGGACATGACCTACGACGAGGCGCGCGAAATCGTCTATGGCATGCCCCACGCCGAGTGGCAGGCCCGCTACCAGAAAGAGGCGACGGACGAGCAGAAGCGGCGGTTCGAGGATACCAAGCCGCTGCACGCCAAGATCAGCGGCCATCGCTGAGCGGACGCCGGCTGCCGCTCAGCGGGTGGCGTAACCCAGGGCCTCGGGAAGCCACAGCGCGATGCCCGGCGCGACGATGACCAGGACGGTGGCCAGCCCCATCGAGGCGACGAACCACAGGACCCAGCGTATCGACGATTCCATGCTGACGCCGCCGATCTGGGTGCTGACCATCAGGTTGACGGCGACCGGCGGCGTGAACTGGCCGATGGCGATGTTCATGGCCATCAGCACGCCGAACCAGGTGGGATTCCAGTCGAAGGCCTTCATCAAGGGCATGAGCAGTGGCAGGAAGATCAGGTAGATCGAGATGCCGTCCAGTACCATGCCGGCCAGCAGCAGCACGACCATGACGATGGCCAGGATCACGTAGCTGTTGTCGGACAGCGCGAACAGCGCCTTGGCCGCCATGTCGAAGGCGCCCAGCGTGCTGCCGGCCCAGGCGAAGATGCCGGCCAGCGAGACGATGATCATGATCACCGCCGACGTCTTGGCGGAATCGGCCATGGTGGCGTAGATGTCCCGCCAGCCCATGGTTCGATAGATGAAGACGCCGACGAAAAGGCCGTAGAAGACGGCGACAACCGCCGCCTCGGTCGGGGTGAACAGTCCGCTGCGCAGTCCGCCCAGGATGATGACCGGGGCGAGCAGGCCGGGAATGGCGCCCACGAAGCTCGGCCAGAAGGCGGGGCGCTCCTTGGCTTCGAGCGCCCCGAAGTCGTGGCGCCGTGAGAGCAGAACGGTCGGGATGGCGATGGCCAGGCCGGCCAGAAGGCCGGGCACCAGCCCCGCCGCGAAGAGGGCGCGCAGGTCCATTCCCGGCACCATGATGGAATAGATGATCAGCGCGATGGACGGCGGGATCAGGATGGCGGTGGAGGCCGAGGCGGCGATGACGCTGGCCGAGAAAGCGCGCGGATAGCCGGCCTTGGCCATGGAAGGGATCATCACGGTGGCGACGGCGGCGGCGTCGGCCGGGCCGGAGCCCGACATGCCGCCCATCAGCAGGCAGACGAGGACGGCGACGACGGCCAGCCCGCCGCGCCTTGGGCCGACAACGGCGCCGGCGAAGCGGACCAGCTTGGCGGCGACGCCGGAGCGCTCGAAGATCATGCCGGTCAGGATGAACAGAGGCACCGCGATCAGCGGGTACTTGGCGATGCCGTTGTAGGTGTTGGTGCCGATGGTGGCCAGGGCATAGTGGTCGAGTCCGGACAGGATGCCGATGACGCCGGCCAGGCCCAGCGCCACGGCGATGGGTGTGCCCAGATACAACAGGAGGATGAACGAGCCGAGCAATGCAAGGTTGGCGGCGATCATGACCGCTCCTTCCGCATCCTGAGGGCCCGCTGAATGACGCGCAGAATGATGACGCCGGCCAAAATCGGCAGCCAGACGCTGTAAATCCAGGTCGGATAGCCAAGGCCGGCCGAGGTTTCCTCGAATTCCCACTGGTCGTAGGCAAAAATCGCCCCAAACCACAAAACCAGTGAGAATACCACCAGGGTGGCGGCCAGCGACAGAAGTCCTGCCATGCGGCGCGCCCGCCGGCCCATCCGTTCCACGAAGAAGGTGATCCGGATATGGTCGTCGGTGGCGAACCCCAGGGCCGCGCCGATCATGGTCATGAAGACCAGCAGAAAGACCGAGAACTCCTCGGTGAAGGCGAATGAGATATCGGTGGCGTAGCGCACCACGACGTTGGCGATGCTGATCAGGCAGATGAGCGCCATGGCGGCGGCGCCGAGGATCTCTTCGATTCTGGGCGGGCGCGGACGGACATCCGGATGATCCGGAGGGCCGGGGTCTTGAAGGTCGGTCACGGGCTTCTCTGGGCTGCAACCGCCGGGCCGGCCGCCGACCCCGCGGGACGGCGGCCGATCGACGGTCAGCGGTTGGCGACGGCCTGCTCGGCCAGCTTCACGAGATCCTCGCCGATCTTCTTCGACCAGTCGGCGTAGACGCCGCGGGTGGCGTCGACGAAGGCCTGGCGCTCGGCCTCGGTCAGCGTGGTGATCTTGACGCCCGAGGCGGCGGCCTCCTTGGCGGCGACGTCGTCGCCCTCGCGCGAGGCGGCGATGCCGACCTTGCCGGCCTCGGCGGCGGCTTCGCGCAGGATATTCTGGTCTTCGGCCGAGAACGCCTTCCAGACTCGCGGGTTGACGGCGAAGATCAGCGGATCGGCCACGTAGTCCCAGCGGGTCATGAACATCTGGCCGACCGTTTCGATCTTGGCGATCTTGAAGACGGTGATGGGGTTTTCCTGGCCGTCGACCGCCTTGGTGGTCAGCGCCGGCTTGGCGTCGGCCCAGCTCATCTGGGTGGGGTTGGCGCCCAGCGCCGTGAAGATGTCGTTATAGAGCGGCGAACCGACGACGCGGATTTTCAGGCCCTTGAGGTCGGCGGGCGTGCGGATCTCGTGCTTCGAATTGGTGACCTGGCGGAAGCCGTTCTCGGCCCAGCCGATCGGCTCCGCGCCCTTGTCGCGGATCGCCGCAAAGATCCTCTCGGCGACTTCGCCGCGGGTCAACGCGTCGAGCGCCTTGGTGTCGGGCATCAGGAAGGGCAGCGAAAAGAGGTTCAGTTCCTTGACCTGCGGCGACCAGTTGATGGTCGAGCCCAGGGCCATGTCGATGATGCCCTGACGCAGCGCGGTGAATTCCTTGGTCTGATCGCCCTGCACCAGTTGGCTGTTGGAATAGATCTTGAGATTGATCCGTCCCTGGGTTCGCTCCTTGACCAGTTCGACCCATTTCTCGGCGGCGATGCCCCACGGGAACGGCGCCGGCAGCACCGTGGAGACGGTGTATTCCGGCTTGTAGTCGGCCGCCAGGGCGGATGCCGCGACGGTGACGGCCGTCACGGTGACGGCAAGGGACTTCAAAATGCGCATCGATCTCTCCTCCGGGTTTGCGGGCGCGTTGCTCGGCGGGCGGGCCATCGACGAATGCCCGGGGATCGCGTCCTTTTTCAAGTCTGTGGTTTTGTCCGACGGGAGGGAAAGAATCAATGGCTATTCCACCCCGAGGCGATAGAAAATTGCACTTCAGGGGCAAACGGAAGGATGGCCGGACCACGTCCGGCCATCGACGACGTCAGGAATCGCGGCGTCTAGGCGGCCAGGGTTTCCTTGAGGAAGGCGACCGTCCTGTCCCAGGCCAGCTTGGCGGCCTCGGCGTTGTAGCGGGCCGCGTTGGTGTCGTTGTTGAAGGCGTGGTTGACGCCGTCATAGACGAACTGCCGGTAGTCGACGGCGGCCTTCTTCAAGGCGTCCTCGTAGGCCGGCATTCCCGCGTTGACGCCTTCGTCCAGGCCGGCATAGTGGAGCAACAGCTTGGCCTTGATCCTGGCGGCGTCTTCGGCCGCGGGTTGGCGGCCGTAATAGGCGACCGCGGCGGCGAGGTCCGGCGAGCGCACGGCCATCATGTTGGCCATGGCCCCGCCCCAGCAGAAGCCGACGCAGCCGACCTTGCCCGATGCCTCGGGTCGGCCGGCCAGGTAGGGGACGGCGCCGATCAGGCCTTCGATGGTTTTCTCCCTATCAAGCTTGCCGATCATCTCGCGCGCCTTGTCCTCGTCGGTCGGCGTGCCGCCGACCGGGGACAGCATGTCGGGAGCGAGAGTCAGGAACCCCTCGGCGGCCATGCGTCGGGCGACATCCTGGATATGCGGGTTGAGACCGCGGTTCTCGTGGATGACGACGACCGCCGCCAGCTTCGTTCCACCCCTCGGCTTGACCAGATAGCCGTTGATGGTTTGGCCGGCGGCGTCATAGGAAATGCGCTCGACCTCGATGCGCGAGTCGTCCTCGGGCAGCATGGCCGCGTGGGCGTAGTTGTTTTCCAGAAGCGGCAGCAGCGCGGCGGCGGCGGCGCTGCCACCCGCCAAAGCCGACAGGCGTTGAAGGAACACGCGGCGCGGCAGCGGCGCGTGGGTGTATTCGTCATACAGCCGGATGATGTCCTGGTTCATCGAATTTCCCCTTCCTGCGGTTGAGACGCAATCTCGTGTCCGTGCAAGCCACAGATAGATGGGCGAGGAAGCGGGGCGAGTCAGGACGCTCACGGAATCGTGACCGGGTCCTTTCGGCCGGAATGGCCGTCATGGCCGAAGGCCATCCACGTTTTTTTGGTGGCCTCAGCGCAGGTCGCGGAAGAAGGCCTGGAGGAGCTCGGAGCAGCGGGTTTCATCGAGGCCGCCCACCACTTCCGGCCGATGATGGCAGGTGCTCTGCCGGAAGATCTTCGGCCCGTGCTCGACGCCGCCGCCCTTGGGGTCGTAGGCACCGAAATGCAGCCGCCGGATGCGCGCGAACGACAGCGCCGCCGCGCACATCGGGCAGGGCTCCAGCGTCACGTAAAGATCGCAGGCGACCAGCCGCGGGCGGCCGAACAGGCGGGCACCCTCGCGGATCACCTCCATCTCGGCGTGCGCGGTGGGATCGCCGCGTTCCTCGACACGATTCCCGGCCGCCGCGATGATGGCGCCGGATACCGAATCCACCAATACGGCGCCGACCGGCACTTCGCCGCGCAGGCCGGCGGCCTGAGCCTCGCGCAGCGCATGGTCCATGTAGGATGGTTTGCTCATCGGGGCAGCTTGCGGGGATTGGACGGGTGGGTCAAGAGAGGCGCTTGCCCGGCCGAGGCGCGGGCCGTAGAGTGCCGGCCATGAAAAAACCGCTTATCGGCATCACCCTGGATAGCGAACCGCCCGGCGGCTATTCGAAATTTCCCTGGTACGCGGTGCGGGAGAACTACTGCGACGCCGTCGTCCGCGTGGGCGGCGTGCCGATTCTGCTGCCCCACCAACCCGAGATGGCCGATCGATATCTGGCGACGATCGGCGGCCTGATCGTCACCGGCGGCAATTTCGACGTCGATCCGGCGCTGTTCGGAGAGGCCGAACGCCATCCAACCATTCGCACCAAGGATCGCCGCACCGCCTTCGAGTTGGCGATGACGCGCGGCGCGCTGAAGCGCGACATGCCGATTCTCGGGATCTGCGGTGGCCAGCAGCTTCTGCACGTCGCGCTGGGCGGCACGCTGATCCAGCACATCCCCGATGCCGTCAAGGGCGCGCTGGCCCACCAGCAACCCAATCCGCGCAACGAACCCGGCCACACGGTGGCGATCAAGGCGGGCAGCCGGCTGCGCGAAATCGTCGGCGCCGACAGCCTGGCGGTCAACAGCGGGCACCATCAGGCCGCCGCGGACGAGCCGGCCGGGATCGTGGTGAATGCGGTGGCGCCCGACGGCGTCATCGAGGGCATCGAGGCGCCGGGGCGGCGTTTCTGCATCGGCGTGCAGTGGCACCCGGAATTCGCCATCAGCGAGGGCGACATGAAACTCTTCGCCGCCTTCGTCGCGGCGGCCGGCGAAGGCGGGAAACCATGAGCGAAGACAAGGCCGAACGCATCGCCAAGGTGCTGGCCCGGGCCGGGGTCTGCTCGCGCCGCGAGGCCGAGCGCTGGATCGCCGACGGGCGGGTGTCCGTCAACGGCAAGGTTCTTGTCACGCCGGCCGTCACGGTGACGGCGGCGGATACCGTCGTGGTGGACGGCAAGCCGTTGCCGGCGGCCGACGTCACCCGATTGTGGCGCTACCACAAACCGACCGGCCTGGTGACCAGCCATTCCGATCCGCAGGGCAGGCCGACCATTTTCGCGGCGCTGCCGACATCCATCGGACGGGTCATCTCGGTCGGCCGGCTCGACCTCAACTCGGAGGGCCTGCTGTTGCTCACCAACGACGGCGAACTGGCCCGGCGCCTGGAACTGCCGGCCACCGGCTGGACGCGGCGCTATCGGGTGCGGGTGCACGGCAAGGTCGACGAGGCGCAGTTGGCCGCGCTGGAAAAAGGCGTCACCGTCAGCGGCGTCCGCTACGAACCGATCCAGGCCCATCTGGACAAGGTGCAGGGTTCCAATGCCTGGCTGACGGTCGGCCTGCGCGAAGGCAAGAACCGCGAGGTCCGCAAGATCATGGAGTACCTGGGCCTGATCGTCACCCGCCTGATCCGCACGACCTATGGGCCGTTCCAGCTGGGCAAGCTGGAACCCGGCGAGGTTTACGAGGTGCCGGCCAAGGTGCTGCGCGAACAATTGGGCGTGGGGGCCGAGCGGCTGGACCTACGCGCCTCGCAGGGCGCGCGGCGGCGCAAGGAGACGTCGAAATGAGGATCGTCGGCGGCGACTTTCGGGGGCGGCGCCTGACGGTGCCCGAGGGGCGCGACATCCGCCCGACGTCCGATCGGGCCCGCGAGGCCGTCTTCAACATCCTGGCCCACGGGCTGGAGATCGAGTGGGAGGCGGTGAGCGTGCTCGACGTCTTCGCCGGCACCGGGGCGATGGGCCTCGAGGCGCTGTCGCGCGGCGCCGCCCACGCCACCTTCATCGACAACAACGGGGCGGCGATCCACTGCATCCGCGAGAACGCCGGGCTGGTCGGCGCGGCGGGCACGGTTACCGTGCTCAAGCTCGACGCCGCCCGATTGCCGCCGCCGCCCCGGGTGGCCGAGGCTCCTTGCGGCCTGGCCTTTCTCGACCCGCCCTACGAGTCCGGGCTGGCGACGCCGACCCTGACCGGTCTGGCGGCGCGCGGTTGGATCGGTCCGGGGACGCTTTGCACCGTCGAGGTCGGGGCGAAGGAGGCCTTCAAGGCGCCCGACGGCTTCGAGGTGATGGACGAACGCCGCTACGGCGCGGCGCGGGTGTTGTTCCTCCAAAAGAGCTGAGGCGACCGGCCCGGTCTACCGGCGGCCGAACAGCCTCTCGATGTCGGCGATCTTGAGTTCGACGTAGGTTGGCCGCCCGTGGCTGCATTGGCCGGCGTGGGGCGTGCGTTCCATCTCGCGCAGAAGCGCATTCATCTCGGCCGCGTTGAGCTGGCGGCCCGCCCGAATGCTGCCGTGGCAGGCCATGGTCGCGCACACCTCGGCCAGACGGTCGCGCAGCGAAAGCGTTTCCTCCATCTCGGCCAGCTCGGCCGCAAGGTCGCGGATCAGGCCCTGGATATCGGCCTCGCCCAGCAGGGCGGGCGTTTCGCGCACCACCACCGCGCCGGGGCCGAAACCCTCGACGATGAGGCCGAGTTCGGCCAGTTCGTCGGCGCGGGCCAACAGCCGCCCGGCCGCCGCCTCGTCGAGTTCGACCACCTCGGGGATCAGCAGGCCCTGGCGGGCGACGCCGGCCCCGGCCAGCGCCGCCACGATGCGCTCGTGGACCAGGCGCTCGTGGGCGGCGTGCTGATCGACGATGACGATGCCGTCCACGGTCTGGGCGACGATGTAGGTGGCGTGCACCTGACCGCGCGCCACCCCCAACGGATAGCCGGCGGCCGGCCGCTCGTCGTCGGCGGCCTCGCCTACCGGCCGGGCGGCGGGCGGGGCGTCAAGCTCGGGCAGCGGCGCGTAATAGGCGGCGGCCCGCTCGGCCAGGCCGCTGGGCGCCGTGGATGGGCGGAAGGCATAGGGCATGGAAGCGCCCCCGCCCTGTGGCTTTGCGGCGCCCAGGGCGGCATTGGCCACCGTGGTGGAGGCGCGATGCCCGGCCCCGGCCAGGGCATGCTTGAGCGCCCCGACGATGAGACCCCGCACCAGGCCGGAATCGCGGAATCGCACCTCGGTCTTGGCGGGATGGACATTGACGTCGACGGCTTCCGGCGGCACCTCCAGGAAGAGCGCAAGCAGCGGGTGGCGGTCGGAAGCGAGGAAATCGCGATAGGCGCCGCGCACCGCCCCGAAGAACAGCTTGTCGCGGACCGGCCGGCCGTTGACGAAGAGGAACTGCATGGCGGCGCTCGACCGGTTGAGGGTCGGTAGCCCAATGTGGCCGGCGAGCCGGATCCCGTCGCGTTCGGCCTCAACCGCGAGCGCATTCTCGGCGAAATCGCGGCCCATGATGGCGGAAAGGCGGCCGAGGCGGCCGGCGGCCGGCTCGCCGGCCGCCTCGGCGGCGAGGTTGAGGGCGCGCCGGCTGCCGTCGGACAGCGAGAAGCCGATCTCGGGGTGGGCCATGGCGAGGCGTTGCAGCGTTTCCAGCACATGGCCGAATTCCGTGCGCTCGGCCTTCAGGAACTTGAGGCGGGCCGGGGTGGCGAAGAAGAGGTCGCGCACCTCGATGCGGGTGCCGGGCGGCTGCGCCGCCGGCCGGGGGCCATCCTTGCGGCCGCCCTCGACGGCCAGCGCCCAGGCCGAATCGGCCTCCCGCGGACGGCTGGTCAGGGTCAGCCGGCTCACCGCGCCGATGGACGGCAAGGCTTCGCCCCTGAAACCCAGGGTGGCGATGTGGGTGAGGTCGTCGCCGGGCAGCTTCGAGGTGGCGTGGCGTTCGACCGCCAGAACCAGCTCGTCGGCCGACATGCCGCAGCCGTCGTCGGCTACCGACAGATAGGTGCGGCCGCCGTCGCGCACCACGACGTCGATCTGCCGCGCCCCGGCGTCGATGCTGTTCTCGACCAGCTCCTTGACCACCGAGGCGGGCCTCTCCACCACCTCGCCGGCGGCGATGCGGTTGACGAGGTTGTCGGGCAACAGGCGAATGGTCATGGCGCGATCGGCGGGTTTCTGCGGGTCAATCCGACTACGTCTTGGCCTACTGTTGCTTGTCCTATTTCTTTTTCTTCTTGTCG
>JAVEYE010000071.1:0-13339 GCA_034003665.1 Rhodospirillales bacterium | reverse complement strand
GTCGATGGCCACGATGCGGCCGTAGCCGAATTTCTGGTGGAACACCCGCTGGCCGACGCTGAAGCGGCCGGCCGCGGCGGCGGCCGGCTCGATGCGCCAGGCCACGTCCTCGATCAACGGCTGGGCGCGGCGGCGCGACCAGCCGCCGCCGGCGCCCAGGCCGCCGCGCCAGTTTCCCTCGCCGCCCCGATAAAGGCCGGGCGCCGCCTTGGCGGCGACGTGTTGGGCCGGCAGTTCGTCGACGAAGCGCGACGGGATGGCGCTCTGCCATTGGCCATAGACCCGGCGGTTGGCGGCGAAGCTGACGATGGCGCGCCTGCGCGCCCGGGTCAGCCCGACATAGGCCAGGCGCCGTTCCTCCTCCAGGCCGCCGGTGCCCGATTCGTCCAGCGCCCGCTGGTGCGGAAACAGCCCCTCCTCCCAGCCCGGCAGGAAGACGGTCTCGAATTCCAGCCCCTTGGCGCCATGCAGGGTCATCAGGTTGACCTTGTCGTCGGCCGTCGACTCGTCGTTCTCCATGACCAGGCTGACGTGTTCCAGAAAACCGCCCAGGTTCTCGAACTCGCCGATGGCCGCGACCAGTTCCTTGAGGTTCTCGAGGCGGCCGGGCGCATCGGGGGCGCGGCTCTGCTTCCACATCATCGTGTAGCCCGATTCGTCCAGCACCTGGGCGGTCAGATCGGCGGCGTTGATGGCGGCCAACAATCCGCGCCAGCGTTCGAAATCGGCCAGCAGTTCGGCCAGGGTGGTCCTGGCCTTGGGCTTCAACTCGTCGGTGGCGACGATTTCCGCGACCGCCCGGGTCAGCGGCACGCCCTGGGCGCGAGCCAGCACGTGGATGGCCTGAAGCGAAGAGGGCCCGATGCCGCGCTTGGGTACGTTGACGATGCGCTCGAACGCCAGGTCGTCGGCCGGCTGGGCGATGACCCGAAGGTAGGCGATGGCGTCCCTGATTTCCTGGCGCTCGTAAAACCGCTGGCCGCCGACGACTCGGTAAGGGATGCCAAGGATGATCAGCCGTTCCTCGAATTCGCGGGTCTGGAAGCCGGCCCGGACCAAGATGGCAATATCGTTGAGCGCGTGGCCCTTGACGTGCAGCGCCTCGATCTCGTCGCCGACGAAGCGGGCCTCCTCCTCGCCGTCCCACACGCCGTTGACGAGCACCTTGTCGCCGGCGTCGCCCTCGGTCCACAGAGTCTTGCCGAGGCGGCCCTCGTTGTGGGCGATGAGGCCGGAGGCGGCGCCGAGGATGTGCGGCGTCGAGCGGTAGTTGCGCTCCAGCCGGATCACGTGGGCGCCGGGAAAATCCTTCTCGAAACGCAGGATGTTGCCGACCTCGGCGCCCCGCCAGGAATAGATCGACTGGTCGTCGTCGCCGACGCAACACAGGTTGCCGTCGGCGCCGGCCAGCAGCCGCAGCCACAGATACTGGGCGACGTTGGTATCCTGGTATTCATCGACCAGGATGTAGCGGAACTGACGGCGATAGTGGCCCAGCGCCTCGGGGTCGGAGGTGAAGAGCGTCAGGCAATGCAGCAGCAGGTCGCCGAAGTCGCAGGCGTTCAAGGCCTTCAGGCGATCCTGGTACTCGCCATAGATGACGAGGCCGTGGCCGTCGCACGCATCCGCCCCTTCCCCCGCCGTCACCTTGGGCGGGGTCAGCCCGCGATCCTTCCACCGCTGGATGGCGGCCAGCAGGGCGCGGGCCGGCGTCTTCTTCTCGTCGATGCCATGGGCCTCCAGCAACTGGCGGATCAGGCGCAGTTGGTCGTCCTCGTCGAGAATTGTGAAAGCCGGGGTGAGGCCGAGCGCCTCGGCGTGGCGGCGCACGATGCGGGCGCCCAGGGCATGAAAGGTGCCGACCCACCAACCCTCGACCTCGGCCCCCAGAAGGTCGGCCACCCGTTCGCGCATTTCGCGGGCCGCCTTATTGGTGAAGGTGACCGCCATGATTTCCCACGGCCGGGCCTTGCGCGTCAGCAGGATGTGGGCGAGGCGCGTGGTCAACACCCGCGTCTTGCCGGTGCCGGCTCCGGCCAGCACCAAGAGCGCCCCGTCCGTGGTTTCGACGGCTTGGCGCTGGGTATCGTTGAGGCCGGCGAGATAGGGCGGCGACATCGGAACGTCGAGGCCCGGAGCGTCGGCAAAATCGAAGGGATCGGACATGGAGGGATATATAGCCACGCGGCGCCGCGCTGTCTTCGTTGAAGTGTCGGTCGCCGGGGGCTTTTCTCCGCCCCGGTTCATCCCCACCTTCAGGCATGGAACCATCCCTTTGGAGGGATCGCCGATGCAGAGTTCCGCCCCCATCCGCAAGGCGGCACAGGTCTTGAAACGCCTCACCGCCGTATTGATCGCCGTCGCGTCGCCGACGGCCGGCGCCAACGGCCTCGCCCAGGAAGACGTCCAGCGCATCATCGAGGCCGTCGTCGGCGTGGAAGCCCGGGTTCCAGCCGACGCCCGCAGCGTCGAGTCGCTGGGCCAACGGCGCACCGGAACCGGCATGGTCATCGACGGCAACGGACTGGTCCTGACCGTCGGCTACCTGATCCTCGAGGCCGCCGAAGTGTCGGTCTACGGACTCGACGGCAAGGCGCTGCCGGCCGCCGTCGTCGGCTACGATCATGAAACCGGCTTCGGCTTGGTGCGCACGGCGCTGCCCATCGACGTCAAGCCGTTGGCCCTCGGCCGCTCGTCCGACGTCGCGGTCGGCGACACCGTTCTGGCCATCGCCCGCATCGGGCCGTCGCCGCTCATGCCGCAGATGGTGGTCGACCGCCGCGACTTCGCCGGCAACTGGGAATACCTGCTGGAAAATGCGCTGTTCACATCGCCGCCGGTTTCCGGGTTCGGCGGCGCCGCCCTGATCGGCGTCGACGGCACGCTGCTCGGCGTCGGCTCCCTGTTCGTCCAGGACGCCATGGCCGGCCATGCGCCCCTTCCCGGCAACATGTTCATCCCCATCGACCTCCTCAAGCCGATCCTGGCCGATCTCCTGACCGACGGCCGGCGATCCGGGCCGGCGCAGCCGTGGCTTGGCCTTTATACCGGCGAGGCCGCTGGCCGCGTCGTGGTTGCGCGCGTCGTGGCGGGCGGCCCGGCCGAGGCGGCCGGCATGAAGCCCGGCGACATCATCATGGGGGTCGGCGGCAAGAGCGTGCGCGACATGGTCGATTTCATGCGCAAGGTGCGCACCTACGGCAAGGCCGGCGACGACATCCCGATCGACGTGATGTCCTCGGACACCCCCGACATGACGATCGGCCGGCGGATCATCCATTCCCGGGATCGCCACGACTGGCTGCGCCTGAAACGCGGCCTTTAGGCCGTGCGGCCAATCTCGCGATTTCGGCAATTTCGGGGACACCACACTTAATTCACCTGTCTCAGGCGAAGGGGGCAGTCCATAAGGGCGGTGTCCCCCGAAAACATTCGCCCGGCTATTCATGTTCCTCGCGGCGGCTGTCGACAAGCGCCCTGTTGTAGGCGGCAATGACGTCGCGTTCGTGGACACACCCGCGCAGGACCCCGGTGTCCACAGAATCGACCACGGCGATGTGTTCCTCTCCCGCGTTGCGCATGGCTTCCAGGGCGGTGTGGAGATCGGCGTTGACGGGCAGCATCGGCGGATGCAGGCGGGCGACGTCGCTGGCCGTGATCAGATCGTCGCAGTCGGCGTCGAAGGCCATCTCGCTCAGGTCCTGCAACGTTATGGTGCCTAGCAGGGTGCCGTCGCCGCGCACCACGAACACCTCGCCCACCCGCGACTGGATGAGGCGGGCCCTAATCTCGGGCAGGTGGACGCCCGCCGTCACCGTGACACAGGTCTGCTCCATGACGTCGCGCACCCGAATGGCGCGCAGCAACGCCGCCTCGAATCCCGCCTTCAGATCGATGCCGCGACGGGCCAGTTGGAAGGTGAAGTGCGAATGGCCCGTAACCTGCTTGGTGATGACCGAGGAAACGACCACCGCCACCATCACCGCCAGGGTCACGGCGTAATCGCCCGTCATCTCGAAGATGATCAGCGTGGTCGAGATGGGCGCGCCCAGCACGGCGGCGGCCACCGCCCCCATGCCAACGACGGTGTAGGAATCGGCCCCCGACGACAGCGAGGGGACAAGCTGGGTGACCAGCGTGCCATAGGTCCCGCCGAGCATGGCGCCAATGACCAGGGACGGGCTGAAGACGCCGCCGGCAAAGCCGAAGCCGTGGCTGAGGATGGTCGCCAGCAGCTTGCCGACGAACGCGGCGGCCAGCACGCCCAGCGGCAGCAGGCCCCGCATGGCGTCGTCGGTCACCCCGTAACCGAGGCCCAGGACCTGGGGCACCACAAGGGCGATGGCCCCGACCAGAAACCCGCCGACCATGGGACGCAGCCACGCCGGCCCGGGCAGGCCCTGCACCCTGCCCTGCACCGCCGCCGTGCCCCGGATGAAGGCGATGGCGGCAACCGCGGCAAGAACGCCCAACACCAGGAAGGCCGGGATTTCACCCAGCGAAACGCCGGGATGCTGGGCGATGACGAACGCCGGGTAGTCCCCGAAATAGGCGCGCGACGCCATGGTGCCCACCACGCTGGCCAGCACGATGGGGGCAAAGGAGCTTAGGCCATAGTGGCCGATGACGACCTCGTTGGCGAACAGCGCGCCGGCGATCGGGGCGTTGAAGGAGGCCGCCACCGCCGCCGCCACGCCGCACCCCATGACGGTGCGCGCCAGCATGCGCGTCAACCGCAGGGTCTTGGCCAGCCAACCGCCGAGCGCCGCCCCCAGGTGCACGGCCGGTCCCTCGCGGCCGACCGAGGCGCCGACGCCGATGGAAACGGCGTCGACCAGGGCGGTCTTCAGGCCGCGACGCAGCGACATGCGGCCGCTGCGAAAGGCGTTGGCGGCGATGACGTCGGCCACGTTGGACGGCCGCCGGCGCCGGATGACGAACCGGAACAGCAGCCCGACCAGCAACCCTCCGGCCGTCGGCGCTCCCAGCACCCACCACCACGGAAGGGTCATCACGTGATCGATCAGACGGGGGCTGGTCGTGCCGTAGAAAAGCCCCTGCACCAGGGCGATGGCCTCGCGGAACAGGATGATCGCCCCGGCCGACAGTCCGCCGACGGCAACGGCCAGGATGGCCAGGATCAATTGATCGTTGCGGATGGTCCGGCGGGCTCGCATGAGGATCCGGCTGACGGTCAGTCGGCGGGGCGGCAGGCGCTTGTTCATCGGGCTCACCGTTCGGCGTGGCGTTTCCCAGTCAATACGGGCTTTTTGGCCCCTTCGTCAAAGGGTTGGCGCGGCAAAAATGGGCGAAGGACGTTGCCGCGCCGGCCGGCCTATGCCATAAGCGGGGCGCGAAAAGACCGCCGCGGAGGCGACGGCAAGGTGGAAGCGCGCGCGAACGATGAGCGGAACGAATCTGAAAGAAGCGACGGTCGGCGACCCGGAAAGGACGGCGGGCCCCGAACTTTCTGTTGTCGTCCCCGTCCACAACGAATCCGAGAACGTGGTTCCGCTGATCCTGGAGACCCACGCCGCCCTCGACGGCCGGTTCGACTTCGAGTTGGTCTACGTCGACGATTGCAGCGACGATGAAACGCCCCGCCTGCTTGGCGAGGCTCTGGATCGATTCCCGCGCCTGCGGGTGCTTCGTCACCGCGTCCGGGCGGGCCAGAGCGCGGCGCTGGCCACCGGCATCGAGGCGGCCCACGGCGCAACCGTCGCCACCCTCGACGGCGACGGCCAGAACGACCCCTCCGATATCCCCGCCCTGGTAAAGCAGTTGCTGGAGTGCGCCGATCCCGACCGCCTGCTGGTCGCCGGCCACCGGGCCAAGCGCCGCGACACCGCCGTCAAGCGCCTGTCTTCGCGCGTCGCCAACGGCGTACGCCGGACCCTGCTCGGCGACGGCACTCCGGACACCGGCTGCGGGCTGAAGGTGTTCACGCGGTCGGCCTTTCTGGCGATGCCCCGATTCGATCACATGCACCGCTTCCTGCCGGCCCTGATGCTCCGGGCCGGCGGAGCGGTGGTGTCGGTTCCGGTCAACCACCGGCACCGAACGAGGGGCCGGACGAAGTACGGGGTGCTGGACCGGCTATGGGTCGGGCTCTTCGACCTTGTCGGGGTCATGTGGCTGCAGCGTCGGCGTCTCAACCCGGCGGCCGACGAAATCGTTGCCAAGCGACCCTGAGGAGGGCGGCTCGTGCCTGCAAAAGCGGCCCCGACCCGCACGCGCCTTCTGATCCGCGGCCTCGTCCTGATCGCCGCCTTCGTGGCGGCCGGGCTGTTCATTCGATCCCTGGAAGCGGGCCAGTTCCTCAATACGGGATGGATAGACGACGCCGTCCGCGACCACGGCCTGGCCGGTCAGTTGGTCTTTCTTGCCGTCGGCGCCCTGTTCACCGCCTTCGGCCTGCCCCGCCAGGTCGTCTGCTTCCTCGGCGGCTATGGCTTCGGCTTCATCCTCGGCACCGGGCTGGCGCTTTCCGCGACTGTCACCGGCTGCGCCATCGCCTTTCTGTTCGCGCGATTGGCCGCCCGCGACCTGGTTGCGGAAAGGTTTTCAAGGCGCGTGCGATTGGCCGACGCCGTTCTGGGGACCAATCCCTTCTCGGTGATCCTGACCATTCGCCTGCTGCCGGTCGGCAGCAATCTTGCCACCAACCTCGTCGCGGGCGTGTCGAGCGCCGCATTGGGCCCATTCGTCGCCGCGTCGGCCCTCGGTCACCTGCCCCAGACGGTGGTGTTCTCGCTGGTGGGCAGCGGCGTCAATGTCGACCCCGGCATCCGCCTGACGCTCGGCGTCATTCTGTTCCTCCTGTCGATGCTGCTGGGCACGCACCTTTATTTCCGGCTGCGAAAGGATGCCACCCTCCAGGGCGTGATCGAGATGGCCACCGGCGCTGACGGCACGCCGGCCGCCGCCGGCGTGCGCGCCCCCGACTGAGGCCCATATCTTGGCGCGCCGCCCACGCATCGACCTGCTCGCCTCTTCGCTGCCGTGGGTCGGCCTGTGGCTGGCGCTGGTCGCCGTCACCCTGTTCAGCCGGCCGCTGATGCCCATCGACGAGACCCGCTATCTGTCGGTGGCCTGGGACATGTGGCAGCGGGGGAATTTCCTGGTTCCGCACCTGAACGGCGAGCCCTACAGCCACAAGCCGCCGCTGCTGTTCTGGCTGATGCAGGCCGGATGGGCGGTGCTGGGCGTCAACGAGTGGTGGCCGCGGCTGGTGGCGCCGCTGTTCGGGCTGGGCTGCCTGGTCCTGACCCGCGGCCTGGCCCTGCGCCTGTGGCCGGATCGTCCCGAGATCGCCGTTCTGGCACCGGTCATCGTGCTGGGCAGCCTGTTCTGGACGCTGTTTACGACCCTCACCTTCTTCGATCCGCTTCTCGCCTTCTTCGCACTCCTCGGCATCGCCGGCCTGATCCGGGCCTGGCACCGCCAAGGCTGGAGCGGCGTCATCGTCGCCGGGATCGCCATCGGCTTGGGCGTGCTGGCCAAGGGCCCGGCCATCCTCGTCCATGTGCTGCCCGTCGCCCTGCTCGCCCCGCTATGGGCGCCGCGCCTGATCCCTCAAGCGGCCCCGCCAAGCTGGCCGCGATGGTACGGCGGCGTCCTGGTGTCGGTGGCGATCGGCGCCGCCATCGGCCTGGCTTGGGCGGTGCCGGCCGCCATCGTCGGCGGCCCCGACTATGCCGATGCCATCTTCTGGGGCCAGTCGGCCGGCCGCATGGTGGAATCGTTCGCCCACGGTCGGCCCTGGTGGTGGTTCGCGGCGATCCTGCCGGTGCTCGTCCTGCCGTGGCCGATCTGGCCCGGCGCATGGCGGGCCGCGGCAGGCGGCGGACGGGTCCTGGCCGACGGTGGCGTCCGCCTTTGCATCGCCTGGTTTGTGCCGGCTCTCCTGGTGTTCTCGGCGATCAGCGGCAAGCAGCCGCATTACCTTCTGCCCGAGTTCCCGGCGCTGGCCCTGATCCTGGCCCGCCTGCTCGTCGAGGCCGATCCGGCGTGCATCGCGCCTCGGCGCACCCTGCTGCTGCCCGGGCTGGTCTTCGGCGCCATCGGCATAGCCCTGTTGGCGGCGCCAATCGTCTTCGCCGGCCGCATCGTCGCCGTGGAACGCCTGCAACCGGCCTGGGCCATCCTGATTTTCCTCAGCATCGTCGCCGCCGTCCGGCTGGTTGGCGACGGCCGGCGAGCGGGCGCCGTCTTCGCGCTTGGCCTGATGAGCGCCGCCGCCGTCGGCGCCGTCCACCTGGCGGCCCGCCCGCTTCTGGCCGAAGCCTTCGACCAGGCTCCGCTCGCCCGCCAACTAGGCGACTGGCAGCGGGCCGGCAGCCCGCTGGCCCATTTCGGCAAATACCACGCCCAGTTCAATTTTCTGGGCCGCCTCACCGCGCCGGTCGACATCCTCGACGACGCGGCGCAGGCGGCGGCGTGGACGGCCCGCCACCCGACGGGGCGCATCATTTCCTACGACAGCAAACCGGCGCCATCGGGGCCGCTGCTGGTCCTGCCGTTCCGCGGGAAGTGGGTGGAGGTGTGGGAAGCCGCGGTGGTCGCACGCGACCCCACCGTACTGCACCGCGACTAAGCTTTTTTGCCTCGCCCGCCCTTGACATGGGGAACAAACCCCCATAGATCGTTGGCACTCACTCGGTGAGAGTGCTAACGACCCCGTTTATTGATTTTTTGCCAGTGTCTTTTTTACGGAGGACGATCATGAAATTCAGGCCGCTGCACGATCGCGTGCTGCTTCGGCGCGTCGAGCAGAATGAGAAGACGGCGGGTGGGATCATCATTCCCGATACCGCCAAGGAAAAGCCGATGGAAGGCGAGATCCTCGCCGTCGGAAGCGGAAGCCGCAACGAAGACGGCAAGGTAGTGCCGCTCGACGTCAAGGCCGGCGACCGCGTGCTGTTCGGAAAGTGGTCCGGCACCGAGGTGAAGATCGATGGGGAAGACCTGTTGATCATGAAGGAATCCGACCTTCTCGGCATCATCGAGAAGAGCAAGAAGTAGCTCCGCGGAAAGGGACAAGATACAATGGCTGCGAAAGACGTAAGATTCGGCGGCGAAGCCCGGGCCAAACTGTTGGCCGGGGTCGACGTCCTGGCCAATGCCGTCAAGGTGACGTTGGGCCCGAAGGGCCGCAACGTGGTGCTCGAGAAGTCGTTCGGCGCGCCGCGCATCACCAAGGACGGCGTGACGGTCGCCAAGGACATCGAGCTGGCCGACAAGTTCGAGAACATGGGCGCCCAGATGGTGCGCGAAGTCGCCAGCCGGACCTCGGACGAGGCCGGTGACGGCACCACGACGGCGACGGTTCTGGCCCAGTCCATCGTGCGCGAAGGCGCCAAGGCGGTGGCCGCCGGCATGAACCCGATGGACCTCAAGCGCGGCATCGACACGGCGGTCGAGGCCGTCATGGCCGACCTCAAGAAGCGCTCGAGCAAGGTTTCGACCAGCGGCGAAGTCGCCCAGGTCGGCACCATTTCGGCCAATGGCGAAGTCGAGATCGGCAAGATGATCGCCGAGGCGATGGAGAAGGTCGGCAACGAAGGCGTCATCACCGTCGAGGAAGCCAAGAGCCTGCATTCCGAACTCGAGGTCGTCGAGGGCATGCAGTTCGACCGCGGCTACACCTCGCCCTACTTCATCACGAACGCCGAGAAGATGACGTGCGAGATGGAGAACCCCTACATCCTGATCCACGAGAAGAAGCTGTCCAGCCTGCAGCCGCTGCTGCCGGTTCTGGAGGCCGTGGTTCAGTCGAGCCGTCCGCTGCTGATCATCGCCGAGGACATCGAGGGCGAGGCCCTGGCCACCCTGGTGGTCAACAAGCTGCGCGGCGGCCTCAAGGTGGCCGCGGTCAAGGCCCCGGGCTTCGGCGACCGCCGCAAGGCGATGATGGAAGATCTCGCCATCCTGACGGCGGGCCAGGTCATTTCCGAAGACCTCGGCATCAAGCTCGAGAACGTCAACCTCAACATGCTGGGCCGCGCCAAGCGGGTCATCATCACCAAGGATGACACCACCATCGTCGAGGGCGTGGGCGCCAAGAAGGAGATCGAGGGGCGCTGCAACCAGATTCGCGCCCAGATCGAGGACAGCACCTCCGAGTACGACAAGGAGAAGCTGATGGAGCGGCTGGCCAAGCTGGCCGGCGGCGTTGCGGTGATCCGCGTCGGCGGGGCCACCGAGACCGAGGTGAAGGAGCGCAAGGACCGCGTCGATGACGCCCTGCACGCCACCCGCGCCGCGGTCGAGGAAGGCATCGTTCCCGGCGGCGGCACCGCGCTGCTTTACTCCTCTCGCGTCCTCGACAAGGCCAAGGGGGCCAATCCGGACCAGCAGGTCGGCATCGACATCGTGCGCCGCGCCCTGCAGGCCCCGCTGCGCCAGATTGCCGAGAACGCCGGCCACGATGGCGCGGTGGTCGCCGGCAAGCTGCTCGACCAGAAGGACACCACCTATGGCTTCGACGCCCAGTCCGGCCAGTACCGGAACTTGGTGGAAGCCGGCATCATCGACCCGACCAAGGTCGTCCGTACCGCTCTGCAGGGTGCCGCTTCGGTGGCCAGCCTGCTGATCACCACGGAAGCCATGGTCGCCGACCGGCCGGAGAAGAAGGAGCCCATGGGCGGCGCCCCCGACATGGGCGGCATGGGCGGCATGGGCGGCATGGGCGGCTTCTAAGCCCATCCCCTTTCAAGCCGACGAAAAAAAGGAGCCGCGTCCTCGGACGCGGCTCTTTCTTTTTCGGAAGACGCGGCGGTTCCTAGCCGCCATCGGCGTCGGACGCCGTCATTCGCCTGCCAGATCGGCCGGTTGCAGGCGGGCGAAACGGGCGCGGGCCCCGCGTTCGATGCCGGCGGCAATCAGGCGGTCGATTTCAAGGCGATGCCGGGCCATTTCGAGGAAGCGCAGTTCCTCCTGGCGAGCGTCCCCGTCGGCCGCGACCACGTCACAGGCAAGGGCGTACGCGGTTTCCCGAAGTTTTCTCGGAAGGAGCGTCACGATCCGATCGAACGCCTTGTCCAGGCCATCCTCGTCCTGCAGGAGATCGATGCACGCCGACGCCGTCTCGCGCAGATTCTCCATCTCGAATCCGGCAAACACCGGCAGATTGGAAATCATATGACTGATCCGCCGCATTTCCGCGTCGGTAATGTCCGTGTCGGCAGCCGACGCGAGAACCATGACGTAGATGAGGGCAGTGTGGTGGCCGATCATGAACCGATCCGTCCCGTGGGACGCTCCCTATTCGTTGTATTCCGAGAACTCTACTCCACCGGCCGCCCGCGCCGTCAAGGCCTCATAAACCGCGGATCGGCGTGCCGGATGCTCCCCCATAAGAGGTATAGCTTTCGGGGCGACGCGATTTCATTGAAAACGGGCGAATAACCCAATATTTTTGTTACCGGGACCACGCCGGGTCCGCACGGAGGGAGAAAAAGTTTCGGCGGCAGGATTAGGGTGCACGTGGTGCGGCACGCTCGGAGGGGTGTCCGCAACATTGGGTTTCGCGAACCGCTGTTGGCAAACGGCGTATCGCCATGTATGGGATAGTTGGTCGTCCGACTCGTTGAAACATCGGCGGACTGCTTTTACTCGCGGCTTCGACGTTTTTCCGAACCGGGCTTGGGGGTATGGCTGGCGGCATGACTTCGGCGCCGAACATCCACACGGCGAGTCATCCCGATCTCGCGCGCGCCATCATTGATGGTTCGCTCGACGCCATTTTGACGTTCGGCGAGGATGGAAACATCGCCACGTTCAATCCGGCCGCCGAGAAGATGTTCGGCTATGGCGCCGCCGAGATCATCGGCCACCCCATAGAAACCCTGCTGCAGGGCGAACGGCGCACGGAATCGCGCGATCACGCCAAGATGGACTCGCTGTGGGACAAGCTGGCCGCCGACGGCAAAAACCACGAATGCATGGGCCGCACCCGTGACGAAGAGGCCCTTCACCTGGAAATCAGCGTCAGCCGGACGACGGTGGCCGACGCCGACGTGTTCATCCTGGTCGCGCGCGACGTCTCGCTGCGCAAACGCGAGGATGCCCATACCCGCTTCCTGGCGCATTTCGACAGCCTGACCGGACTTCCCAACCGGACGCTCTTCGAGGAGCGGGCCACCCAGGCGATCACCCAGACCCGCCGGACCGGCATGGTGCTGGCGTTGATGATGCTCGACCTCGACCGCTTCAAAGAAGTCAACGATTCGCTCGGCCACCAGGTCGGTGACCGTCTTCTGGCGGCGGCGGCCAAGCGAATCCGCGAAAGCGTGCGCGAAACCGACACGGTGACCCGCCTCGGCGGCGACGAATTCGCCGTTCTCGTCACCAATCTCGCCGATCCCGCCGGCGCCGCCACCGTCGGCGAAGCCATCGTGTCGGCGCTGAACACTCCGTTCGATCTGGATGGCGAGCGCGTCATCACCAGCGCCAGCCTGGGTATCACCACGTTCCCGGCCGATGGCGCCGGGGTCGATGTGCTGCTGCGCAATGCCGACCGCGCGCTTTACCGGGCCAAGGCCAAGGGCCGGAACACCTACCAGTTCTACGTGCCCGAGATGGACGCGATGATCCAGTCGCGCAAAGCCCTCGAAAAGGATCTGCGCCGCGCCCTCGACGCCGGCGAACTCGGCCTCGAGTACCAGCCCGCCGTGGATACCGCCACGGGCGAGATCACCAGTGTCGAGGTCCTGGTTCGCTGGAACAATCCCGAGCGGGGCCGTCTGCCGGCCCGGGACTTCATTCCCGCCGTCGAGCGGACCGATCTGATCCTGCGTCTCGGGCGCTGGGTCATGCGCGAAGCATGCGTGCAGCTCAAGGCCTGGCGCGACATCGGCCTGCCGGTTCCGCGCCTGTCGATCAACCTGTCGGCGGCCGAACTGAACCACCGCGACCTTGTCGCCGAAGTCGTCAAGATCCTGGACGAAATCGGGATCGAAACGTCGCTGCTGGCACTCGAATTCTCGGAGGAAGCCTTCCTGCGGGCCGTCCGGAAAAACCCCCAGGGCCTGGACCGACTGCGCGAGATCGGCGTGGGCATCACGCTCGACAACTTCGGCAGCGGGGTCTCCTCGATCGAGGCGTTGAAGCGCCATCCGGTCAGCCGGCTCAAGGTCGACCGCTCGTTCCTCGATCGTCTGGACGAGGCGGACGAGGGCGAGACCCTGCTCGGCCCGCTGGTCGAACTGGCCCGCGGCCTCGGCGCCGAGGTGACCGTGGAATCGGTGGAAACGCACGATCAGATGGCCGAGGCACAACGGCGCGGCGCGGCGGAAATCCAGGGCTATTTCCTGTGCCACCCGGTCGGTCCGGACAC
>JAVEYE010000070.1:0-13417 GCA_034003665.1 Rhodospirillales bacterium | reverse complement strand
GTCAGGTTGCACCCCGCCGTCCCGAAGGACAGCACCGGTGTGCCAGGCAGAAAGTGGTTCAACGGCTTCTTTTCGATGGGGTCGATGCAAAAGCCGCTCGAGCGCCCATAGGTGGTCAGCACGATTCGGTCGCCGTGGCGGGCGCGCACGAAGCAGAGGCCGCGCTGCCCCTCGTGAAGCTTGCACAGACGCGGGCACAGGTCGCACTGCACGCGGCCGTCTTCCAGCGCGTGCCAATAGCGGCCCGGAAAGCAATCGGACGGAGTGGAACCCTGGTCGATCTCGCTCATGCTCATGCCTTCGCCGGCAGAGCAGCCGGCACCGGCCTCAAGGTTGCCCGAGTCTTCGGGAGCATCGCTACCGGCACATCCGGGTCATGGAATGAATTGCATTCCAACCCTTAGCTAATCACATCTTCGCGAAGCGTCAATCCTGGCGCCCCACCCTCCAGATTATACTATACTGGACATGCGCGGGCATGACCGAGCGGCGTTCATCCCTTCAACGGCATTCGCGGGAACACGACCATGACCTCGATCAGACAGGCAGCGGTGGCCGGGCAATTCTACCCGGGGACAGCGCAGGAATTGACCGCCGCCGTCAAACGCTATCTTTCCCAGGCGACCCCGCCGGATGGCCCCGCGCCCAAGGCGATCATCGCGCCGCATGCCGGCTACATCTATTCCGGGCCGGTGGCGGCCACCGCCTATGCCCGAATCCGCGCAGCGGCCGGGCGCATCCGCCGCGTGGTCCTGCTCGGCCCCTGCCACCGGGTGGCCGTGCGCGGACTGGCGCTGAGCAGCGCCGCGGCCTTCGCCACCCCCTTGGGCAAGGTCCGCGTGGATGGCGAAGCGACCCAGCGCCTTTTGGTCCTGCCGCAGGTGCATGTGGTCGATGAAACGCATTTCCAGGAGCACAGCCTGGAAGTCCACCTGCCCTTCCTTCAGGTCATCCTCGGTGATTTTGTCTTGGTGCCCCTGGTGGTCGGGGACGCCACCGCCGACGAGGTCGCGGAAGTGTTGGATGCCGTATGGGGCGGCCCCGAAACCCTAATCGTCGTCAGCTCCGACCTCAGTCACTATCGGGACTACGAAACGGCCCGGAAACTGGATCAGTTGACCTGCCGCGCCATCGAAAGCCTGGACCCCGGGGCCATCGGTCAGGATCAGGCCTGCGGGCGCATTCCGGTCAGCGGCCTTCTGCAACTCGCCCGTCGGCGCAAACTTTCGGCTGTTTCGGTCGATCTGCGCAATTCCGGCGATACCGCCGGACCGCGCGACCGCGTGGTCGGGTACGGCAGCTGGATTTTCCTGGAACCGCCGAGCCACACGGCCGCGTCCGACACGCCCGCCGCCGGAGCAAAGGCGGAGGCCGACGCCTTCGCGGATCGGACACGGACCCTGCTCGCGCGTCATGGCGAGACGTTGCTGCACCTGGGCGCTGCGTCGGTGGAACACGGCCTTGCCCATGGGCGGCCCCTGTCGATTTGTCTGGCTGACTACGCACCGGACCTCAGCAAGCCCGGCGCCTCGTTCGTGACCCTCAAGCGGCAGGGCAAACTGCGCGGCTGCATCGGAACCTCAAGTGCCTATCGGCCGCTTGCCCTCGACGTCGCCGAACATGCCTTTGCCGCCGCCTTCCGCGACCCTCGTTTCACGAAACTGACCGCCGCCGAGATCGGCGGGCTGTCGCTATCGGTTTCGGTGCTCAGTGCCCCCTCGCCCATGCCATTCACCAGCGAGGCCGACCTGCTTGGTCGGCTCCGGCCCCGCGTCGACGGCCTGATCATCGAGGATGCCGGGCGCAAGGCATTGTTCCTGCCGGCCGTGTGGGAAACGCTCCCCGATCCCAAGACCTTCCTCGGCCACCTGAAGATCAAGGCCGGCCTCAAGGCGGAACATTGGTCGGACGGCTTCAAGGCGTGGCGCTTCATCGCCGAGGAGATTTCCAACGAGGGGCTTCCCGCCCCCTCGGCCATCTGGTCGCAAAGGTGGGCAGGCTGACGGATCGTCGTCGCGTGTCCGGGCGCGGCGCCTTGACAGGAAGGCTGCGACGGGCAATTTTCGCCACCTGTCCCGCCACGTCCAGCAAGGACTCACCCCGTGACGCTTGACATCGGACTGCGCCTCATCGACCAAGTCCGCGACCTCGCCAAGCTGGCCGCGGCCGAGATCATGGCCGTCTACAACAGCGATTTCAAAGTGGAAGCCAAGGACGATCACTCGCCGGTGACCGAGGCCGACCGCCGAGCCGAGTTCCTGATCACCGAAGGCATCCGCCGGGAGATCAACGATCACATCCTGATCGTCGGCGAGGAGGCGACGGCCGAGGGCGGCGCGCCCGAGGTCAAGGGGCAGCCCTTCTGGCTGATTGACCCGCTGGACGGCACCAAGGAATTCGTCAGGAAGGGCAAGGATTTCACCGTCAATATTGCGCTGATCGACGCGGGACGGCCGGTCTTAGGGGTCATCCATGTACCGGCCACCGATGAATCGTTTTGGGGTAGCCGACATGGCGCTTTCACCAATTCAGGAAACGGCAAGCCACGCCAGATCTTCTGCCGACCACAGCCGAAGGACGGCGTGGTCGCCATCGTCAGCCGCTCGCACCGCACGCCCGAGACCGACGAGTATCTCAAACGGTTCACCGTAGCGCACGAAATCAGCGTGGGCAGTTCGCTCAAATTCTGCCGGGTCGCCGCCGGCGAGGCCGACCTCTATCCGCGCATGGGCCGCACGATGGAGTGGGACACGGCCGCCGGCCACGCCATCCTGCGTTTCGCCGGCGGCGTCGTACACAGGCTGGACGGCGGCGAGCTTCTTTACGGCAAGCCCGGCTTCGAGAACCCGCATTTCGTGGCCAGCGGGCCGCTTTCCCAAGCCTGATGCGCCCCTCCCGCGGGCATTTCCGTGAACGCGGGAGCGTCGGGAAGGAAGGTGATCCGTGACCGCGTACGCTCAGGCCCCCCATCCTTCCCGGCCAAGCGCACGGCTGCGGCACCGTTGGCCGGCGCCCACAGTTTGGAGGGAAATGTGCGTCCCGATTGTCGGCCCCTGATGATCGCCACCGCCCTGCTGGCGCTGACGCCCGTGTCTTTGACGGCAGCCGAAACGATGATCGCCCTGTGCCCAGGAAAGATCGCGGGCGGGCAAGCCTCGGTAGCCGTCGACGGCTCCTTTGAGACTCTCCTCGTCGGCCAGACAGCGGCCGGCTGCCTGGAGGCGAAGGTGCCGGCGGAGCGCAACGACATCCTGTGGATCGGCCCCGCCCCGGTCTTCCTGACGGCGGCCCAACCGCTGATCCTGGTCGGCGATTTCCGCCAAAAACCTGTTGCCATCCGCTCCATCGAAGCGGTCGATACCACCGTGCCGGGCGGCCCTCCCTTTGTTTCCTCCGATGTGCCGTATTGGCAGGCCCGCCCATTCGGCGTCGAGGAAAGGGTGGAGATCGTCGATGAGCGAGAAGGCCTCAACGCCACGTGTCAGCCCGGTCGCAAACCGGCCGGCCTGTTGGTAAGGCTGCCCATCGCCGCCACGGCGGCTCGGCATTTGCGCATTTCCTACCGCTCAAGCGTGCCCCTCGACATCGGCCTGAGCGATGAAGGCGCCGACTCGGTGCCGCTGACCGTGCTGCCCGCCTCGGAGGCGGTCAGAACCGTGCTGACCGACGCCGGGGCATCCCACCTTACGGTGTCCTGTCGGGGCCAGGGCGCCTTCGAGATCATCGCCATCGGTCCGGGCGCCTCGGGCTGGGCCTGGGCACCGGACCTGTGGCGCGCGTCCCCTGACGCACTGATCGCCGAAGCGCTGGCCTTGGGGGTGGATACCCTCTATGTCAGCGTGCCGGTCAAGCACGACGGGGTCGCGGACGCCAAGGCGCTGGCCACCTTCATCGCCAAGGCGAGCCGTCGCGGCATCCAGGTGTGGGCGGTGGACGGCGATCCGCGGGCGATCCTGTCGGCCGAGCGGGACCGCTTCTCCGCCCGCGCTCAGGCCTACGAAAGGTTCAACGCCGGGGAGGCCCCGGAAAGTCGGATCAGCGGACTGCAACTTGACATCGAGCCCTACGTGATGCCCGGCTATGGCCAGGCGACCGAATCCTTCGACCGCGCTTGGGCGGCGACCATCACCGCAGTGGCGACGGCCACCCACCTGCCTGTCACGGCGGCCGTCCCCTTCTGGTTCGCCCACCCGCCGCATCGCGAATGGGCGCTCGACACCGCCGCGGCGAGCCTGGCTGGCATCGCCGTCATGGCCTATCGCGGCGAGGCCGCCAAGGCCGCCGCCATCGCCGAGCCGGCTCTCGCCTGGGGCGAGGAGAACGGCGTGCCGGTCCGCGTGGCGCTGGAGAACGGCCTGATACCGGACGAGGACCGCCTGATCTTTCAACCGGCGGCGACCGGAACGTTGTGGAAAATGCCCCTTGGCGGTCGCCAGGTTCTGGTGCTGCTGGACCGTCCCGCGGCGAATCCGCTGGGCCCCGCCTTCGGGCTGGCCGTCGAGGGACGGCTCTCCGGCGACGTCATCTCGTTCCAGGGCAACACCTTGGCGTTCGCCGCTGCCGCCGACGCCGTTCAGAGACGGTTCGCGGACCGTCCGAGTTTCCGCGGACTGGCCCTCCACGGCATCCTCGATTCGGCCGTCGACCTTGACCTTCATGACCATTAAGCGCATACTAATCATGGTATCCGAAGAGGGTACCATGATAGCCGCCGCACTCGATGCGGTGACTGCCGAGCCGGATCATTACCGCGGGTGGTCTAGGCTGACCGCAGACAGTCTACGAGAGTAAAAAGAGCCGTTGGTTATGGCCGACGGCTCTTTGTTGTGTGTATGCTCTGCCCATTGTCCACATCCATACGCGACGATCCGGAATTCACGTTGACCCACCGCCACACACCGATCCTGAAGGCTTCCCCCGAGGCCATCCGCGAAGCCGCGGTTGCACTTCGGCAAGGCCGTCTCGTCGCCTTTCCAACCGAAACGGTCTACGGCCTGGGAGCGGACGCCACCAGCGACCATGCGGTGGCCGCCATCTTCGCGGCCAAGGACCGCCCTCGTTTCAATCCACTCATCGTCCATTTCGCCGATGCCGGCGCCGCGGCGGCTGTCGTTGCCTTCGATGCGCGCGCCGGGCGTCTGGCCGAGGCCTTTTGGCCGGGCCCCCTGACCCTGGTGCTGCCCAGGCGAGACGACAACGGCATCTCGCTCCTGGTCAGCGCGGGGCTGGCGACCGTGGCCGTTCGGGTTCCCAGCCGCCCGGTCGCGCGGGCGTTTCTGGCCCAAGCCGGCCTTCCCGTCGCCGCGCCCAGCGCCAATCGTTCGTTCTCGGTCAGTCCGACCACGGCATCCCATGTCGCGGCCGACCTTGACGGGCGGATCGACCTGATCCTGGACGACGGTCCCTGCCAACTCGGCCTCGAATCCACTGTTGTCGATCTCAGCACGGAATCGCCCACGCTGCTGCGGCTCGGCGGCCTTCCGGTCGAGGACATCGAGGACGTCGTTGGCCCCCTCGCCGCCCCGACCGGCGGCAGGCCGAAATCGCCGGGCATGCTCAGCCGCCATTACGCGCCCGGTCGGCCGGTCCGCCTGAACGCAACGGAGGCAGGCCCCAACGAGGCGCTGCTTGGTTTCGGCCCCGACGCCGCCGGCGCCACCCTCAACCTGAGCCCACGGGGCAGGCTTGAGGAGGCCGCCGCCAACTTCTTCGCGATGATGCGGGAACTCGACCGCGGCGATTTCACCGCCATCGCCGTTTCGCCCATCCCGCAGACCGGCCTGGGGCGCGCCATCAACGACCGCCTGTGGCGGGCCGCCGCCCCGCAGGGAGCGGACGAAGGGAACGGGATATCGGCGCCATGATGACGACGGGCCAAGCCCTGGCCGCCATTCGCACCGCCGTCGGGCCGAAAGGGTGGATCGACGAGGCGGCGGCGATGGAATCGTATCTGAAGGAAAGCCGCGGCCTGTTTCGCGGCCATTGCGCCGCCGTCGTGCGGCCGGCCTCAACCGCCCAGACCGCCGAGGTGGTCCGGTTGTGCGCCGCCGGCGGTCTGCCGATCACCCCGCAGGGCGGCAACACCGGCCACGTCGGCGGCAGCGTTCCGGAAGGCGGCATCATCTTGAGCGTCGGCCGCATGAACCGCATCCGGACGATTGATCCCCTGAACCACACCATGACGGTGGAGGCCGGCTGTATCCTGGCGGACATTCAGCGGGCCGCCGAAACCATAGGCTGCCTGTTTCCCCTGAGCATGGCCTCGGAAGGCAGTTGCCAGATCGGCGGCAACCTCTCGACCAACGCCGGCGGCATTGCGGTCCTTCGCTACGGCAATGCGCGCGAACAGGTCATGGGTCTCGAGGTGGTATTGCCGGACGGCCAAATTTGGAACGGCCTGCGCGGCCTGCGAAAGGACAATACCGGCTACGACCTTAAGCACCTGTTCATCGGCGCCGAGGGAACGCTGGGCATCATCACGGCAGCTGTGCTCAAGCTCTATCCGCACCCCAAGGTGAGGGAGACGGCGCTGGCGGGCACGACCAGCGTCCAGAACGTGCTCGACCTTTTCGCCAAGATCCGCGATGCCGCCGGCGACACCCTGACCGGCTTCGAGATGATGCCGCGCATCGCGGTCGAGTTCAGCTGCCGCCACACGCCGGGCGTGACCGACCCCTTCGCCGAGCCGCACCGCCACTATGCGCTGATCGAGTTGACCAGCCCGCGTCCAGGCGACCCGTTGCGCGACGTCCTGCAGAACGAACTCGCCCAGGCCCTGGAGAGCGGTCTCATCGCCGACGCCGTGGTGGCGACCAGCTTGTCGCAGGCCGACGCGCTGTGGGCCATCCGCGAGGCAATCCCGGAGGCCCAGAAGCACGAGGGCGGCAGCATCAAGCATGACATCTCGGTGCCGGTGTCGCGCATCGCCGACTTCATGGACCGGGCAATTCCGAGAATGGAACTCGAAATTCCGGGCGTTCGCGTCTGCGCCTTCGGGCACGTCGGCGACGGCAACATTCATTTCAACCTGAGCCAGCCCATCGGCGCCGACAAGAAGGCCTTCCTCGAACGCTGGCAGCCGATCAACCGGATCGTCAACGCCATCGTCGCCGACCTCGGCGGCAGCATCAGCGCCGAACACGGGATCGGCCGCCTGAAGACAGCCCAGTTGCGCGAGTTCAAGCCGGAACCTGAAATCGCCATGATGCGCAGGATCAAGGCCGCCTTCGACCCGACGAACATCATGAACCCGGGAAAGGTCATTCCCCCGCAGGACAACGGATAGGCGGCCGGGGCATCGTCCCACCCCAAAAGAATTGCCGGGCCTTTTTGGGACCCGGCTAGTTTAACAGGGAGGCTTCATCGTTCGAGAGGGAAACGATGGCTGTCCGGCCTTGAGGGGGAGGGGGAGACTGGGAGGGGCGGACAGCCACCGTGTTTTTCGCCGATCCTTGGTCGGTTGGAAGACCAGGTGATCAGCACCCGTGCAACGAACCACGATGCATACACTACAGCCCATTCGTTTCGCGAGTATGTCAAATTCGATGTTTTTTGTTTCATTTTGTAACAGTTCAAAGAGCGGGCGTCGGCAAATGCTCCTTCAGCCGCCGGCAGACTCTGGCCGCGATCTTTTTACGGTTATTCCTTGATTGCCGGGCGTTTTTCCCACAATTTGGCGCATGCTGTGGAGCCTGGATTCGGCATCATGAACAGAATGGGCCTCTACGTGTTCCGACAACTTGTTGTCGGAATGGTCATGGTAACGGCCGGCCTGACGTGCGTCATCTGGTTGATGCAGTCGTTGCGTTTCGTCGAAATGATCGTCAACCGTGGTTTGACGGTCGGCACATTTCTCTACATGACCATGCTCATGCTGCCCAATTTCCTTCCGATCGTGCTGCCGATCGCCCTATTCACCGTCGTTGTGTTCATCTACAGCAAGATGAGCACCGACCGCGAACTGATCATCATGCGGGGAGCGGGACTGAGCCAATGGGCCCTGGCCAAGCCGGCCATCCTGCTTGGTTTGATCGTCGTCGTCCTCATCTATGCACTCAATCTTTTCGTCATGCCGGAGTCGTGGCGCAAGTTCCGCGAAATGCAGTGGGCCTTTCGCCACAGCTTCGCCCACGTCGTTCTCCAGGAGGGGGCATTCAACGCGCTCAGCGCCGACATCACCGTCTATGTCCGCGAGCGCAGCAAGGACGGCCAATTGCGTGGCCTTCTGGTGCACGACAACCGCAACAAGGAAAAGCCGACCACCTATATGGCTGAACGCGGCGCCCTGGTTGAAAGCGGCGCCGGGGCCCGTCTGGTCCTCTTCGAGGGCAATCGTCAGGAAATGGAAAGGGAAACCGGCCGCCTGTCGCTTCTTTACTTCGATCGCTCGGCCTTCGACCTTGAAGATGTCCTGGAAAACCCCGAGGTCAGATACCGGGAAGCCAGTGAACGCACCCTCGACGAGCTCTTGAACGTGGCCGACGACCCGAGCGTCGTCGAGAGGGACTACGGAAAATTCACCGTCGAGGCGCACAAAAGACTGTCGTCGCCCCTGCTTGCCATGGGGTTCAATATTGTCGCCCTGGCCTGCATGCTGTCCGGAACGTTCAGCCGAAGATCCCAGAGCCACCGGGTGATCCTGGCCATTTCGCTGTTGATCGCCATCCAGGCCAGCGTTCTCGCCATCCAATATTACAGCGCCCGGAACCTGTCGTGGATTCCCGTCCTCTACGTGTCGGCCATCCTTCCCTCTGTCGTCGGTTATGCGGCGATGCTGCGCGCCCGAGACTGGGATTGGCGCCGCCGCCGGACCCGGCCGGCCGTAGCAACGTCGTAGGCGGGGGCTGACCTTGGCAATTCGCCTTTCCCCGACTCTCTCTTTCTACATCGGCCGCAACTTCTTGGCCGGCTTCCTGATGCTGTTCGGCATCTTCCTGATGATCATCCTGATGTTCGACATCATCGAATTGATGCGGCGGGCGTCGTCGAAACCTAATGTCACGTTCGGTTTGGTTCTGGAAATGGCCCTGCTGAAACTTCCCCACATGGGCCAGCAGTTGTTTCCATTCGCCGCCTTGTTCGGGGCGATGGCCGTGTTCTGGCGGCTGACCCGGTACCACGAACTGGTGGTGACCCGAGCTGCCGGGGTGTCCGCATGGCAGTTTCTTTTTCCGGTCGTGGCGATCGCGCTTCTGCTGGGCGTGCTGAAGGTGACCACGCTGAATCCGCTGGCCGCCGTGATGCTAACCCGCTACGAGCGCCTGGAATCGATCGAGTTCAAGGGTGAGATCAGTTTCCTCGCCCTGTCCAAGAGCGGCATATGGTTGCGCCAGGCCAACCAGGCCGGCCAGTCCGTCATCTTCGCCACCCACGTCTTCCAGGAACGCACCCTGGTCGAACTGAAGAACGTCCTCGTCTTCATCTATGAGGGCGACAGTAAGTTTCTGGGGCGCATCGACGCCGACTCCGCCCGTCTTGAGGACGGTTTCTGGCACATGAGGAACGCTCGCGTTTCCACACCCGAACAACCCACCCAGTTCGACAAGGAATACTGGCTGGCAACGGACCTGACGCTCGACAAGATCCAGGACAGCTTCGCCACCCCCGAAACCATGTCGTTCTGGGCGCTGCCGGAATTCATCGAAACACTTGAAAAATCGGGGTTTTCCGCCGTTCGCCATCGCTTGTACTGGAACTCTTTGATGGCGGCGCCGCTCATGATCTGCGCGATGATTCTCATCGCCGCCACCTTCACCCTGCGCCACTCCCGGCGTGGCGGAAACACCTTTGTCGTGGCCGGCGGCATCCTGACGGGGTTCGTCGTGTATTTCTTTCAGGACATTGTTTTCGCGCTCGGCCTGTCGAACAGCATCCCAGTCGCTCTGGCGGCATGGGCTCCCGCCAGCATTGCCACTCTGCTGGGCCTTGCCATGTTACTTCATCTCGAAGATGGTTGACCGATGATGGCAAGGTCGCTTCCCAGTTTCCTGGCCGCCGCCGGGATTGTTGCCGCAGCCTTGCTGCTGCCGGGATCGGCGCATGCCCAGGCGGGCGAGGCGGATGAACCGGCGGTTCTGCTCAGGGCCGACACCATGAGCCACGATCGGCAGTTGGGCGTGGTGACCGCAAGCGGCCATGTCGAGGTTTCGCGCAACGACCAGGTCCTGCTCGCCGACCACCTCAGCTACAACCAGCGCGACGACGTTCTTACGGCGACAGGCAACGTCAGCCTTCTCGATCCCGACGGCAACGTCTTCTTCGCCGAGCACGTGGAACTAACCGGCGACATGAAGGATGGGATCGTCCGTGACATCCGCATCGTCCTGAGCGACGGCGCCCGCATCGCCGCCAACGGCGGAAGGCGAATGGATGGCACCATCCATGAAATGAGCAAAGGCGTCTATTCTGCCTGCAATCTGTGCGCCGATGACCCCACACGTCCCCCCCTGTGGCAGGTCAAGGCGGTCAAGCTGACGCAAAGCAACGAAACCCATGACGTCAGCTACGAGGATGCCTGGCTGGAGATCAAAGGCGTACCGGTCGCCTACACGCCCTACTTTTCCCATCCAGACCCGACAGTCAAGAAGCGTAGCGGTCTCCTCCCTCCGAGCCTAGGGTCCTCGTCGGACCTCGGTTTCGTTGCCAAGGTCCCCTATTTCTTCAACATCAGTCCGTCACAAGATCTGACGCTGACGCCGATCATGACGTCGGACGAAGGCCCCGCTCTCGTCGGCGACTATCGTCGCCATTTTCAGAAAGGAAGGGTCGACCTCGCCGCAAGCATCACCCAGGACTCCGAAAGCGATACCCGCGGGCATGTCGACACCGAAGGCAGATTCAACATCGACAACACTTGGCGGTGGGGTTTCGACGTGCAGCGGGCAAGTGACGACACGTATCTGCGCCGCTACGGCTTCGAGTCTCCCCAAAGCCTGACCAGCCGCCTCTACACCGAGGGGTTTCGCAAGCGAAACTACTTCTCGGCCAACGCCTACGCATTCCAGGGACTACAGGTCGCGGACGATCCCGGAACCACGCCGTACGTCTTGCCGATGCTCGACTATCGCCATGTCGGCGAACCGGGCAAGTTCGGCGGGCGAACCCGCATGGACGTCAATTTCCTCTCGTTGGGAAGAACCGACGGAACGGACACCCGCCGGCTCTCGGTCGATGCCGGCTACGACATTCCCTACGTCGGGCCGATCGGCGACGTCTACACCCTGTCCACATCGTTGCGCGGCGACATTTACCAGGTCAACGACCTGGTGCGTCCCGACGAGGCGCCAAACTACAACGGTGTTTCTGAACGACTCGTCCCCGAAATCGCTCTCAACTGGCGCTACCCCTTCGTCAAATCGGAGGGCAGCATCCTGCAACTATTCGAGCCGATCACGTCGGTGATCGTCAGTCCGTACGGGGGGAACCCCAATACCATCCCCAACGAGGACAGCCAGGAGGTCGAATTCGACGACACCAACCTGTTCAGTTCAAGCCGCTTCTCGGGGTTGGATCGCGTCGAGGGCGGGCCGCGTGTGAACTACGGAGTGCGCTGGGCCGCCTATGGGGCGGGCGGCGGCCATTCTTCGTTCCTGGTCGGCCAAAGCTATCGCCTCAAGGAGGACGACACGTTCGCCGAGGGATCCGGTCTGGAAGACCATCTCTCCGATGTCGTCGCCCGTGCCCAGGTGTCGCCGAACCGATTTCTTGACCTCACCTACAGGACCCGCTTGGACAAGGAGGACTTCACGCCCAGGCGAAATGAGGCCTTGATCTCGATGGGACCACGAGCCCTGCGCCTGAGCACCGGTTACATCTTCCTCGATCGTCAACAGGACAGCGAATTCACCACGTCCCGCGAAGAGGTCCGCTCGGCAATCCATGCGCAGCTCAGTCGCCACTGGCGGGCGCAGACGTCGATCATCTATGACGCCGAGGCCAATGAGAGCCGCTCTTACGACCTGAGCCTCATTTACGAAGACGAGTGCCTGGTTTTCGACACCAAGCTATCGCGAACCTTCTACGAGGATCGGGATCTGGTGCCGAGTGACAGCATCATGTTCCGCGTCATGTTCAAGACTCTCGGCGAGTTCACCACAAGCGCCTTCTGACCAAGACGGGCGGGTCCCGCGAGTTGCCGGAAGAGGGCGGGACGGCATATGATGGGCTTTTCCCAGTTGGCCAAATCGGATCGGGTGTCAGTCAGCGTATGATGAGAAAGCTTCTTCTGATCCTCCTGGTGTGGGTTTTGGCTGCGATCGGCAATTCCGCGCTTGCGCAGGAAACGCAAAAGATCGCCGCCGTCGTCAACGACGAGGTCATTTCCCTGTTCGACCTTCAGTCCCGGCTGTCTTTGCTCATCGCCGGGGCCGACACCAGGGACACCCCCGAAGTCCGCCGCCGTCTGGCGCCCGAGGTTCTGCGCCGGATGATCGACGAGGTCCTCCAACTGCAGGAGGCGAAACGGCTGAACATCGCCGTCAACGACGCCGACATCGCCCAGGCCATGGCCAACATCGAGCGCCAGAACGGCATGCCGCGCGGCGGCTTGGAGGCGTTCCTCGACACCCACGGAATCAATAGGCTGACCATGGTGGCCCAGGTCGAGCCGCAGATCGCCTGGAGCAAGGTCGTCAACCGCCGGATCCGACCTCAGATCCAGATTTCGCCCGAGGAAGTCAGCGAGACGCTGGCGCGCATCAAGGCAAGCGCAGGCAAACCCGAATATCTGCTGGCGGAAATTTTTCTGCGCGTCGACGAAACCGAAAACGAAGCGCAAATCAGCCAGGCCGCGCAGCGGATCATGCAACAACTCCAACAGCCGGGGGCCAATTTCGCCGCCGTGGCAAGAAACTTCTCCCAGGCGCCCTCGGCGGCGGAAGGTGGAAGCCTAGGCTGGATCCGGGCCGAGGAACTGGGGGACGATCTGGCCGATCGGATCTCTCGGATGCAGCCGGGCCAAATCGTCGGACCGATTCGCACGCTCAGCGGCTTCCAGATCGTTCTGCTGCGGGATCGCCGGCTTGCGGCCGGCTTGCCCGCCGGAGACGTCGAAGTGCAGTTACAGCAGTTGTTCTTCCCGCTTGCGGCCGATGCGCCGACGGCCCAGGTCAACGATGCGGCGTCCAGGGCTCAAGCATTCGCGGCAAGGGCGACAAACTGCGCCGACATGGAGAGCCTCGCCAAGGAACTCGCCACGCCAATGTCGGGAAGCCTTGGCCGGTTGAAGACAAGTTCTCTGCCGCCCGCGGTCCGAAACGCCATCAACGGCCTCGACATTGGGCGCCCGAGCGGCCCGGTGCGCAATGAGAACGGCCTGGCAATCCTGATGGTATGCGACCGTCAGGGCGGCCAGAACGCCGAGCAGGAGCAGCGGGAGCAAATCGAGCGGATGCTCACCCTTCAGCGCCTCGATGCCGCC
>JAVEYE010000069.1:0-13422 GCA_034003665.1 Rhodospirillales bacterium | reverse complement strand
CCCTCAGCCCCGGAGCCGCACCCCCGCTGCACCTACTGATGCGGAAACGGCCAGAGGACGCATAGACTCCGGATGTCCCGGCGCCATCACGGTCGGGGATGTTCGCGGACGCGAAGGAGGAATGCGTGAAAAGGACGGAAATGGCCAAAATGCTGGCGGGAGATCTGTATGATCCCGCCGAGGCGGAGATCCAGGCGGCGCTTGCCTCGACTCGCGAATGGTTGGCCCGCTACAACGCCGCGCTCGACATGCCGACCGCCCAGCGGCGCGAGCTGCTGGTGGAACGCTTGGCCTCGGTCGGCAATGCCGCGGCGATTCGGCCGCCCTTCCACTGCGACTACGGGTTCAACATCAGTCTCGGCGACGGCGTGTTCCTGAACTTCAACTGCGTGATCCTTGACGTCGTCGAGGTTTCTATCGGTGACGGAACCCAGATCGGGCCGGGGGTGCAGATCCTGGCGGCGGATCACCCGCGCGACGCGGCGGGGCGGGCTTCCGGCCTGGAATTCGGCCGTCCGGTCCGAATCGGCCGCAACGTGTGGATCGGCGGCGGCGCGATCCTTTTGCCGGGCGTCACCATCGGCGACGACGCAGTGATCGGGGCGGGAAGCGTGGTCACCCGAAACGTGCCGGCGGGTGCCAGGGCGTTCGGCAACCCCGCCCGTGTGCGCCCCTGATGGTGGCGGCGCACTGGTGAATGGGTCCGTCAGCGGCGCGGTTCGGGAAAGAAGTCGACCGGCTGCATCAGCCTGTTGCGCTGCTTGATCAGGGCGCCCAAGGTGCGGCTTTCCGCCAGATAGGCCTGCCATTCGGGATCCGCGGCCATGGCGGCGCGCCGGGTCTCGCGGTCGGTGGCGTTCTCGTAAAGCCAGATGTGGATGTACTGGTTGGGATCGCCGGTTTCTGTGGTCAGGAAGGCCAACGGCTGACCCAGATGACGGGTCTGCGGCCCCTTGCCCAGTTTGGCGTAGAGTGCGAGGTGGGACTTGAGGGTGCCGGGCCGGCAGGTATAGGTGCGAACGTCGAGCAACATGGGTTTTTTCCTCCGATTTGCAGGCGGGCGGCTGAAACGCCGGACACCGAGCAGCTTAACCCGGGATTCTGGCGCGCCGACAGAGGAATCGGGCGGCGTCCGAGTCGCCGTCTTCGGTCCGGCCGGCTTGGCGAGGCGACTCCTGACCAGCGTCGCGGCGTACCCCCGCTTCGCCGCTTCGGACGTGTGGAAACCCGAAACGGGCAAGCCGGTGTTCTGCAAGACGGCGCTGGGCATCGAGGCGTGCGCAAGCCGCTTTTTGGTCAAGCAGCGTTGACAAGCGGGGGGCGAGCCCGTATTTTCCGCCCGCGGTCGCGACGGGCAGGAGTTCCGCGACCCATTGCCGAGGATTTTGTGCCATGAAAATCAAGAACTCTCTCCGGGCGGCCAAGGCCCGCGACAAGAACTGCAAGATCGTCCGGCGCAAGGGTCGCGTGTTCGTGATCAACAAGACGCAGCCGCGGTTCAAGACGCGCCAGGGCTGAGCCATCCGATTGTTCCGGCCCGTCCGCGGGCCGAAGGTTGAAACCGCGCCGGTCGAGCGCGGTTTTCCTTTTCCGGCAACGACCGGATCGCCTACACTGCGGCTCGCCCGACAGAAACAATGAGGCCGAAAGGCGCCTACGTCTTGCGCTCTTGTATGGCCCGATCAGGACGCGCCCATGACCGAGATCCTTAAGCCCCGAACATCCGGCGAGATCGAGGAAGCCATCCGCTGGGCCATTGCCGGCAAGGTGCCGCTGGAAATCCTCGGCGGCGGCAGCAAGCGGGCATTTGGGCGGCCGGTCGAGACGGCGCACGTGCTCGACCTATCGTCCCTGGCCGGCATCGTCAACTACGAGCCGGACGAATTGGTGATGAGCGCGGGGCCGGGAACGCCCATTGCCGACATCGAGGCCGCACTGGCTCCCCATCGCCAGCAGTTGATGTTTGAGCCTGCCGATTTTGGTCCCCTGCTGGGCACCTCCGGCGGGACCATCGGCGGTGCGGTTGCCTGCAACCTGTCCGGTCCCCGTCGCGTTCGCGCTGGGGCGGCCCGCGATCACGTGCTCGGCTTCAAGGCGGTGAGCGGCCGCGGCGAGTCGTTCAAATCGGGCGGACGCATGTTCAAGAACGTTACCGGCTTCGACCTCAGCAAGCTGATGAGCGGCTCGTTTGGAACCCTCGCCGTGCTGACCGAGGCGACTTTCAAAGTGCTGCCGGCCGCCGAAACGGTGCGCACGGTTCTTATCGCGGGCGCCGATCCGCAGACGGCGGTGCGCGCCATGACGGTGGCCCTGCAAAGCCCCAACGACGTCTCCGGCGCCGCTCACCTGCCGGCCGATGTCGCGGCGATTTCGACGGTGGCCGCCGTTGCCGGCGGCGGCTCGGTAACGGCGCTGCGGGTCGAGGGATTCGGCCCCTCCGTCGAGTACCGCTGCCGTGCACTCGCCGGACTTCTGGCCGAGTTCGGAGAAATCGAGCACTTGGAGGCAGAGGGGTCGGCGGTTTTGTGGCGCGAGATTCGTGACGTCCACTTCTTCGCGGGAGAGGCCGATTCCCAGGTCTGGCGGTTGTCGGTGGCGCCGGCGCAAGGGGCAACGGTTGCCGAAAGGGTGCTGACGACCATGTCCGGGCGAGGCTTCCTAGACTGGGGAGGCGGCCTGGTGTGGCTGGCCCTGCCGCCGACGGATGATGCCGCCCACGAAACCGTGCGCGGCGCGCTTTCCGGGATGGACGGCCACGCCACCCTGGTGCGGGCCGATCATTCGGTGCGCGGTACCGTGCCGGTCTTCCAGCCGCAGCCGGGGCCGCTGGCCGATCTGACGGCCAGAATCAAGCAAAGCTTCGACCCGGAAGGCGTGCTCAATCCGGGCCGCATGTACGCCGGCATCTGAAGGGGAGGGAGCCATGCAGACCCATTTTTCCCTCGCCCAACTTGCCGACCCGCGTATCAAGGAAGCCAACGACATCTTCCGCAACTGCGTGCATTGCGGCTTCTGCACGGCGACCTGCCCGACCTTCGTGCTGCTGGGCGACGAGCGCGACAGCCCGCGTGGCCGCATCTACCTGCTGAAGGACATGCTCGAGAAGGGCAAGCCGGCTTCGTTGCACGTCGTCAAGCATATCGACCGCTGTTTGTCCTGCCTATCGTGCATGACCACCTGTCCGTCGGGCGTCCACTACATGCATCTGGTCGATGAGGGGCGGGCCCGCATCGAGCAGACGTATCGGCGACCCCTGGCCGAACGTCTGTTGCGTGAAATGCTTGCCCGCGTCCTGCCGAATCCTCGCCTTTTTCGGCTGTCCCTTTATGGCGCCTGGTTGGCCCGGCCGTTCAAAACACTGCTGCCAGGGCGCCTCAAGGGCATGATCGGCATGGCGCCCAAAACGATTCCCAAGCCGTCGGCCGTGGACAAGCCGCAGGTCTTTCCGGCCGAAGGGCCGCGCCGCATGCGCGTCGCCCTGCTCAACGGCTGTGCCCAGCCGGTGCTGCGACCCGACATCAACGAGGCGACCATTCGGCTGCTGACCCGCCACGGCTGCGAGGTGGTGATCGCCGCCGGCTCGGGGTGTTGTGGCGCCCTGGTTCACCACATGGGCCGCGAGGAAGAGGCCAAGGACAAGGCCCGGGCCAACGTTCGCGCCTGGACGCGGGAATTGGAGGAAAACGGCCTCGACGCCGTCGTCATCAACACCTCGGGCTGTGGAACGACGGTCAAGGACTACGGCCATCTGCTGCGCGACGACCCCGAACTGGCCGGGGCGGCGGCCCGCATCGGTGCCATCGCCAAGGACATCACCGAGATCATGGCGACCCTGCCGCTCAAGGTGAAGCCGGCTGGCCACCGGCCGGTCGTGGCCTATCACGCCGCCTGCTCGCTGCAGCACGGCCAGCAGGTGAGGGAAGCTCCCAAGCAGCTTCTCAAGGATGCTGGATTCGAGATCCGCGAGGCCGCCGAAAGTCACCTGTGTTGCGGATCGGCAGGGACCTACAACCTGCTGCAACCGGAACTGGCCACCCGCCTGCGCGACCGCAAGACCGCCAACATAGAGGCGACGGGTGCCGACATGGTGGCCGCCGGCAACCTTGGCTGCATGGTCCAGATCAGCAGCGGAACCGATCTGCCGGTGGTCCATACCGCTGAACTGCTCGATTGGGCGACGGGGGGGCCTGAACCCAAGCCGCTGCGCCGCTAATGGCGGGGCAGTTGTGTTGGGGGCTCCGGCGCCTGTATCCACCATTTGGAGAATAACCGATGATCGAAGAAGAACATGCCAATTTGGCGGAAGGCAAAAACGCCCTTGTTCTTGATCCAAAAGACAATGTTGCCGTCGCATTAACGGATCTTGCCGCCGGCGAGGGCTGTCTTGTCATTCAGGACGGCGGAGAGAGATTCGAAGTTGTCGTGAACGAGAACATCGCGTTTGGCCATAAGTTTGCCCTGGCCGACCTCGAGAAGGACGACGCGGTGTTCAAGTACGGCGAGGAGATCGGCCGCATGAAGGAGCCGTTGGCCAGGGGCGGCTGGATTCATGTGCACAACATGTACTGCGACAAGGGAATGAAGTGATGGGCGACACGTTTTTAGGCTATCGGCGGGAGAACGGGGCGGTCGGCGTGCGTAACCTGATCGCCATCATTCCATCGGTCTTCTGCGCGGCCAAGGTCGCCCAGCGCATCGCGCAGAATGTTCCCGGCACCGTGCATTTCAGTCATCCCGTGGGCTGCAGCCAGGTAGGGGATGATCTTGACGTGACGGCGCGCACCCTGATCGGCATCGGCCGCAATCCCAACTTCGCCGGTGTGGTGGTCGTCGGTTTGGGTTGTGAGCGATTCACGCCCAGGGAGTTGTTCGATGGAATCGCTCCCACCGGCAAGATGCTCGACATGGTGGTCATCCAGGAGGTCGGGGACTCGATCAAGGCCATCGACATTGGGACTCGCATGGCCCGCAGGATGCAGCAGGCGGCATCGTTGGAAAGGCGGGTGGAGACCGATGTCAGCGAACTGATGATCGGCCTGAACTGCGGCGGCTCGGACACGACGTCCGGCCTGGTCGCCAATCCCGCCCTCGGGCTGGCCTCCGACAAGCTGGTCGGCGAGGGCGGCTCATCCGTTCTAAGCGAACTGACCGAGCTTCTCGGCACCGAGCATATTCTGGTCAGGCGGGCGGCGGACGAAAAGGTCGCCGAGGATATCCTGCGGGTGATTGGCGCCATGGAGGAACGGCTCAAACGACAGATCCAGACATCCCACAACAGCCGTCGGAAGAACCTGATCTCGACGGGAAACTACGACGGCGGCCTGTCAAGCGTGGTGGAAAAATCGCTGGGCAGCATGAAGAAATCCGGCAACGCCCAGTTCGTCGAGGTCTTCGCCTATGGCGATGCACCCACGAAAAAGGGGTTGCTTCTGCTGGACGGACCGGGCCATGACGGCGAGGTGACGACGGGGCTTGCCGCCGCCGGGGCCCAGATCGTCTGTTTTCCGACCGGTCGGGGAACGCCATCGGGCTTTCCAGGCGTACCGGTCATCAAGATCACGGGCAATCCCCGCACTTTCGAGCGGATGCAGGAAAACATCGACATTAACGCGGGCACGGTGATTCTGGGCAAAAGCACGCTCCAGGAAATGGGCGAGGAGATCTATCGCGAAATCCTGGCGGTTGCGTCGGGCAAGATGGTCAAGGCCGAGATCCTGGGGCACGACGAACAGTTCTGCATTACCAGGATGCCTTGAACGGACAACGGCCTCGGCGCCATGCCGGGAGGCGTCGATTTCCACCTACCCGCACACGGCCGGCTAACGCAATCGTGACCGGGCGGGGCGTCGATCCCTCGCCTGGGCGCCCCATATTCATGGGCGCAGTCGATCCGTTTCACGACAAAGAAAGGTGACGCCATGTTTCCCATCGGAAAGCGGGAGTTCTCAGCCGTCCTGCTGTCCTTCCTGAGCGCGGGCGCGATTCCAGCCGTCGCCGCCGACATGTCGGCACGCGACCAGCCGAGCGAAGCCGTCGCCACCTTTGCAGGCGGCTGTTTCTGGTGCGTCGAGAACGGGTTCGAAAAGCTGCCGGGCGTGCGCGACGCAGTATCCGGCTATACGGGAGGCAAGGTTGAAAATCCTTCCTACGAGCAGGTGTCGGCCGGCGGCACCGGCCACACGGAAGCTGTACAGGTTCACTACGATCCGGCGGTGATCACCTACGAGGGGCTGTTGCAGGGTTTCTGGCGCATGATGGATCCCACCGACGCTGACGGCCAGTTCGTCGATCGCGGAAGCCAGTATCGCCCTGGCATCTTTTATCATGATGCCGACCAGAAGTCGGCGGCCGAGAGAAGCCGTGACGAACTGGCAAAATCCGGCCGCTTCGAGAAGCCGATCAAGGTCGAGATCGTGCCCTTGGAGCGGTTCTATGTGGCCGAGGATTATCACCAGGACTATTACAAGAAAAACCCAATCCGTTATCAGGTCTACACCTACAACTCCGGCCGTTATCAGTTTGTCGAAAAGGCGTGGGGCGAGGATCTGGCGGTCGACTACTCCAAGTATCGGCCGGCCGAATCCCCCTACGCGCGGCCGTCGGACGATCAGATCAGGAAGCGGCTTTCGACCCTGCAATACGAGGTCACCCAGGAAGACGGCACCGAACCGCCCTTCGACAACGCCTACTGGAACGAAAAGCGCCCCGGCATTTACGTCGACGTGGTGACCGGCGAGCCTCTGTTCTCGTCGGTCGACAAGTACGATTCCGGCACGGGCTGGCCGAGCTTCACCATGCCCATCGAGGCCGGAGCGGTCGTCGAAAAGGTCGACAACACCCTCTTCATGCGCCGGACGGAGGTGCGCAGCAGAATCGGCGATTCTCATCTCGGCCACGTTTTCAACGACGGCCCCGAACCGACGGGCCTACGCTACTGCATAAACTCTGCGGCATTGCGCTTCGTTCCCGCCGAACGGTTGGTGCAGGAGGGGTATGGTCGATATGCCGATCATTTTAGAAGCCAGGTCAGCGCAGGGGAGAAATGACGGCTAGGCACAGTTGCCGGCTGCCAACCTCGTCGATGCGGCGCAGCCTGTCGGCTGGGGTTTCGTAAACGCGGAAGGCGCCCGACTGCTTCAACGCATCGGGGCCATAGCCGCCGCTCATGCCGATCTTGCGACGCATCACCACGCCGACAGTTCAGTGTTCTCGGCATCCAGCGTCGTCTTCCGGGCAAGAACGCCCAGGCGCCGACCCTCGGAGAAATCGACGCTCGTGCGAAGGATGAAAACCGTCCATATTCCAACGAGTTAAGGTGCGACGACAAGATCGCACGGGCCCGATCGAAGAGGCCTGCGGCCTGTGTCGTTCGGTTTGCCCGGAGGGGAGGAACTCTCTAGTATCCGAAATGGGGGTTGACTTGGTCGGACGGTGCCGGGAGGCCGCGGGCGACCATTCTTGATTGGCTGGTGGCGGGATGCGCGCGTGAAAAAGATTCTTGGTGTCGTCGTCGGTCTGGTCGTGGTTTTGGCGGTCGCGGTGGTCGTGCTGCCGGGAATCATCGACTGGAACGACTACAAGGGAACCATTCAGAGGCAACTCAAAGGCCTGACGGGGCGCGACGTCGTCATTGCCGGCGACATTCATATCGCTGTTCTGCCGGCGCCGGCGGTGGTTGCCCACGGCGTGCGGATGGCCAACGTCGAAGGCGCCAGCGCCGCCGACATGGTTCGCCTGAAATCGGTGGAGGTAAGGGTCTCGCTCGGTCCCCTGCTGACCGGCCACGTCGAGGTGGAAACGGTCAAGTTGGTCGACCCCGTGATCGAGTTGGAACGGCTGGCCGACGGGCGCGTGAATTGGCAGTTCAATTCCATCCGCACTGAGAGGGATGGATCCGCCAGCGCCCCATTGCCTGGCGTCGCCGTAGACGAGTCCGATGGAGCCATGGCGGCGATCCGGCTGGACAACTTTCACATCGAGAATGGCCTCATCATTTATCGCGACGCTCGCTCGGGATGGGTTGAACGGATCTCGGGGATTGACGCGAAGCTGAGCGCCGAGTCGCTGAGCGGCCCGTTCGACAGCATAGGACGTTTGAATTTTCGAGGCATTCCGCTGGGCTACGAGGCGTCGGTCGGCCGGGTCATAAACGAGCAGACCGTTCCCCTGAATATGGTTGTCACCGGCGAACCCGGGGATGTCAGGGTAGATGTTTCGGGCGCCATCGTCGAGTTGGCCGAGGCCCCGAAGTTCAGGGGCAAGATTGCCGCAAACGGCAAAATGTTGTCCCACCTGATGACGGCGGTTGGGGACGGGGGGGTGCCCCCGACATTTTTCGCGCGGCCCTTCGAAGCCAGTGGCGACGTCACCGTTTCAACCCAAGAATTGTCGGTCAAGCATCTGTCGATTGCGCTAGGAGCGCTGCGGGCCGAGGGCGAACTGGCGGCGAACCTGGCAGAAAGGCCGATCAGCTTCAGCACGCGTCTGATTGTGCCGAAGGTCGATCTTGACGCACTGCTGGCCTCCTCTCCGGCCGAACCAGCCGCCGCCCAGGCCAACCGCCCCGCCGCCCCGGCGCCGAGCGCGGCAACCGGCGCGGTTGCCACACCCGATGTGGCGGTGCCGACCGAGACGGCATTCGGTCTCCCCCGGAACGTCAACGGGACCATCGAACTGACGGCGGAAACGATCAGTTATCGCGGCAATATCATTAGCGACGCACGGGCGATCGCCGATCTGCACGGCGGAGAAATCATCCTGAACCAGTTGGCGGCGCAACTGCCTGGCGGTTCCGATCTGTTCATGACCGGGATCCTGAGCGCCCACGACAGCGAGCCGAAATTTGACGGCACCCTGGATGCCAAGATCAGCGACCTGCGCCGCATCGTGGCTTGGCTGGGCGGGGGCATGCCGGGCATCGCTTCCGACCGATTGCGCAACGCAACGGTTAGGGGGCGCATCGTCGCCGATTCCCGCCAAGTTCAAGGGCTGAACCTGGACATGGTGTTGGATTCCTCGCGGATCACCGGCGGCATTACCCTGGCCTTGCGCCAGCGTTTGGCTTTCGGCGCAAGCTTCACCGTCGATCGGCTGAACCTCGACGGGTATCTGGCGCCAAACGGGGCGCCATCGCCGGCCGGGACCTCCGGGCGGCAACCGCAACCGACTGACGGTGCCGATGTGGCGCGGTCCAAGGACAGCTTTGGCTTTCCCGACTTCCTCAACCGTTTTGACGCCAATCTTCGGCTTCAGGTGGACCGACTGACCTATCGCCAGATACCGATTGGCGGGGTCATTTTCAACGGCACGCTGTTTGGCGGGACGGTGGACGTGCGCAAGGCCGCGGTCGGCGATCTGGCCGGGGCCTCCGCCGCTCTCTCGGGAACGCTGACCGGCTTGAACCTGCTGCCGTCGATCAAGAACGGCCGCGTCGATGCGCGGGGGATAGACATTGACCGGCTGGCGCGCGTGCTCGAAATCCCGGTGCCGGTGTCGACGCGGGATCTCGGGCTGCTCGACATCACAGGCAGCATCGAGGGGTCCCTGTTGCACCCGCTAGTCGATCTTCAAGCAAAGACGCCGGAGGCAACGGTTGACCTTAAAGGACGGCTCTCTGCCCTGCCGATTGGGTCATTGTTCGAGGGAGACATTAAGGCAACCCACGCCGACTTTCCGCGGATGCTCCGGCTGTTCGGCATAGACTACCGGCCAGTCGAACGCCTAGGCGAATTTGGCCTGTCGGTTGCAGTCAAGACCGACGCTCGCAAGGTCAGTCTTTCGCAGCTCGACGCCAAGGTGGGATCGGCTGCCATCACGGGGGCGCTTGACATTGACTTGGCCGACGCGCGGCCTCGCCTGACCGGACAGATCAGGACCGGGCGGATCGTGGTCGACCCCTTCCTGCCGGCCCGACGCTCGGCGTCGCTTGTACCGCGCGTCATTCCCGCCGCCTGGGTTCCCAGTCGCGTTTCGGGCGACGGGATTCAAGTGTGGCAGGCGTCCACCGGGAGCGACCGTTGGTCGACGCAACCGATCGACCTTTCCGCTCTGGCGGCTTTCGACGCCGACCTCAAGCTGTCTGGCGAAGCCGTCGTCTACGACAACTTGACGGTCAGCGACATGACGGCCGACGCCACCGTGGCCGACGGCGTGCTGCGCATACCGTCTTTGACCGGCACGCTGTTCGGAGGGGCGCTTTCGGGGAACGCCACCCTGGCATCGGCCCCCAAACCGGCCGTCGAAGCCACGCTTTCGCTAACCGGGGGCGACTTCGGCATTGCCCAGCAGGAGATGAAGGGCAAGCGGCTGGCAACCGGCGACGTCGCGTTTAAAACGGCGATCAATTCCGTTGGCGCCAGCTTCGCCGAACTGATCTCCGGCCTTCAGGGCGACGGCTCCTTCGAAGTCAGAAAGGCGGCCGTGACCGGGGAATCCGGCAACTCGTTGCGGGGGCCCATCGCCGAATTGCTGGCGGGCATCAATCAGTTGGCCGGGATTGTCGTCGGCGGAGGCGGGCAGCGTCCGGAAGGACTGGCCGACATTTCGGGCTCCTTCAAGATAGATCGGGGCATCGCACGGTCTGAGGACCTCAGCTTGATTTCCACGGTCGGGGAGGGCAAGGGAAAGGGAGCCCTCGACCTTCCCAAGTGGACGATGAAGGTCGAGGGCGACATCCAGCTTTCCCAGAACCTGTTCTCCAAGCTGCTGTCCGGCACGACCGGACTGAATCTCACGTTGCCGCTGCGCATCGAGGGCGACGTTGATCATCCCAATGTCGTCCTCGACGTCGCCAAACTGCCGGGCAAGGCTCTCAGCATACCGGGGACGCTCATCGACAAGTCTGGAGTGGGCAAAATCTTACGAAAGCTCATCCCGGAGACCGCAAACTGAGGCGGTGCCTAGTTCTCCTCGACACGACGGGCCGACCGCGCGCGCAGATCGGCCAGCACGAAAAGGCGGATGGCGCTGGACAGGTTGCCGGTACGCTTGTGGTCGATCTCGGCGATCAATTGGTTGACCGACATTCCGCGCGCCGCCGCGATGTCGCGCAGTTCGTCCCAGAATGCGGGCTCCATCGACACGCTGGTGGCATGGCCGGCTATGACGACCGAACGCTTGCGGATATCGCCGGGATTGCTCATGGTTTGCGGCGCTTTCGCTTGGCCGGCGGTGCGGCACGACGGCCGGCTTCCCATGCCTTCGCAGCCCAGTCACGGATCGCCTGCGGGTCTTCCAGGATGTCGGCGGGAACCTCCCAGTACGGCATGGTGAAAGGTTTTCCCTCGTAGGGACGGAAGGGGCCGGTGCCAGCCGCTTCGTAGTCGGGCCGGTTGGCGTCATCGACCTTGAAGTACAGGATGTCATCTGCAATGAGGGCGAAGACGGTGCCGTCCCGGTAGAGCGCGGCGCCGCCGAACATGCGGCGCGCCATCACCCCGCCGAGGGGTTCCAGCATCTCCAGCACGTAGTTGCGGAACTCCGGACTCATGGCCATGAAGCGATACGTCCTTCCACCCGCCCGCATTTTGCCTATCTGCCGGTATTCTTGTATCATATATCGACCAGCACGATTGTCGGCGAAGACAATCGACGGGGGATCGTCCCAAGGGCAGCGACAGGAGAACGATATCATGATGAGCCGTTTCTCGCGGAGGTCACCCTAGCCCGCTGCTCTCCACCTAAATTCGCTGTGTGTGGCGGTAGAGAGGAGGCGTTCCATGGTTTCGAGGCTTGGCGCGCGGCTGTGCCTCGGCATTGTCGGAATGGCGCTTTCGGCGTTGGCCCCGGCGGGGGGCTCGGCCGCTGTCGATATCCTCAACGTATCCTATGATCCGACGCGCGAGTTCTACCGGGACTTCAACAAGGCTTTCATCGCAGACTGGAAGGCGAAAACGGGCCAAACCGTCGCGGTGCGGATGTCGCACGGCGGGGCTGGCAAGCAGGCCAGGGCGGTCATCGACGGTTTGGCGGCCGACGTGGTGACCCTGGCGTTGGCCTACGACATCGACGTCATCGCCGAGCGCACAGGCTTGATCCCGGCCGACTGGCAGGCCCGCCTGCCGCACAACAGCGCGCCCTATACCTCGACCATCGTTTTCCTGGTGCGAAAGGGCAACCCGAAGGGCATCCACGACTGGGATGACCTCGCCAGACCGGAAATCCAGGTCATCACACCCAATCCCAAGACCTCGGGGGGCGCCCGCTGGAACTATCTGGCGGCCTGGGGGTATGGCCTTCGTAAAGAAGGCGGCAATGACGCGACGGCGCGCGACTTCGTGGCGGCGGTCTTCGGCAACGTACCCATCCTCGACACGGGGGCGAGGGGGGCGACCACGACTTTCGTCCGGCGCGGTATAGGCGACGTGTTGCTGGCCTGGGAGAACGAGGCTTTCCTTGCCATCAACGAGCTTGGACCCGACAAGTTCGAGATCGTCGTTCCCTCGGTCAGCATCCTGGCCGAACCGTCGGTCACCGTGGTTGAAGGCAACGCCGCAAAGCACGGTACGCTGGAGGTCGCGCGCGCCTATCTGGACTATCTCTACTCGCCGGTCGGCCAGCGCCTGGCCGCCAGGCACTATTATCGGCCGGTCAAGCCGGAACAGGCCGATGCCGCCGATATCGCAAGGTTCCCGAAAGTCGATGTCTTTACCATCGACTCGATGTTCGGCGGCTGGCGCAAGGCACAGGCCACGCACTTTGCCGATGGAGGCGTGTTCGATCAACTTTACCAGCCGAGCCGCTAGGGGGCGGCCATGCAGGCGGTATCTTGCGTATGGTTCAGACAGCCCAGCGTCTTGCCAGGATTCGGGCTGACCCTGGGGTTTAGTGTATTCTACCTGAGCGTCATCGTTCTGGTGCCTCTGTGCGGCTTGTTTCTGATGTCGACCGGCCTGGGTTGGCACGGATTTTGGCAGGCCGCACTATCGCCGCGCGCCGTCGCCGCCTATCGCCTGAGTTTCGGCGCCGCTTTCCTCGCGGCCGCCGCCAATGCCGTCTTCGGGCTTCTGGTCGCCTGGGTGATGGTGCGCTATCGATTTCCGGGCAAGCGGATCGTCGACGCGCTGATCGACCTGCCCTTCGCCTTGCCCACCGCCGTGGCCGGCATCACGTTGACCGCGCTTTACGCCGAGAACGGCTGGGTCGGCTCGCTGCTGCAGCCGTTTGGCATCAAGGTTGCGTTCACGCCGGTGGGGATCATTGTCGCGCTTGTCTTCATCGGCCTTCCCTTTGTCGTGCGCACGGTTCAGCCGGTCCTTCAGGACATCGACGCCGAGGTCGAGGAGGCGGCGGCCAGCCTTGGGGCCGGTCGCCTGCAGACCTTCCGACGGGTCATCCTGCCGGCCGTGTTCCCGGCCATCTTTACCGGCTTCGCATTGGCCTTCGCCCGGGGCATCGGCGAGTACGGCTCGGTGATCTTCATCG
>JAVEYE010000068.1:0-13470 GCA_034003665.1 Rhodospirillales bacterium | reverse complement strand
AGCGAGGCTTGCCCCGAGAACGTGCAACGACAGGGCGTATCCCTTGTGGGCGGGGTAGAGTTGCGACAGGAAGGAAATGGCTGCCGGATGCCATAAGTTGGTCGATCCTCCGATGAAGACGACCATGAGGACGAGGACGGGAAAGCTGGGGCTCAACGCGAAGACCGAAAAGGCGCTTCCGCCGATGAGCAGGGAAAGCAACAGAAAGACGACCTTGCGGCCGGTGAGGTCGACCACCAGGCCGCTGCCGAAATTGGCTGACGCCGAACTGACGTGAAGGGCGGCGACCAGGAATCCGACTTCGGAATAAGACAACCCGAGATCCTTGGCGACGAACGGCAGAATCAGATACAAGGTGGCGACGATCCAGTGGGTGCCGGCGTGCCCGAGACCGACAAGGAGGGCTGGTTTCTGTTCTTTCCAGCCGATGCCGGTGAAACGTTCGATTGCGGTGGGCAATTGGATTTCCTGGGGTTAGGGTTGTTTTTCGACGCCCCGATTTCTTTAGTTATCGGGGCTTCCGCAGGGAAGTCAACGGCGGAAAGATCCGCCGTGGCCCGGCGGGCGAGTGCGAACAAAAGGAAACGCTTTCGCGGAGAAGCGGGGAAATGACCAAGATGGCAAAAGCGCATAAAACCAGTTCACCCGTGGCGAGCGATCTCGAGATTTCGCGGCACGCCAGACTCCTGCCGATCGAGGAGATCGGCGCCAAACTGGGAATTCCCGCAAAGGCGCTATATCGCTATGGCGAGCACAAGGCGAAAATCTCCAACGAATACATCGCGGGTTTAAGAGGGCGACCGGAAGGTCGCCTGATCCTGGTCACGGCGATGACGCCGACGCCGGCCGGCGAGGGTAAGACGACAACGTCAGTGGGCCTTGCCGACGGGCTCAATCGGCTGGGCAAGAAGACCATCGTCTGTCTGCGCGAGCCGAGTATTGGGCCCTGTTTTGGCGTCAAGGGTGGGGCGGCGGGTGGCGGCTATGCCCAGGTGGCGCCGATGGAGGACATCAATCTTCATTTTACCGGCGACTTCCACGCCATCGGCGCCGCCAACAACCTGCTGGCAGCCCTCATCGACAACCATGTCTACTGGAGCAACGAGCTGAACATCGATCCCCGGCGCATCACCTGGCGGCGGGTGATCGACATGAACGACCGCGCCATGCGCTCGATCGTCTGTTCGCTGGGGGGGGTCGCCAACGGGTTCCCGCGGGAGGATGGATTCGACATCACGCCGGCCTCCGAGGTCATGGCGATCCTCTGCTTGGCCGAGGATATCGCCGATCTGCGTAGGCGCTTGGGCAATATCATCATCGGCCAAACCCGCGACCGCAAGCCGGTCCGGGCACGCGACCTCAAGGCCGATGGCCCGATGGCCGTGCTGTTGCGCGACGCCATGATGCCCAACCTGGTGCAAACACTTGAAAACAATCCGGCCATCCTGCACGGCGGTCCGTTTGCCAACATCGCACATGGGTGCAATTCGGTGATTGCCACGCGTACCGCGCTGCGGCTGGCCGACTACGTGGTGACCGAAGCGGGATTCGGGGCCGACCTCGGCGCCGAGAAGTTCTTCGACATCAAGTGTCGGAAGGCTGGACTGGAACCCGATGCAGTGGTCCTGGTCGCCACCATTCGTGCGCTGAAGATGCATGGCGGGGTGGAACGCGCGGACCTTGGGAAGGAGAACCTCGAAGCCCTTGAAAAGGGCATGGAGAACCTGGAGCGCCATGCCGAGAACCTGAGGAACTTCGGGGTACCGCAAGTGATCGTCCTCAATCGATTCAGCACCGATAGCGATGCTGAAATCGACCTGGTGCGCCAGCATTGCGCCGAGTTGGATGTCCGCGTTGCTGTTGCCAACCATTGGGAGGAAGGGGGAGCCGGCGCCGAGGAATTGGCCCGCAATGTTGTCGACTTGATCGACCAACGGCCTAGCGAGTTTCGCCCTCTCTACCCCGACAGCATGGCTCTGTGGGACAAGGTGCGAACGGTGGCGCAGGTGCTGTACGGAGCCCGCGGCATCATCGCCGACAAGAAGGTCCGCGACCACTTCAAGGACTTGCAGGAACAAGGGTTCGGCCACTTTCCGGTCTGCATCGCCAAGACGCAGTACAGCTTTTCGACCGACCCCAACCTGAAAGGCGCCCCCAGCAATCACGTCGTGCCGATCCGCGAGATCAGGCTGGCCGGTGGCTCCGAATTTCTGGTGGTCATCTGCGGAGAGATCATGACCATGCCGGGCCTGCCCAAGGTTCCTGCGGCCCACCACATGTTCGTCGACGACAACGCGCAAATTGAAGGTCTTTTTTAGGAAGAACGGCGGCAATCCGCCTGGTTCGGAAAAGAAGGACAGGCCTATGAAGCCACTCAGCGAGTTTCCTAGGGAAGCGCGTCGCCGCATCCGCGGTGTGTTTACCGATATTGACGACACCATGACGACGGATGGCAAGTTGACGGCCCGCGCCTATGCGGCGTGTGAACATCTTCACGACGCGGGCTTCCTGGTAATTCCCATCACCGGCCGGCCGGCCGGATGGTGCGACCACATCGCGCGCATGTGGCCAGTCGATGGCGTGGTTGGGGAGAACGGTGCGTTCTATTTCCGGTACGAGCCGGCAAGGCGCAAGCTGGCCAAACGGTTTCTCCTTTCCGATCACCAGCGGATGGAGAACCGTGAACGCCTGGATGCCCTGCGCGATGAAATCCTGGCGCGAGTTCCGGGGACGGCGGTGGCCTCCGACCAGCTTTACCGTGAGGCTGACCTTGCGATCGACTACTGCGAGGATGTGCCGGAACTGAAACGCGAGGCGGTCGGGCGTATCGTCGCCATCATGACGGCGGCGGGGGCCACGGCAAAGGTCAGTTCAATTCACGTCAACGGGTGGTTCGGTGCATACGACAAGCTGTCGATGACCCGCAAGATGATGGCCGAGTGTTTCGACGTCGATGTCGATACCGACAAGGATTTGTACGTCTTCATCGGCGACTCTCCAAATGATGCGCCGATGTTCGGCTTTTTTCCGCACGCCGTGGGAACCGCCAACGTTAGGCGTTTCGAAGATGAACTGGATGCGGCGCCGACCTACGTCACCAAGCGTGATGCCGGGGCCGGTTTTGCCGAACTGGCCGAGGCCCTGATCGACGCCAAGCGGTGAGTGCAAGCAGCAGGGATCGTGCCGGGTGGGCAGACTGCACTTGATCGCGGCTCGGATGGGATGGCATTGTTTTGCGCTTGATTCGCAGGGGCGGTTGGTTGCGTCCCCGGCGTTTAGGGTGGGACTCGAATGAATCCGGCGAGAGGTTCGATGCTGAAACGAGGCTATCATCATCTTGTGATCGTGGTGGGCGTGGTTGTTGCAATGGGATTGGGTGCAGCGTCTGCCGCCGATGACGCGGACGTGCGCGCGGGTAAGTTCATCGAATCCCTGGCCGACAAGGCGATAGCGGCCCTGACCGAGAGCAATGTCTCGCGCGAGGATCGGCTGAGCCGGTTCCGTAAGCTGCTTGAGGATCATTTCGCCGTGGACACCATCGGTCGCTGGGTCCTGGGACGGTACTGGAACGACGCGACCGAGGCCGAGCGCAAAGAATACCTGTCGTTGTTCGAGGATTTGATCGTCGTTACATACGTTGATCGCTTCAACTCGTACTCCGGCGAGAGACTGACCGTTTCCAGGACCGTGCCGGCCACCGGTGGGGATTTGCTGGTGAACTCGCAAATCACCCGACCTTCCGGTGGCGAACCCGTTGACGTGGCGTGGCGCATTCGCGACTACGGCGGTCGCTATAAGATCGTCGATGTGATTGTCGCTGGGGTCAGCATGGGTCAGACGCAGCGTTCCGAATTTTCATCGGTCATCCGTCGGAACGGCGGCCATGTAAAGGGACTGCTGACGAAATTGCGCGAGGATCTTGGGAAAGGAGCATGATCGGAACCCCATCACGGTCCGCCAATGCCGAACTCGCTTCCTCGATTGAAACCCCTTCGGGTAAGGACATCGCCTACGAAAATTTTCCCGTAGGGTCGTGGATTCTGCCGACGGCGCTCCGGCCTCATATCGCCATCTTCTATGCCTTCGCCCGGGCGGCTGACGATATTGCCGACAATCCAGACCTAACGCCCGAGGAGAAGGTGGTCCGGCTCGACGCCATCGAGAAAGCCGTGTGTGGGCGGGCTGACGACGATCCCCGCCTGGAAACTGTGCACCGCATGCGCTCGAGCCTCGCGGAGACGGGAGTTGAAGTGCGTCACTGCGTCGATCTGTTGACGGCCTTCCGGCAGGACGCCATCAAGCTGCGTTACCGCGACTGGGACGATCTGATCGCCTATTGTCGGCTGTCGGCAGCGCCGGTGGGCCGATATCTTCTCGATCTGCATGGCGGGTCGCGTGCCGGTTACGGGGCCTCCGACGCCCTGTGCATGGGATTGCAGGTGATCAACCATTTGCAGGATTGCCGTGAGGACTATCGGATCCTTGACCGCGTTTACCTTCCGCAGGACTGGATGATCCAGGTTGGAGCGCGCGTCGAGGATCTTGATGCGACCGTCGCCAGTCCGGCCTTGCGGAGGGTCCTCGATCTTGCTTTGGATGGAACGGAGCGACTACTGGACACCGCGCGTGCGCTCCCGTCCGGTTTGGTTTCTCGCCGCTTGGCAGTGGAATCGGGGGCGATCCTGGCTATTGCCGACCGTCTGGTCGATATGCTGCGACGAGGCGACCCGCTGGCGCGGCGCATCCAACTGAGTAAACCACAGTTCCTGTGGTGCTGTCTGCGCGGCGCCGTTGCCGGTTTGGGTTGAGGCGGCCCGTGATCGCGCTCGCCGGCGCCGCCGTTGTTTCCCTGCTGGCATGGATTTGGCTGCTGGCGATGCGAGGCGGCTTTTGGCGCGCCGATCAGCGGCTGACCGAAGCCGGTGTGGAGGAGAGGGCGTCGTGGCCCCCGTTGGCGGTCGTGGTGCCGGCGCGAGACGAGGCGGAGACCATCGGGTCCACGGTGCAATCGCTGCTGCTTCAGGATTATCCGGGGCCGCTTGCCGTAATCGTGATCGACGACAACAGCGTGGACGGCACGGCGGATAGGGCGATTGCGGCGGCTAACGGCGATCGCCGATTCCACCTGCTGCCCGGCCGGCCGTTGCCGATAGGGTGGACCGGTAAGCTGTGGGCGGTCGCCCAAGGGGTGGACATGGTTGCGACAGCGATGCCAACGGCTGAATTTCTCCTGCTGACCGATGCCGATATCGTGCATGACGAGAGCAACCTGCGGCAGCTCGTGCACAAGGCGGCCGAGGGCAATCTGGATTTGACCTCGCTGATGGTTCGCCTGCGCTGCGAGTCCTTTTGGGAGAAGTTGCTGATCCCGGCTTTTGTGTTTTTCTTTCAGAAGCTGTTTCCGTTCCCTTGGGTCAACAACCGCGATCGGAAGACGGCTGCGGCGGCCGGAGGTTGCATGCTGGTGCGCCGCAGCGCATTGGAAGCTGCTGGCGGTATCGAGGCGATCCGCGATCGCTTGATCGATGACTGCGCCCTGGCGGCCGCGCTTAAAAGAAAGGGTGCCATCTGGCTTGGCCTTACGACAAGAACCATAAGCCTTCGTCGCTATGACCGATTGTCCGGAATCACCCGAATGGTCGCGCGCACGGCCTTCGAGCAACTCGACAATTCACTGGTTCTTCTGGCGGGAACGGTGGTGGGTATGGTGCTCCTCTATGTCGTCCCGCCGGTGACCGCTTTTGTTGGCGTTCTCGCCGGCGATGCTGGGCTGGCGACCCTGGGCGGCCTTGGTTGGGCGATCATGACAATCGCCTATCGGTCGACCACGCGGCTTTACCGGCTGTCCCTTTTGTGGACTTTGCCGCTTCCCTTGGCGGCGGCGCTTTATGCCGCCTTCACCCTGGAGTCGGCTCGGCAGACCTGGAGGGGAAAGGGGGGGGCGTGGAAGGGGCGGAGCTACCGAGGGAAAGTTCCCCGGAAGGGATGACGCCGGGATGAGGCTGATGTATGCATGATGCCATGACGAACCCTTACGTCGATCTTGCCGGCGATCCGGCAGTTGCCGTCGAATATGCTGTCAACAATTCGGGAAGCTCCTTCCTGGCGGCAATGCGTTTCTTGCCGTCCGAAAAACGGCGGGCGATGTATGCCCTGTACTCGTTTTGCCGCGAGGTCGACGACATTGCCGACGAAGTTGGCGCGCCGGAGGAGAAACGTCGGCTGTTGGCAGAGTGGCGGGCGGAAATCGATCGATTGTTTGCCGGGTTGCCGGAGAGGCCGATCTCCCGCGTATTGGCCGACGCGGTCAACCGCTACGATCTCCCGAAGGTTGATCTGCTGGCCCTGATCGATGGAATGGAGATGGACGCAGCCGCAAGCGTGCGGATCGCCGACCAGGCGGAACTGACCCTTTATTGCGACCGCGTCGCTTGCTCGGTAGGCCGTCTGTCGAACCGGATATTCGGCGTGGCGCCGGAAGTCGGCGACGCCTTGGCCCGGGCGTTGGGCGAGGCCCTGCAGATGACGAACATCCTGCGCGACCTCCGCGAAGATGCTGAGCGTGATCGGCTCTATATGCCGCTCGACCTGCTATCGGCCCACGGCATTTCCGAAACCGGCGACACGACTGGTGTTCTGGCCCATCCGCGATTTCCCGGGGCGTGTGCGGCATTGGCGGACCTTACCCGCCAAAGGTATGCCGTGGCACGGACACTCATGGCGGGTTGCGAGCGCCGCGCGGTGCGGCCGGCCGCCGTAATGATGGAGGTCTACCGGGCGGTTTTTTTGCGCCTTGAGGCTCGCGGTTGGCGTCGGCTGGACAAGGCGGTGGTCGTTCCGCGGCTGCTCAAGCTTTGGATCGCCTTGCGATACGGGGTGTTCTAAGGTGACCCCACGTACGTTTGTTATCGGCGCTGGACTGGCCGGGTTGTCCTGTGCGGTCCGGCTTTCGGCGCACGGTCGGACGGTCGAGGTGCTGGAAAGCGCGCCACACGCCGGAGGCCGGTGTCGCTCCTATTTCGATGAGCTTCTGGGCCGGCGGATCGACAACGGCAATCATCTGTTGCTGAGCGGCAATACCGCGACCCAATCCTATTTGTCGGAGGTCGGCGCCGCCGGAACGCTGACTGGTCCATCCCGCGCCGAGTTCCGATTCTTTGATCTTCGGCGAGGGGACGGCTGGATCATCCGTCCCAACGCAGGCCGGATTCCGTGGTGGATTCTCGCGCGTTCCCGCCGGGTTCCGGGAACACGCACCTGGGATTATTTGCGTGCGGCTCGCCTCGCAGGGGCTGATAGGTTTGAGACCGTGGCCGATCTGCTGGATGACGGCGGCCCCCTTTACAGCCGGTTCTGGCACCCGTTCGCCCTTGCGGTCATGAATACCGACCCCAAGGAGGCGTCGGCCGCCCTGCTGTGGCCGGTCGTGCGCGAAACGCTGGGACGGGGCGAAGCGGCCTACCGCCCGCGTATCGCCCGGGTTGGACTTTCGGAAAGTCTGGTCGATCCGGCAGTGGCGTGCTTGAGGAGCCGTGGTGTCGTGATCGGCTTCGGGCAGCGTGTCCGTGGACTCGGCCAGTGTGGCGACAGGGTGACGGTTATCGACCTTGGCGATCGTCAGATCGCCGTCGGCGAGTCGGACTGGGTCGTTCTTGCGGTGCCGCCCCGCGTGTGCGGCGCGCTGTTGCCTGGCCTTGTGGCGCCCACCGAGTTCCGTTCCATTCTTAACGTTCATTTTCGACTTTCCGCGACGCCATCGGCCGGACCGACCATGGTCGGACTGGTGGGGGGACTCGCGCAGTGGCTGTTTTGCCGCCAGGATATGGCTTCAGTCACGGTCAGCGCTGCGGATGACATCGAGGGATCGCCCGAGGACATCGCCGGCCGGATTTGGGGCGATATTTCACAAGTGTTGCGATGTGGCGGAAAGGAAATTCCCGCATTTCGGGTCGTCAGGGAAAGGCGGGCGACCTTCGCCCAGACCCCCGAGCAAACGCGTCGCCGGCCGCCGACGCTGACGGCCTGGCGCAATCTGCTTCTTGCCGGCGACTGGACCGATACCGGTCTGCCGGCCACCATCGAAGGTGCGGTCCGGTCCGGAAGAAAAGCCGCAGCCGAACTCATGCGTCTTTCCGAGGGTACTTGAACAGCCGGCGAATATCTTGCACAAAGCGCGCGGTGAACGATATGACCCGCCATGCGCGCGAGGAGGGAATAGAACATGCGGATTCCTCCTCTGCTCAATTGTCGTCGAACGCGAACGGGAACGATGCGAAATGACGTCAACTGGTAGTCGGGCATCCTTCGACGCGCGTATCGATGCCCTCGTCGATGAGATGTCACAGGCCTTGACCGGGTTTCAGGCCGCCGACGGACATTGGGCGTTCGAGCTCGAGGCCGATGCGACCATTCCGGCGGAATACATTCTGCTCAACCATTACCTGGACGAGGTCAACGACGAGACCGAGGCGAAGCTCGCCAACTATCTGCGGTCCATCCAGGGCGGCCACGGCGGGTGGCCGCTCTATCACGACGGCGACTTCAACATCAGTGCCTCGGTCAAGGCCTACTACGCTCTGAAGTTGTGCGGCGACTCACCGGAGGCGCCCCATATGAAGAGAGCGCGCGAAGCCATCCTGGCCAATGGCGGCGCCGCACGCGCCAACGTGCTGACCCGCTTCACGCTGGCCTTGTTCGGCCAAGTGCCGTGGCGGGCGACGCCGGTGATGTGGCTGGAAGTCATGTTGCTGCCCAGTTGGTTCATTTTCCATTTGGACAAGGTGTCCTACTGGTCCCGCACCGTCATGGTGCCGCTGATGGTTCTGGAGGCGTTGAAACCGCAGGCGAAGAACCCACGCGGCATTTCCGTGGCAGAACTGTTTGTGACGCCGCCCGATGACGAGAAGCGTTATCTGACCAATCCCACCGGCCATTGGCTTGGCGAGGTCATGCTTGTTCTCGACCGCATGGGGCGCGTCGTTCAGCCGCTGTCGCCCAGGTTCCTGCAGCGTCGCGCCATCAACAGGGCAATGACGTTCGTCCAGCAACGGTTGAACGGCGAAGACGGATTGGGCGGCATCTTTCCCGCCATCGCCAACACGTTGATGGCATTCGACGCGCTGGGTTATTCGAAGGATCATCCAGACTATGTGGCGGCGCGCAAGGCCGTCGACGGTCTTTTGGTCTTCCGCAATGGGGTGGGCTACTGTCAACCTTGTCTGTCGCCCGTGTGGGATACCGGGCTGGCGGCACATGCGCTTCTGGAAACGGGGCTGCGAAGCGAACATCCCGCGATCGAGAAGGCCAACGAATGGTTGGTGGATCGCCAGATTCTTGATGTCGCGGGGGATTGGATCGCAGACCGCCCGCATCTCCGCCCGGGTGGATGGGCATTCCAGTATCGCAACGACTACTACCCCGATGTCGACGATACCGCGGTGGTGGCCATGGCTTTGCATCGGGCGGATCCGGAACGCTACCGAACGGCGATCGAGCGGGCAGCCGAGTGGATCATCGGGATGCAGAGCCGTAATGGCGGCTGGGGGGCGTTCAACGCCGACAACACCTATTATTTTCTCCAGCATATCCCGTTTGCCGACCACGGGGCCCTGTTGGATCCGCCGTCGGCCGACGTCAGCGCGCGTTGCATCTGCCTTTTGGCCCAGTTGGGATACGACAGAACTCATCCCGCGTTGGCGCGCGGTCTCCGCTACCTCAGAAACGAGCAGCAGGAGGACGGGTCCTGGTTTGGCCGCTGGGGCAACAACTATGTCTACGGTACGTGGTCGGCGCTGTGCGCCTTCAACGCGGTGGGCGACGATCCCAATGAACCGCATGTCCGCCGTGCGGTCGAATGGTTGAAAGCCCGCCAGCGCGCCGACGGAGGTTGGGGCGAGGATTGCGCCAGCTATTGGCAACACCGCCGTGACGAGGTCAAGGCCAGCACTCCTTCCCAGACTTCATGGGCGGTGCTCGGCCTCATGGCGGCCGGCGAGGTGGACAGCGATGCCGTCCGCCACGGTCTCGAGTATCTTCTGGAAGCGCCCCGCACGAACGGGAAATGGGATGAGGAATATTTCAACGCGGTCGGTTTCCCGCGGGTATTCTATTTGCGCTATCATGGATACAGCGCCTACTTTCCTTTGTGGACATTGGCCAGATATCGCAATCTGCGCCAATCGAACGTGCGTTCAACACAACACGGCTTTTAGGTGAGCCAGATCGGCATTGTCGTTGGTCTCATCGCTGAATCCGATTGTCTTAAGGAAATCGGGCGGGCGGGATTGGCGAGCGTGCGCTGCGCCGGGGCTGACGCTCGTCGGGCCTATGCGCTGGCGAGTGACCTGGCGGGGGAGGGGTGCGTCGCGCTGGCGAGCATCGGGGTGGCCGGGGGGCTGGACCCCAGCCTGTGTTCGGGTGATGTTGTCCTGGCCGATGGCATTGCAGGCACGGGTGGCGTTCTGCGGACGAATGCCGTTTGGCATGCTCGCGCGCATACCTTCCTTCAAGGGAGAACGCGCCTGATAGTGGGGACCATTGCCGGAGCCGAGGCGGCGGTCGGAGCCGCCGAAACCAAACGTCGCATCCACCGAGAGACGGGGGCGGTGGCCATCGATATGGAAAGTCTAGCGGTCGGTACCGCGGCTCAGGCGCTCGGTTTGCCGTTTCTTGCCATTCGAGTGATCGCCGACACCGCGAACCACCGCATGCCCGCCTGGCTGCCAGGGATCATCGACGAGGCCGGCGCCGTCAGGCCGGCGGCATTCTGCAGGGGGGTACTGAAACGGCCGCAGGACGTGGCCGATATCATCCGATTGGCGGCGGCCAACCGCCAAGCTTTGGTTTCCTTACGCCGCGTCGCTGCGTTTCTGGGTGCCGGCCTCGGCTTCCTTTAGCTGGGCGGTCAGGGCGTCGAACACGAACTGTGCCGGCCGCTGGTTTTCGAGCGGGATGTCGGCGACCATCGGTTTCTCGGTGTCAACCCCGTGAAGGGCGACTTTCAAGGCTTTTATCGGGTGGGCAACGGTATCGATGACCGCCGTCGGTTCATAGCCGCAGTGAACCATGCAGTTGGCGCATTTTTCATAATTTCCGGTGCCGTAGCTTTCCCAGTCGGTTTCTTCCATCAGCGACTTGAAGGAAGGGGCATATCCTTCGCTGATCAGGTAGCAGGGACGTTGCCAGCCGAAAATGTTGCGGGTCGGGTTTCCCCACGGCGTGCATCGGTATTGCTGGTTGCCGGCCAGGAAATCCAGGTAGAGGGATGACTGATTGAACCGCCACTTGCGCCCGGTTCCAAGCCTGAACAGGGCGCGGAAGAACTCCTTGGTGCGGGTCCGCGTCATGAAGTGTTCCTGGACCGGGGCCCGCTCGTAAGCATAGCCGGGCGCCACCGTGACGCCTTCGACATCGAGGTCGTTGCAGGCGAACGACAGGAACTCCGCCACATTCTTGGGGTCGGCGTAGTCGAACAGCGTGCAGTTGATGGTGACGCGGAATCCGCGTTGGCGCGCCGCCCGGATGGCGGACACGGCCCGGTCAAAAACGCCTTCCTGGGAAACGGCGCGGTCGTGATGTTCGCGGTCGCCGTCAAGATGCACCGAAAACGTCAGATACGGGCTTGGCGTAAAGCGGTCCAGCCGCTTTTCCATGAGAAGCGCGTTGGTGCAGAGGTAGACGAATTTTTTGCGGGCGACCAGGCCATCGACGATGTCGACGATGTCCTTGTGGAGCAGGGGTTCGCCGCCGGGAATGGAGACGATGGGCGCGCCGCACTCTTCGGCCGCATCGATACATTCCTGAACGCTCATGCGCCGGTTCAGGATGGGATCGGGATAATCGATCTTGCCGCATCCGGCGCACGCCAAGTTGCAGCGAAACAACGGCTCCAGCATGAGAACCAGTGGGTAGCGTGTGTTGCCGCGAAGCTTCTGGCGCAGGATGTAGGCGCCGACACGGACCTGCTGAATCAATGGAACCGCCACGGGATCATGCCTCCGAGCCATCCAGCGTTGTCGCGCGGGCCGTAATGTTGTTGAGATTGGCGGGGAGCTTGAAGTGCATGTTTTCCTCGATCCCCCCAACTTCCGACACCTCGACCTTGCCGAAGTCTCCGAGCCGGTGGATGAGATCGAGAACCAGTTCCTCGGGTGCCGATGCGCCGGCTGTGATCCCCACAGTGGTGACGCCGTCGAGCCATTGCGGATCGAGCGCGTCGGCGTCGTCGATCAGATAGCTGGGGACGCACATCTCGGCTCCAATCTCCCGCAATCGGTTCGAATTCGAACTATTGCGCGCGCCGACAACCAGCAGAATGTCTGCCGCATCCGCCAACTGACGCGCCGCCGTCTGACGGTTCTGGGTGGCATAACAGATATCCCTGACGTCCGGGCCGACGATCTTTGGGAAGCGCTGCTTCAAAGCCGCGATGATGTCGCGGGTTTCATCGACAGAAAGAGTCGTTTGCGTGACGTAGGCCACCATGTCCGGGTTCATGACCTTGATCGTTTCGACATCGCCCGTCGAACTGACCAGATGGACGCCGCCAGGAATGCGTCCACGCGTTCCCTCGACCTCGGGATGGCCTTCGTGTCCGATGAGGATCACTTCACGGCCCTTCTGCGCGTGATTCTGTCCTTCCTTGTGGACCTTGGACACCAGCGGGCAGGTGGCGTCGATGACCGGCAAGCCACGCCGTTTGGCCTCGGTCTGCACGGATTCCGGCACTCCATGCGCGCTGAAGATGGTTACCGCTCCTTCCGGGATGTCGTCGAGACTTTCGACGAACACCGCGCCTTTGGCGCGCAAGGATTCCACAACATGCCTGTTGTGAACGATTTCATGGCGCACATAGACGGGCGGCCCGAAACGCGCAAGCGCCCGCTCGACGATCTCGATGGCGCGTTCGACGCCGGCGCAAAAACCGCGTGGTTGCGCCAACAGTACCCGCAGAACTCTATCGTTCCCGTTTTTCACGATACCTCGACCGACTGAGATGTGGGCCGGTCCGCCGATCCATCGACGGCCGCTGCCAGGAACATAGGGACGTTTCCTTCGAAGTTGAAGGAAAATTGGCTTGCCGCCGGGCGTTTGGGAGCGCCGGACGAGAATGGCGACAGTCCGGCTCCGGCTGATATACTTCGTGGCCGAGAGAGACCCGATTGGGAATTCGTTGGTATGAAAGCGCTTGTCACAGGGGCAACCGGCTTTGTCGGTTCGGCCGTGGTCCGTGCCCTGCTCGCGGCGGGCCATTCGGTGCGCGCGCTGGTAAGGCCGGCCGGCAACCGAAAAAATCTCGATGGCCTCGACATCGGCATCGTCGTCGGCGATCTCACCGATCCGGAGACCCTGCGAACGGCCTGCGTCGGTTGCGATGCGTTGTTCCACGTGGCGGCCGATTATCGGCTGTGGATCCGTGATCCTCAGGCGATGATGGCGGCCAATGTCGATGGCACCCGAAATATCATTCGG
>JAVEYE010000067.1:0-13577 GCA_034003665.1 Rhodospirillales bacterium | reverse complement strand
GTCCAAATCCGGCGGCGGCAAAGATTCAGGGCCGAAAACCAACGATATTATCGCCCCCCCTCCAACCCGGTCTTCCAGTAACAAATCGCCGCCATGATCTTCCATGATTTTCTTGACGATGGCGAGGCCAAGCCCCGTTCCCTTGTCGCGGGTCGTTACATAGGGTTCGGTCAAACGGTCGCGGTATTCCTCGGGCAACCCGACGCCATTGTCCTCCACCTCGATGACGATACGCGAACCTTCCGTTCCCTCCTTGCGGGTCAACGTGACGAGGATCTCACCTTGCGGCGAAACGGCGTCGGCGTCTCGCCGCTCGATCGACTCGGCGGCGTTCTTCAGCACGTTGGCGAGGGCGCGTCCGACTTGCCGGCCGTCGCATCGCTGGCGGAGGGGCTGTTCCGGCTCGCGCAGGTCAAAAACGATCTCGGGATGCCTGGTTCGCTCGAGGAAAACCGCCTGGCGGCAAATCTCGACCAGATTTTCGGGCTTCATTGAAGGCTGCGGCATGCGAGCGAAGGACGAGAAGTCATCGACCATGCGGCCAATGTCCTCGACCTGCCGGATGATCGTCTCCGTGCACATGCTAAAGGTCTCGCGGTCGGACGTGATCTGGCCGAGATACTTGCGTTTCAGCCGTTCAGCCGAAAGTTGGATCGGCGTCAGCGGGTTCTTGATCTCGTGGGCGATGCGCCGGGCAATATCGGCCCACGCCGCCTTGCGTTGTGCCGACTGCAGGGCGGTGATGTCGTCGAAGGTCACCACAAAGCCGACGATTTCGCGGTCCAAGCGCTCCGCCGCCACCCGCACGAGAAGGGTCCGTGCGCCCTGGTCTCGGCTGACACGGATCTCCGCCTGGTGCAGGCGATCGGGCCGGTTGCGGGCCTCCTCCATCATCGCCGTGATTTCGGGGAAGATCGCCGTGATACCGGTACCGGTTGCGTTGTCGAGATCGGTGGCCAGGAGTTGGGAGGCCGAGCGGTTGGGCAACGTGATCCGTTGAGTCCGATCAAGACCGATGACGCCGGCACTGACCCCGGTCAGCACCGCCTCTGAAAACCGCCGACGCTCGTCGAGCTCCCGGTTGGCCTCCATCAGTCCGAGTTGCTGCGTCTCGAGTTGCTCGGTCATACGGTTGAAGGCGCGACTCAGGGTTCCTATCTCGTCGGCGGTGCTGTCCGCCTTGACCCTTGCCGTCAGGTCACCCTTGCCGATGCGTTGCGCCGCGGCGATCAGGTTGCTGATGGGATGGCTCAATTGTGCCGCCAGGTTGACGCCGACCCACACCGCCGCCAGCAACAGCAGGAGGGCGACGACGACAAAAATCAGCACGAAGCTGATCTGAATGGATTCCTGGTGTTTTTCGAGAAGCTCGTACTGCGAGATCGCTCCCCGCGCCTGTTGCGTCTGCTCGATGACGACGGGATCGACAGGTCGGCCAACTACCAGGAATGCATCGACAAAGCGGTGCAGCCTGACGACAGCGCGCACGCGGTCATCCCTCTCGCTGGTCATCACGACGATCTCGCCGCTCTCAGCCCTTTGGATGGCCGTGACCGGCACCGGGTCACGGATCAGCGAAACAGTGAACCGCGACTGCACCGTGACCCGGCCCGTGCTGTCGAGCACCGCCGCCTCGGGAAGCGAACGCAGAGCCGCCTGCGTGGTCAGCACGTTCTCGAAATGCTGCGGACTGCGAATGAGTGCCGCCGCATTGGCGTCGAGATCGTTGGCCATCGCCGCGATCTCGGACACGATGCTGTGCTTGTGTTCCTTGAGATAAGCCTCCGCCACAACCTCGGCAGCGTTGAGCGCGGTGCGGACTCGGCCGCTGAACCATGCCTCCAGACCGAAATTGAGAAACAGCCCGGCGAACACGGCGACCAGGATGGCCGGCGTTACCGCCACCAGACCGAACAGCACCACCAAACGCGCCTGCAGCCGCGACCCCGCCAAGCCCCGCCGCCGCTCTCCCCACAGCCGGGCCAACCGCCAGGCTACCATGGCCCCCAGCGGCAGGACGAAGAGGATGTCCAGATAGAGCAGCGAAAGGATGACCTTGGGATTGGTTTCCGGATCCGTCATCGTGGCCAGCGTGGCAAGGCCCGAAGCAACCGCCGCCGCCGACAGCACATAGGCGAGCCGCCGAGTAAAGGATGTTGCGCGAATCCACCTCCGGAGCCACGCCACAAACCGGCGGGGCGTACGGATGATCTTCATCATTTGCCGCCCCGAACCACCGAGATGTTGAGGTCACGGATCTTCTTGCGTAGGGTGTTGCGGTTGAGTCCAAGGACTTGGGCCGCCTTGATCTGGTTGCCGCGGGTCGCCTGAAGGGTCAGCGTTATCAAAGGGCGCTCCATTTCGCGTAGCACCCGATCATAAAGTCCAGGGGTCGGCAGTGCGCCGCCCAACGCCGCGAAATAGGTCTTGAGATGACCCTCGATTGACTGCGACAGCCCGTTGCCCTCGGGCTCGACCACGGCCGACGCTTCGGCCAGTTCGGCCTCGATCACCTCGACCCCGATCACCTCCTGCGAGTAGAGGGCGGCCAGCCGGCGGATCAGGTTCTCGAGTTCGCGAACGTTGCCCGGCCAGCGATAAGCCATGAGGCGGTCCATCGCGGCACGGTCGATCACCTTGAGCGGCAAGCCCTCGGATACCGCCTTCGACAGGAAGTGACGGACCAGTTCAGGCAGGTCCTCGGTGCGCTCGCGCAGCGGCGGCAGGCGCATGGGCGCGACATTGAGACGGAAATAGAGATCCTCGCGGAACAGCCCCTGGCGAATCAATTGACGCAGGTCGCGGTGCGTCGCCGCGATGATTCGGACGTTGGCGCGCAGGGTCTTGCGGCCGCCGACGGTGGTATACTCGCCCTCCTGCAGGACCCGCAGCAAGCGTGTTTGGGCCTCCGGCGGCATATCGCCGATTTCGTCCAGGAACAGGGTGCCGCCCTCAGCCTGCTCGAAGCGGCCAACGCTGCGTTGAATGGCCCCGGTGAACGCGCCCTTCTCGTAGCCGAACAACTCGCTCTCGATGAGTTCGCGCGGGATAGCCGCCATATTGATGGCGACGAAGGGACCGTGGCGCCATTTGCCGTAGTCGTGCAGCGCGCGGGCCACCAATTCCTTGCCCGTCCCCGACTCGCCGACCACCATCACCGTCAGATCGGTGTTCATCAGGCGGGCCAGCGTGCGGTAGACTTCCTGCATGGCCGGCGAACGACCGATCATCGGCAGCGCCTCGTCCGGCATGGCCGACGGCGTGTCGGGAGTCGCCCGGGGGGCTTCCAGGCCACGGCGCACAACGCTGACCATTTCATTCAGGTCAAACGGTTTTGGCAGGTACTCGAAGGCACCGCGTTCCGCCGCCTTGACCGCCGTCAGCATGGTGCTGTGGGCGCTCATCACGACGATGCGCAGTTCCGGTCGGATCTTGCGGATACGCGGGATGAGGTCGAGGCCGTTCTCGTCGGGCATGATGACGTCGGTGATCACCAGATCGCCCTCGCCCTCGCTGACCCATTGCCAAAGGGTCGACGCATTGCCGGTCGTGCGCACGTCGAAGCCGGCCCTTCCCAGGGCGTGGCTCAGCACGGTTCGAATCGCCTGATCGTCGTCGGCAACAAGAACGGTCGGCGTCGTCCGGCTCATTCGGCCCCTCCTTCGGGACAATCGGCGGCCGGACGCACCATCGGCAGCATTACCCGGATGACCGTGCGCCTGTAGGCGCTGTCGACCTCGATGCTGCCGCCGTGATCGTCGATGATCTTGGCGACCAGGGCCAAGCCGAGGCCGCTTCCCTTCGGCTTGGTGGTGACGAATGGGTCGAAGATATGCGCCCGCATGTCTTCGGGAATGCCCGGGCCGTTGTCCTCGACAGTCACCATCAGCGGCAGGTGTTCGCGCGAATCCCGGCCCACCATGGCAAATCGCACGCCGGGCCGATATGCCGTCCGCATAACCACCTCGCCGCCCACGCTTGGCGCCGCCTCAACCGCATTTTTTACGAGGTTGAGAAAGACCTGCACCAATTGATCGCGATGGCCCGACACCGGGGGCAGCGAGGGGTCGTAGTTCTCGACGATGCGGACATGCCGGCCGAAACCGTTTTCGGCAAGCTGGCGGACACGGGTCAGCACCTCATGGATGTTGACGGCCTCGCGCCGCAGCGGACCACTGTCGGAAAAGACCTCCATGCGGTCGACCAGTGCGCAGATACGGTCGACCTCGCCCCGAATAAGCTGGGTTAGGGGGCGGTCCTGGGCATCGAGCGTGTCTTCGAGAAGCTGGGCGGCGCCGCGGATGCCGGAAAGCGGGTTCTTCACCTCGTGGGCCAGCATGTGGGCCATGGCGCTGACCGAACGCGCGGCGCCGCGATGCGACATCTGGTGATCGATCTTGTCGGCGATGGACCGTTCCTGCAGGCCCAGCACGACGACCCGCGGGTCTTCCATCATCGGCCGCGCCTGAACATTGACGAAATAACGACCCAGTCGCGGCGAGATCAGGGTCATGCCATATTCGAACACCGCGTTGCCGTCGTTTCGCGCCTGCTCGATCACCGAAAACAGTGGGCTGTCCTCGGGCACCATGTCCTGAAGTCGCTGGCCGCGCAGATGGGCCGCGCTCCCGTGGAAGAACTGCTCGCCCGCATCATTGACGTGAAGGACGCTTCCGTCCTCCGCGACCACCACCACCGCCATCGGCAACGCATCGAGCACCGCCCCGGCATCGATCTTGGGCGGCAACACCTTGCGCTTCTTGCGCTGAACGGACGCGCGCAAGCCCATTATGCCGCCATCCGGTCGATCAACGGCCCATACAGGTCGCCGACAAGGCCGCGTACGGCCGCCGCGTCGGCGGTCTGGTTGACCCGCGCCCGAAACTCGGCGGAACCGGGCAGCCCCTTGCTGTACCAGGCGATGTGCTTGCGGGCGATCCGCACGCCGGCGTCGACGCCATAATAGTCCAACATGTCGGCGTAATGTTCCAGCATTGTCGCCAATTGCTTGGCCAGGGGCGGGGCGGGCAGACGCTTGCCGGTCGCCAGGAAATGTCGGACCTGATTGGGGAACCACGGTCGGCCATACGCGCCGCGCCCGATCATGACGCCGTCGGCCCCGGATTCCGCCAGCAGGCGGGCCGCGTCGTCGATGGTTTCGACGTCGCCGTTGCCGATCACGGGAATCGTTACCGCGTCCTTCACCTCGCCGATGAATCGCCAGTCGGCGCGCCCCTTGTAAAATTGGCAGCGCGTGCGGCCGTGCACGGTGACGCACCGGATGCCGGCGTCCTCGGCGATGCGGGCCAATTGCGGGGCGTTGCGATTGGCATCGTTCCAGCCCGTGCGCATCTTGAGGGTCACCGGGATGGCGACCGCCTCGACCACCGCCGACAAGATGCGCCCGGCCAGGACCTCGTCGCGCATCAAAGCGGATCCAGCATCGCCGTTGACCACCTTCTTGACGGGGCAGCCCATGTTGATGTCGATAATGGCCGCCCCACGGTCCTCGTTGAGCTTGGCCGCCTCGGCCATGACGTCGGGCTCGCAGCCGGCCAGTTGCACCGCGCCGGGCTGCCGCTCAAGGCCGGCATCGGCCATGCGCAGCGATTTTTGCGCCGCGCGCACCATGGCTTTGCTTGCGATCATCTCGGAGACCGTGAGGTCGACCCCCCAGTGTTGAACGAGGCGCCGAAACGGCATATCGCTGACCCCCGACATCGGCGCCAGAATCACCGGGGTCTCGCAGTTCAGGGGTCCGACACGAACGGCCATCGAGAATTCACCTTCCTGACGTGCCTATTTAATGGGCAACTTATAGGGATTGCAACACAATAGCTGACATGTAAGGCAGTTTTTCGTGAGGCCGGATGGTATTGATCGCCCCAAAGATTACGTCATGAGGACGTCGGTCACGAATTTGACTCCCGGATACCCCAAGGTCAACAGCAGGTAGGCGACCAGGACGAGGCGCGCCGCCACCCGGCCGCGCATGCCGCTGCGGAAATGCGCCACCAGCAGGCCGCCGATGACCAGAAAAGCGGCCACGGTCAGCACCGTCTTGTGATCGAAGGTCAGGAGGGTCGCCGATTCGGCATACTGCATAACCATGCCGGTCATCAGGCCGAGGGCGAGGACGGCTTCGCCGGCGACCAGCAAACGCACCGCGAGCGCCTCGCAATCAGCCACCGCCGGCAGCCGCCGGGTCAGCGCCGTTGGACGCTTTCGCTTGAGGGCCCGTTCCTGGAAAAAGGCAGCCAGTTCGGCGACGGCGGCAACGGTGAGCAGGCCGTACGTGACCACGGAAATCAGGATGTGGGCGTGAACCCAGGCGGTCGCCGCCTCCGTTGTCAAGGTGGCGCGCGGCGCGTGGTACCAGATGGTGGCAAGTCCGCCGACGATCAGCAGATAGGGCGCCAGCAACGGCAGCAGCCGCCATGCCTGGGAGAGCAGGGCAGCCGCCGCCGCGAAAACGGCGAGGCTGGCGGCGACGATGACCCACAGCGTGGTCGAGAACCCCGGCCGCCATGCGCCGGCATCCTGGACGATCACCCAAGCCAGGGGGCCGGCGATGCCGACGGCGAGGACCAGCCAGTAAACGGCGTCGCGCGCTGGTTGACGCCGCCATCCGACGACACAAGCCGGCATCAACGCAAGCAGGGCGGAAAGATTGAACAGGGTGTCGTGCATGACGGTCGTCCTCGGCCCCGGCGGGCGGATCGGCATCCGGCCCCTCAAAATCGCCCCCGGCGCGCCGCTTGGCAAGACCCCTTGGCAATCAGACGGCCGCCGACTAAGGTCGCGGCGAAGACGCGATGCCACGAAACGCGAGGACGGATGGATGAGCGGATGCATTGCCCTGGTGGTTGCGGCCGGACGGGGCTCGCGCGTCGGCGGCGACCGTCCCAAACAGTACCAATCCCTCGGTGGCCGCCCGATCCTGCGCCATTCGCTGGAAACGCTGCACGGCCATCCCACGATCGATGCGGTGCGCGTCGTCATTCATCCGGCCGACCGGGCGCTATACGACGAGGCGGCGGCCGGCCTCGAGTTGCTGAGACCCGCCGATGGCGGCGCCGAACGCCAGGATTCGGTCCGGCTGGGGCTGGAAAGCCTGGAGGGAATGGCGCCCGACCTCGTGCTCATCCATGATGCCGCCCGCCCGTTTGTCGACGCCGCCCTCGTCTCGCGCGTCATTGCGGCGCTGAACGACCATCCCGGCGCCATCCCCGCCGTTCCGGTAATCGACACCCTCAAGCGCGAGATTGGCGGCCTCGCCGCCGGCACCGTCGAACGGGCCGGCCTGTGGCGGGCCCAGACACCGCAGGGATTCCGCTTCGCCGAGATCCTGGCAGCCCATCGTCGATTCGCCGGTACCGGCCTTACCGACGACGCCGCGGTAGCCGAGCGGGCTGGATTGGCTGTGGCCCTGGTCGACGGCAGCGAGGACAACGTGAAGGTGACCACGCCGGCCGATTTTCACCGCGCCGAGTCCAAAGGCGACGGCGAGTTCCGCAGCGGAACGGGCTTCGACGTCCATCGATTCGCCAACGGCGACCACGTCATGCTGTGCGGCGTCGCCCTACCCCATGAAGCTGGGCTGGCGGGCCATTCGGACGCCGATGTCGGGCTACACGCCCTGACCGACGCCCTGTTGGGCGCCATTGCCGACGGCGACATCGGTAGCCATTTCCCACCCACCGATCCGCAATGGCGAGGCGCCGCCTCCGACATCTTTCTCGCCCATGCCGGCCGTCTGGTTGCCGATCGCGGCGGGCGGATCGTCAACGTCGACGTCACCCTGATCTGCGAGGCGCCCCGCGTCGGGCCGCACCGCCAGGCCATGCGGGAACGCATCGCGGCCATCCTGGGCATTGCGGTCGGGCGCGTCGCCGTCAAGGGCACGACGACGGAACGGCTGGGTTTCGCCGGCCGCCGCGAAGGCATTGCCGCCCAGGCCGCCGCCACCGTCTGGCTGCCGTCCAATCCCTAAAAAGAAGGCGTTTATATACTTTGCAAACCCATTGACTTTGGGTTGCGGTGGAGTCACGGTTTCTCCCTCAAAAAAGCCAAATGGGGGAAACATCAATGGCTTTCCTGTTAGTCACCTATGATCTCAACAAGGAAACTAAGCGCCCCAACATCGTCGGCGCTATTAAAGAGATAAGCGGCAGTTGGGCAAAGTTGTCCGAATCGTCATACGCCGTACAAACAGAACAGACACCCAAAACTGTCTATGACGGGTTGAAGCAATTTATAGACAGCAATGACAATCTGTACGTCATCAACCTTCGGAAGCCGTATTACGGTCAAGGCCCAAAGGATGTGAATGATTGGTTGGAAAGCAACCTTCCGGGATAGCATCCACTAGGCAACCGGACTTCGCGATATCCACCAACCGCTCCGCCTCGTCGCTTGTCATCGGCTCGATAATCAATAATCCGTCCTGCTCGAATAAGCGCATATTTTTCTCCTAGAAACTCAAAAGCCCCGGATCACTCCGGGGCTTTATCCTTGTCCTTCTTCGCCGGTTTGGGCGGCGACTTCGATATCTGGCGCAATCGCTCATCGAATGCCGCTTCATCTTCGTCGCATTCAAGATGTTGGGCGGAATTGATAAACTTCAGCCGTTGGGACGATGCCATGTCGTTCTTGGGCTTCCCTGCCATCAATTCTCGGGTCCTTCAACCGCTCAAAATTCGAAATGTCTGCCGTCCAAGACGCCGGCATTCTCCACGTCGTTCCCGCATCGGCGTCCTTTATCTTCTCGACAATCGCAGGCCACCAACGGATAAGAAACGCCGCACGACCATAGCCCTTCATATTTCCAAAAAACGGCGCAGGAAAAAATCCAATCAGTCCAGTTTCGGTGTAGGCAACGAGGTTCGGCCAATGCTGAAGTATTTTCGGGTCACCAGAAACGATTGCTGTTCCTCCATCGCTGGCAAATCGACGCATCCAAGCGGGGTCAGGGGTCTTTGGGCCGTTATCGTCACGAACATACGATACTTCGAATCCAGATCGATTGGCGGTTAACTCCATAACCGCTCGCGCCACCCTCTTCGACACATTTTCATCAATCCGAATCTTCAATGAACCGTTTTTTCGTCCAAACTCCGCTCAAAATGAACTGCCTGAATAATAGCGTCTTCATCGACATCGTATTCTTCGGCCGCCGCCATCGCACTTCCCTCAATCATGAATGCATTCATGAGGGTTTCAGTCGGAATCCAGATGTCGTCAATAACAGGGCGCCCAAAAGCAAATCTGGGGTCAACAATCACCCGTGGCGTCTCAAAAAATGGGCGCCATGCGCGCGCAATGTCTTCGACATAGAAAATGGAATCGAACAAGGACCGCTCAATTACCGGCTCCATGACGAAGTTGTCGTTCATGAGATTCAACACACGGCGTTCGTTCTCGTCGTCCGTGGACTCCATGAAAATGGATTTACCGTCCGTTCTAAAGCGGCTGTTCATTGCGAACGGGTGTTCAATATCATGGCGCGCGCGCAACTTGGTGGCCACGCGACGAATCGTCTGTGGGCTAAACCACGTATTGAAGTGACGGATAAATCGCGCCTCTATTAAGTCCAGGAACCCAAGGGCTGTCTTTCCGCCCATCCTGGGAGGTTGCCTGTGGATTATGGGCTTGGCATCGCTGTGTCCATAACCGTCTATCCAAGACCTCAGCTTGGTCTGATTGGCCCCAATCAAGCGCGCGGCCATCGGCACGGTGTACAAGCCGATGCTATCTACGTTGGACCAATCCACTTGGATTTCCTGGTTCATGCGCACCCCGATGAGTCCCGGTACATCAGCCGCTTTCCTGGAATGCCCGTCAAGAGTACAGCAAAACGCTCCGGATCATCAACTTTTCTAGCGTTGTAGCGGAAATCAAACTCCGCCAGATAACGGTGCAGATGGCGCTTGGCACAATGCTGGTAGACGCCCTTCATGCCCCGCTTGAAGATACTGAAAAAGCCCTCAATCGTGTTCGTGTTGATCGGCCCGCGCCCGTACTCGCCGATGCCGTGTCGCACGAACTGATGATCCGCGAAGTCACGGGATAGATACCTGTACTGCCCCGCTTCGTCGGTCACGATCCGCGCTTCCTTCGCGATCCGATCCTTCAAAATCGGAACCAGCGTCGCCGCCTTCAAGTCGTCAACGACCATGCTCTGAGCCTTGCCGCTCGCGCGGTCAACGAGGGTCAGCACCTTGTGCTTGTGTGCGTAGCCCCGGCCCTTCTTGTCGTGCTTAGGCTTCATGGTTCGGTCATTGCCGATGAACGTCTCATCAACCTCGACGGTGCCGCCGTCGTTTCCGAACACGTCGAACGCCCCAACCCGCATAGCCTCTCTGATGCGGTGCGCCATGAACCAAGCCGTCTTGTACGTGACCTCCAGCGTCCGGTGAAGTTGATGGGCGCTGATGCCCTTCTTGCTGGACGCCATCAGGTAGACCGCCTGGAACCACTTGTAGAGCGGGATATGGCTGGACTCAAAGACCGTGCCGACCTTCACCGTGAACTGTTTCCGGCAGTTGCCGCACTTCCTCAGACCGGGGCGGGTCGTCTTCCCGGTCAGGCTGTAGATCTTCTCGACGCTACCACAGTGGGGGCACACGGGGCCGGTCGGCCAGATGATGCTTTCCAGCTTCTCGACCGCCGCCGCCTCATCGTGAAAATACGCCCTGTTGAGGATACTCATAGCCAAACCCTTGATTCCTAACGTGATAATATCTTACCACGTCAAATGGGTTTGTCAAGTATACAATCGCCAAAAAGAATCCCGTATCAATTCGCTGCCGCGTTTCATTGACAGTCCAGGCGAGCAAACTCTGTTGGCCGCCGGCAGCCGCCCCATACATCCAAAAAGAATCATTCTTCAGTGGGCTGGCGCGTTTCGTTGACAATCCAGTCGAGAAAATCGGGGTTACCTCCGGCCACCGGCAGGGCCGCCACGCACGGGCAGCTGTAGCTGTGCACGGACCGGATTCGTGCAGTCGCCGCATCGACCAGATCGGCCCGCGTCTTTAGCACCAGGACGGCCTCGGCGCCCTCCTCGACCTTGCCTTCCCACCAGTAGATGGCGGTGGTGCCGGGCAAGACGTTGGCGCATGCCGCCAACCGCTCTTCGACGAGAAGATGACCGATCGAAACCGCCTCGTCCCTGGAACCGGCGGTCACGTAAAGCCATGTCGCAGTCATGCTTGCCCTCCCCCTCTCTCTGCCGTCGCTTGACCTCGGGCGCCCTTGGAAACTACCCTGGAAGCAATTAAAATTGCATTTGGGGAAGGATTCGCAAGCGTGGCCCGATCCGCCAAGGGTATTGCCGGCGCCGTCGCCATGTCGCCACGTAAGGCCCCAAAGCCGACGTCGCCGCAACGGCAATGGCTGATGCGCGGTCTCGACCAGCCCGGCGGCAAGCTGCCGCTCTTCGACGCCGCCGGCCAGCGGGTCAGCGAACGCACGGTACGCAGCTGCATCGAGAAGGGTTGGGCGGAACCCTGGTTCGCCAATCCGATCAAGCCCGACTGGCTGGTTTGCAAGCTGACCGCCGAAGGTCGAGCGCTTCTCGCAGATTCCGATTGAAGAAAAGCCGGATCCGGCCTGTCGGTCAGTCGCCGGATTGAAGCCCCTCGATGTCGACATAGCCCCGCTCGATGGCATCGCGCAACGCATCGAAGGCGTGACGGGCCTCTTCGAACATTTCGCGCCGGGTCTTCAGTTCCTGAATCTCGGCGCGGTTTGGCGGGTCGCCATCATCGGCGACCCCCAACTGAAAGGCCGCCTCCAGATAGCGAGCCCGCAGGCGGCCGATCGCCAAAGCGAAGGCGAGAACGGTCTCCTTGTTAAGGGACGGGATGCGCTGGTGGATGATCTGGCGATTGGCTTGACGAATCCCCTGCTCGATCTCGCCCAGGAATCGCTTCTGTTCCAACAGGTGTCGATAGTCGTCGTGGGCTTCGGTCATCGCGTCTATTCCATCCGGCTTGTCGCGGCCGCGACGTCTGTAAGAATCGCCTATTCAGTCGGCCATGGCAACAGCTTCGCATCCCGTCGCAGGCGGTTCGCGTTGACGGAAAACGCTGGCATTTTGCCGTCGACCTTTCCATGAATAGACATCCGGGCTGGTCCGGGCCGCGGCAATCAAAAGGGAAAACACCCAGTGGCCGAAACGGAAGGAAGACGCGTTCTCGTCGTCGGCGGAGGGATTTCCGGCCTGTCCACCGCGTGGTTCCTGCATCGGCGCGGCTTCGCGGTGACCGTCGCCGAGGCGGCCGAGCGCGTCGGCGGCACCATCGACAGCGAGCATCGGGACGGCTTCCTCATCGAGCGCGGGCCGAACACGACGCTTCAGAAGCCCGGACGGCCGGAAGATGCACTGGGGCGCCTGATCGACCAGGCGGCGCTGTCGCCGCTGCTTCGCGAAGCGGCGCCCGCCGGCAGGAAGCGCTACATTCTGCGCGATGGCCGCCTGTTGGCCCTGCCGGCCTCGCCGCCCGCCTTCGTCGTCAGCCCCGCCTTCAGCTGGGGCGCCAAGCTGCGCCTGCTGCGCGAGCCTTTCATCCGCCCGGTCACGCGGGAGGAAACCATCGCCCAGTTCGTCGAACGGCGGCTGGGGCGGGAATTTCTCGCCTATGCAGTCGACCCGTTCATTTCCGGGGTCTACGCGGGCAATCCCAGCGAACTTTCGGTGGAAGCGGCGGTGCCTCGAATCCATCAACTCGAGCAGCAGTACGGATCGTTGATCCGCGGGGCCATCGCTCTCGGCAAGGCCGCCAAGAATGCCGGCATGCCGGCCGGTCGACAGATCTCCTTCGCCGGCGGGTTGGCGGCGTTTCCATCGGCTCTGGCCGCCGCCCTGCCCGCCGGTTCGGTGCGCACCAGCCGGCGAGCCATCGGATTGGAGCGCGGGGACGGCGGATGGGTCGTCCATTTCGCCAGCAACGGCAAGGAACCGCAGAGCGAGACGGCCGATGTCGTCGTCTTGGCGCTGCCGGCGCCGGAAGCCGCAACCCTGGTCGAGCCGCTGGCGGCGGAAGCCGCCCGGCAGCTGCGCGCAATTCCCTACGCCGCCATCTTTTCGGTCGCCCTCGGCTATCGCCGTGAAGACGTCGCGCACGCACTCGACGGCTTTGGGTTCCTTATTCCGCGGATCGAGGGTGTGCGAACCCTGGGCGCCCTCTTTTCCAGCACGCTGTTCGCAGACCGCGCGCCGGCCGGCCATGTCCTGCTGACCGCCTTTCTCGGCGGCATCCAGGACCCCCAGGCCATCGAGATGGCGGACAGGGAGGTCCTGACCGAGATCGAGGCCGACCTGTCGGCCACGCTGGGCATCCGGGCGAAACCGGCCCTGCGGCACCTCACCCGTTGGCCACAGGCCATCCCGCAGTATCCCGTCGGGCATCTCGACCGGGTCGCCACGGTCGACGAGTTTCTCGCCTCCCTCCCCGGCCTTCACCTGCGCGGCAACTGGCGCGACGGCATTTCGGTGGCGGACTGCGTCCGCAACGGCGAGGCCTTGGCCGACCGCATCGCGAAGTCTGGACGTCCGGCATGAAGGCGGTTCT
>JAVEYE010000066.1:0-13682 GCA_034003665.1 Rhodospirillales bacterium | reverse complement strand
GCACCTGCCTCGACGGAAATCCTCCGGAAACGGCTTCGCCACACGCACCGAGGCTTCCTCGTGCCACGCCGCAGGCATCCGCCCCGCGCCGTCCATTTGCGCATTGCGGTCGGACCGGCCGGGCTGTTAGAAGTCGTTGGGGATGGTGACCTTAGCCAAGTGGGTCGAGGCTTCGTTGACAGAAAGGTGCGCCGACAAGAGCAAAAACGGGGCCTCTGCTCAGCCGTCGAGAGAAGCCGTGGCCGTCGTCGGAATGGCTTGTCGCTATCCCGGAGGCTGCGACACACCCGAAGACTTCTGGACCTTTCTGCAACAGGGCCGAACGGCGGTCGGCCTCGTCCCCGCCGGACGATGGTTGCCGGGGAACGACCCGGTACAAGATTGGGCTGGAGGCGATGGCCGCCACTGGGGCGGGATTCTGTCCGAACCGTTTCCCTGGGCCTTTGACGCCGCCTTCTTCGGCATTCCTCCGACCGAGGCCCAGGCGCTCGATCCCCAACAGCGCCTGCTGCTCGAAACGGCCTGGCGGGCTTGCGAGGATGCCGGACTGGTGCCAGACCCGACCGGCGGGCGGCCGGTCGGCGTGTTCGTCGGCATCAGCACCGCGGATTTTGGCGCCAGACTGTGGGACTCGACATCGGCCCCAGTCAATCAGTTCACCGCCACCGGCGTTTCCTTCGCCGCCGCCGCCGGACGGCTGTCCTACACCTTCGGCTTCGAAGGCCCTTGCCTGGCCATCGATACCGCCTGTTCGTCGTCGCTGGTTGCCGTGCATCAGGCCTGTACCGCATTGCGCGCGGGAGAATGCGAGGCGGTGCTGGTCGCCGGGGTCAACGCGCTGTTGACCCCCCATCTATACGAATGCCTGGGCAGCATGGCCCTGCTGTCGGCCGGCGGCCGCTGCAAGGCCTTCGATGCCGCCGGCGACGGTTACGTGCGGGCCGAGGGGTGCGGCGCCGTGGTGCTGAAACTGGCCGAACGGGCGCGCCGTGACGGCGATCGCATCCATGCGCTGCTGCCGGGGTCGGCCGTCAACCAGGACGGCCGCAGCAACGGCCTGACGGCACCGAGCCAGCGGGCGCAGGTGCGAGTCGTCGAGCGGGCGCTCGCGGCCGCCGGCCTGTCGGGAACGGATGTCGATTACGTCGAGGCCCATGGGACCGGCACGCCCCTGGGGGACGTCATCGAACTCGGCGCGTTGATCGAGGCCTACGGGGCGGGCCGGCATTCGGACGCTCCGCTGCTGGTCGGATCGGTCAAGACCAACATCGGCCATCTCGAGGCCGGCGCCGGCATGGCCGGCCTGATCAAGGCCATTCTCGCCGTGCGGCACGGCGAGATCGTTCCTCACCTGCACCTGACCCGGCCGACGCCGAACGTCGACTGGGAGAATGCGGGCTTGCGGGTGCCGACGCAAACGACCCCGTGGCCGGCCGGCGACCGCCCCCGGCGAGCCGCTGTCAGCGCCTTCGGGTTCAGTGGCACCAATGCGCACGTGATCGTCGAGGAGGCGCCGTCCGAACCAGCACCCCGGCCGGCCGGCGACGCTCCTGTCCTGCTGCCGCTTTCGGCGCGCACGCCTTCGGCCCTCGGCGCCCTGGCGGCGACGCTCGCCGACTGGCTGGAGGCGACGCCGTGCCACCTGCCGGACGTCGGCCTGACGCTGGCCACCCGACGCGCCGTCTTCGCCCATCGCCTGGCCGTGGTTGGCGCCACGCCGGCGGAACTGGCGTCGAGGCTGCGCAATGCGGCCACTCCGCAGGATTCGCCGCCCGACGGCGAATCGGCCCGCCAAAACCTCGAGGCGTTGGCGCGCCTCTGGACCGAGGGCGGCGAGATCGACTGGACGCGGGTCTTCGGCTCGTCAGATGCGCGGATGACGTCGCTTCCCGGCCACCCCTTCGAGCCCCAGCGCTATTGGCCGGATCCGGTGGTGAACGACGTCAGGCCGCCTCGCGCCGGCTCGCCGCGCCCCGACCCCCGGCCGATCCAGCCAGTCTCGGCGATCGCCAGGCAGGGCCCGGAGGCTCTGCGCGCATTCATTGACGAACGAGCCCGCCGCGTTCTCAGCGACCAGCCCCTGGAACCGCTCGACCCCGACCTGCCCCTGCTCGAACAGGGGTTCACGTCGCTCACGGCCATGGAACTGCGCAACATCCTCGAGAGAGACCTGGAAACGACCGTGCCACCGACCTTCTTCTTCAACTATCCGACGATCAGCAGCATGGCTGCGCTGTTCGCAGGAGCGTCCCCGCGGCAAGGCAAGGCCCCGATGCCGGAGTCGCCGCCCCCGGAAACGGCGCAGCCCGGATACGGCTACCTCGACGACCTTTCGGAAGAGGATCTGGCAGTCCTGATCGACCGCGAGGTGAGCCTCCCATGAGCGACCCCGCGGAGCGTTCCGCCGACCTCCTCAAGAAAACCTTCATCGCCTTCAAGCAAAGCCAGGAACGCGTTCGCAAGCTGGAAATGCGCCGCCGCGAGCCGATCGCCATCGTCGGCTTGGCCTGCCGGCTGCCCGGCGGCGCCAACGATCCGGCCCTTCTCTGGGATCTCCTGAGCCAAGGTCAGGATGCGTGCAGACCGGTCCCCCCCGAACGCTGGCCCCATGAGCGCTTCCACCACTCCGACCCCGACGCCCCCGGCCGCACCCATGCCTCCCGCGCCAACTTCCTCAGCGAGCCGGTCGACGCCTTCGACGGCCCGTTCTTCGGCATTTCCGCCAAGGAGGCCGTGGCCCTCGATCCGCAGCAGCGCCTGCTGCTGGAGGTGGCCTGGGAAGCCATGGAGGATGCCGGCATCGATCCCGCCAGAGTGCGCGGCAGTCAGACCGGCGTCTATGTCGGCATTTCCAGCGACGACTATTCCCAGGCGCATCGTCACTCCGGCAATCCGGCCCTCATCGACGGCTACGCTTTGACGGGAACCTGCTTCGCGCCGGCCGCCGGGCGGCTGTCGTACACCTTCGGTTTCGAAGGGCCGAGCCTGGCGGTGGACACGGCCTGTTCCTCGTCGCTGGTGGCGGTCCATCTGGCGTGTCAGGGACTGCGCGACGGCGAAACGAACCTTGCCCTGGCGGCGGGCGTCAACCTGATCCTCTCGCCGATCTTCCACATCGCGTCGTCGAAGCTGGGCACCATTTCCCCGGACGGCTTATGCAAAACCTTCGACAGTGCCGCCGACGGCTACGGACGCGGCGAAGGGTGCGGCGTTGTCATCCTCAAGCGACTGAGCGACGCCGAGGCCGCAGGCGACCGCATCCTGGCCGTGATCAAGGGCTCGGCGGTCAACCAGGACGGCAAGAGCAACGGGCTGACCGCGCCGAACGGACTGGCCCAGGAAAAGGCCATCCGCCAGGCGCTCGAGCGCAGCGGTCTTGCCCCCGCCGCCATCGGCTACATCGAAGTGCACGGCACCGGAACGCCGCTGGGCGACCCGATCGAGGTCGAGGCAATCGGCCGCGTCATGCTGGGCGAGCGGTCGTCCGACGATCCGGTGATCCTCAGTTCCGTCAAGCCGAACATCGGACACCTGGAGGCGGCCGCCGGCGTCGCCGGGCTCATCAAGGCCATCCTGTGCCTGCGCCACGAAGAGATCCCGCCCCACCTGCACCTCAAGACCCCCAACCCGCGGATTCCCTGGGGGCAATATCCGTTCGCGGTGGTGACCGAGCGCACGCCGTGGCGGCGCACCGAGAGGCCCCGCCATGCGGGGATCAGTTCGTTCGGGTTCAGTGGCACGAATGCGCACGTCATCCTGGGCGAGGCGCCGTCGCCGGTGGAGTCGCACCCCGCAAGCCAATCGGCGGGGACGAGTATCCTGCCGGTTTCGGCCCGGACACCCGAGGCGCTTCGGGCCCTGGCCGAACGGTGGGCGACGTGGCTCGAGGATCCTGCGGCCGATCTGGCCGCCGGCTGCCTGACGGCAGGCATCGGGCGCAGTCATTTCTCGCACCGGCTGGCCGTGACGGGGGCGACTTGCGCCGAGATGGCCACCGCCCTCAAGCAGCATATGGCCGGCAAGGCCCCACGCTCCCTCGCCCACGGCACCGTCGCCGGCGGTCAGCCAAAGGTCGCCTTCCTGTTCACGGGACAGGGATCGCAGTACGTCGGCATGGGCCGCCGGCTTTATCGAGAAGAGCCGCTGTTCCGGGCGACCGTCGACGACTGCAATGAAATCCTCGGCTACAAGCTGGGACGCCCGCTGATCGACCTTCTTTACGGCAACGAGGCGAGCGAAGAGGACCTGAAGCAGACGGCCGTCGCCCAGCCGGCAATCTTCGCGATCGAAGTCGGCCTGGCCCGCCTCTGGCAGGCCTGGGGCATCGAACCCGCCGCGGTGTGCGGCCACAGCATCGGCGAGTACGCCGCCGCTCATATCGCCGGCGTCCTCAGCCTGGAGGACGCCCTGACCTTGGTTGCGGAGCGGGGCCGGCTGATGCAGGAACTGCCGGCAGGCGGCGCCATGGCGGCCATCTTCGCCGGCGAAGACGCCGCCCTTGACGTCTTCCGCGAGGCTGGCCTGGACATGGCCGCTGACATCGCCGTCGCCGCCGTCAACACGCCGAACGAGACGGTGATCTCCGGCGCGGCGAAAGCCGTGGCCGAAGTCGTCCGGCGTTTCGAGGCCAAAGGCGTCAACGCCCATCCGCTCCACGTCTCGCATGCCTTCCACTCGCCGCTGATGCACCCGATCATCGCGCCGTTCGAGGCCGAGGCGCGGAAGCGGCAATTTGCTCCGGCGGATCTGCCGGTGATTTCGACGGTGACGGGCGCGAGGATCCAGGGGGGAGACTTCAGCGAGGCCATCTATTGGGCGAAGCAGATCGGTGCGCCGGTGCGCTTCGCGGCGGCGGTCGAGGCGCTTTCGGCCTCGGGGGTTACGGTCTTTCTCGAGGTCGGCCCCACCCCGATCCTCACCGGGCTGGCGCGCCAGACCCTGGCCCCGGAAGGCCGCCAATTCCTCGGCTCCCTGATGAAGCCCGGCACCGACGACCGCCGTCAGCTCCTGCACAGCCTCGCCGTCCTGTATGCCCAGGGCGCCGACGTGGACTGGGCGAAAGTGGTCGACGGGCGTTCAGCGCGCAGGACGGTCGTGCCGACCTACCCGTTCCAGCGCAAGAGCTTTTACATGGCGCCACGGGTCGACGCCGCCGCAGGCGCGACCGCTCCGGCCGGGGATGCCCATCCCTACCTGGGACAACGGATCGAGTCCGCCGTTCTGCCCGCCGGAACCATGCTCCATCAGGCGGTCTTCACCACCGAACGACCGGCCTTCCTGCGGGACCACCAGATTTTCGACAGGATCATCTCGCCCGCCGCCGCCCATGTCTCGATGGCCCTCGCGGCCGCCGGCGAGGGGTGGATGCTGGAGGACGTCGCGTTCACCGCGCCGCTGGTGGTCGAGAGCGAGCGGCCGCGCGTCGTGCAGATGATTGTCGAAGGAACAGAATCGCCGGCCTATCGGCTGGTGAGCCGCGAACAGAACGAGGCATCCGGAGCCTGGATCACCCACAGCACCGGGCGTTTCGTCCGCCCGGCGACCGAGCCATCGCCGGCGGGCGACCTGTCGCTGCTGCGGCGCGCCTGCCCCGAGGCCATGACACCGGCGGCCTTTTATGCGCTCATCGAGTCGATGGGCTATCGCACCGGCGCCAGCTTCCAGTGCATCCGCGAGATCAACAAGGGTAACGACGAGTCCTTCTGCCGTATCGAGGCGCCGCAGCCGATCGACGAGCAGGCGGTCCACCCGGGCCTGATCGACAGCCTGCTGCAGACCGTCCTGCCGGCCTGCGAGACGTCCGCGGCCCGCATGCTGACGGCCGGATCGGTGCTCATCCCGCTGCACATGGCGCAGATTCGCCTGCTGGGCCGTCTCGGCCAGCCCCTATTCGTGCATACCAAGGTCCAGGTCAGCCAGGATGCGGTCCGCTGCGAGATCGTCGCCCGCGATAAGCATGGAGCCCCTCTGCTCGAAATCGGCGACTTCCTGCTGAAGCAGACCGACCGCCGCACCCTCTACCAGGAGACACGCGTCGCCGACCGGCGCCTGATCCACGTCCTCGACTGGTCGCCTCTGTCGCTTCCGGCCCCTGACGCGGAGCCGGAGACGAACGGCTGGATCGTCGCGGCGGCGGACGACGGCTGGAGCGCCGATCTGGCCCAGACTTTCGAGGAAGATGGGGCCGAGGTCATCACCCTTACCCCCGACGCGGCCGTCGATGCGCAATCGCTGCAGACGCGGCTGATCGCATCCCCCGGCGCCAAGATCAACCTGCTGTTCACCGCCAACGGCGAGGGCGAGGATCCGGCGGCGGCGTGCCTCGCCGTATGCACCCGGCTGCTGGCCCTGGTTCAGGCGGTCGCTCGCCTGGAAGGGCGAGACCGGCTGCGGCTGTGGATCATGACCCGGCAGGCCCAGACCGTCGTGCATGAAGATCACGGCGCGGCGACGCCGGCGCTCGACGGCGCCGCCCTCTGGGGGTTCGGCCGGGCGATCGCCTCCGAGTTCCCCGAATGCTGGGGCGGCATGATCGACCTCGGCCGCTGCTGCGACAAAGAAGCGGCCGCCGCGCTGCGGGCGGTGATCGCGGCGGCGGCGGGAGAAGATCACCTTGCGCTGCGGAGCGGCAACCAGCTTTTTGCCCAGCGCCTGATCGCCCCGCAGCAGCCCGCCACGGCAAGCCGGGGAACCAGCCGACGGTTGCCCAAGCTTTCCCCGACCGAAAGCTTATTCCTCGACAAGGGGCCACGCCGCACGCTTGACGATCTGGTCTTCAAGACACGGCCGCGGAAGGCTCCGGGACCATGCGAGGTCGAGGTTGCCGTTCAAGCCGCCGGACTCAATTTCCGCGACGTGCTCAATGCCCTTGGCCAGTATCCAGGCGAGGCCGGGCTGCTCGGCTTCGAGGCCGTCGGAACGGTGACCGCCGTCGGTGACGGCGTCACCGACCTCGTCCCCGGCGACGCCGTCATCGCAATCGGTGCCCCGGGCTGCATCGCCAGCCATCTGACGGTGTCGCGCGGCCGTGTCGTGCCCAGGCCGCGCCACCTGGGCCCGGCGGAGGCCGTGACGCTGCCGGCCGCCTTCCTGACCGCCCATTACGCGCTGAACCACTTGGGCGGCATGAAGGCGGGCGAACGCGTGCTGATCCACGCCGCCGCCGGCGGTGTCGGCCTGGCCGCCGTGCAGTTGGCCCTGGCGGCCGGAGCGGAGGTTTTCGCCACGGTCGGCTCGGCCGAAAAGCGCGAGTACCTGAGGTCCCTGGGCGTCCGCCACATCCTGAACTCGCGCAGCACCGACTTCGCCGCCGGCATCAACGAGCGCACCGACGGCAAGGGCGTCGACATCGTCCTGAACTCGCTGTCCGGCGAGATGATCGCGGCCAGTTTCTCGGTGCTGGCCGACCACGGCCGCTTCCTCGAGATGGGCAAGATCGGCATTTGGGACGAGGCCCGGGTGTTGGACCTGAATCCGTCCTGGGTCTACCGGCCGTTCGATCTCGCGCGCGTCCTGGAGGAGGACGAGGCTCTCATCACCGGCCTGTTCCTGACCCTTCTGGGCGAGTTCGAGAGCGGCCGGCTGAAACCGCTGCCGTACGTCGTGTTCCCGTTTGCCGAGGCGGAGGAAAGCTTCCGCTTCATGGCGCAGGCCAAGCACATCGGCAAGGTGGTGCTGAGCCGTCAGGACGATTATCGCCGCGAGACCATCGAGGCGGGCGGACTGCTGCGCGAAGACGGCGCCTACCTGGTGACCGGCGGGCTGGGCGCGCTGGGATTGCGGGTCGCCGAATGGCTGGCCGACGAAGGTGCGCGCCACCTCGTCCTGAACGGCCGACGAGCGCCCGACGCCAAGGCCCAGGCGATGATCGACGAACTCGCCGCCAAGGGCGTGACGGTCACCGTGGCCCTGGGCGACATCGCCAATCCCGATGACGTGCGGCGGGTCCTCGGACGGGCGACCGCGCCGTTGCGCGGCGTCGTCCATGCGGCGGGACTGCTCGAGGACGGCATGATCGCCGACCTCGACGCCGGCCAGTTCGAGCGGGTCATGGCGCCGAAGGTGAAGGGAGCCTGGAATCTGCATTGCGAGACGGCGGCGCTCGATCTCGACTTCTTTGTCCTCTTCTCCTCGGTGGCGGCGATCATCGGCAATCTGGGGCAGGCCAACTACGCCGCGGCCAACGCCTTCATGGACGGCCTCGCCGCCCTGCGTCGCAGCCAGGGGCTGACGGCGACCAGCATCAACTGGGGGCCTTGGGCCGAGGTCGGCATGGCGGCCGGGCAGGATGTCGATCGGTTCTCCCGCCAGGGCATCGGCGCGCTGTCCCCGGCCCAGGCGCTGCGCACGCTCAGGCTTGTCTTGCGCGAGAACCTGTTGCAGCCCGTCGTGGCGGAGATCGACTGGTCTGCCTATACCCGCGCCCATGGGTTGACCGGCAAATCCGGATTGTTTGCGGCCCAGGTGAAGCCCGCCGGCAAAGCCGAGAGGGCGGCCGAAGTCGCGGCCGCCCCCTGCGACATCGTCGCCGAACTGCGGGCCGTCCTGCCGGCCGAGCGGCGGGCGCATATGCGCGACTACCTCCAGGCCCTGGCGCGCGAGACCCTCGGCTACGGCGAGGCCGAGCCGATGGAGTTCGACCGGCCCCTGGTCGAGCAGGGCTTCGACAGCCTGATGTCGGTCGACATGCGCAACCGCCTCAACAAGGGCCTCGGCTGTGCCCTGCCGGCGTCGCTGCTGTTCGACTATCCGACCCTCGACAAGATCGCCGGCTACCTTCTCGACCACGCCCTGCGGATCGACGAGGAGCAGCCAACGGCGGCGGCCGGTTCGACGGCGGAGTCGGTTCTCGACGAGATCGACCACCTGATCGGCCTGAGGAGCGGGACATGACGTCCGCGTCCGATGTCCCCTATGTCGCGGCGCTGAAGCGGGCCTCCGAAACCATCAAGACCCTGCTGGCGGAAAACGCCAGGCTGAAGGGGCCCTCGCCCATCGCCATTGTCGGGATCGCCTGCCGCTTTCCCGGCGGCGCCAACTCGCCCGGCCAGTTCTGGGATCTCCTGGCCGACGGGCGCGATGCGGTGGGGCCGGTGCCGCCCGACCGCTGGAACACCGATCGCTGGTGGGACGCCAACCCCGACTCCCCCGGCAAGCTCTATATCCGCGAAGGGGCGTTTCTCGACGACGTCAAGGGATTCGATCCCGCCTTCTTCAACATGACGCCCAAAGAGGCGCAGGCCCTGGACCCCCAGCAGCGCCTGCTCCTGGAAATGAGCTGGGAGGCGTTCGACGCCTCAGGGGTCGATGTTCGGCGGCTGGCCGGAAGCAGGGCCGGGGTCTTCATCGGCCTTTCCAACTACGACTACATCCAGGCCCATATCCATTCCGGCGACCCGACGCGGATCGATGCCTACTCGGGCAGCGGAGCCATGTTCAGCACGGCAGCCGGTCGGCTCGCCTATTTCTACGATTTCAAGGGGCCCTGCCTGACCGTCGATACGGCCTGCTCGTCATCGCTGGTGGCCCTCGATCTGGCGGTAAAGAGCCTGCGGCGCGGCGAGTGCGACGTGGCGCTGGCGGGCGGCATCAGCCTGATCCTCTCGCCCGACAGTACGGTCGCCCTGTGCAAGGTGAAAGCGCTGGCCGCCGACGGTCGGAGCCGCGCCTTCGACGACGACGCCACCGGCTATGGACGGGGCGAGGGAGGCGGCCTGCTGGTCCTCAAGCGCCTCGACGACGCGCGCCGCGACGGCGACCGGATCCAGGCGGTGCTGGCCGGCTCGGCGGTCAACCACGACGGCCGCAGCAACGGCCTGACGGCACCCAACGGGTTGGCGCAACAGCAGGTGATCCGCGACGCGCTGGCCGACGCCGGCCTCTCCCCAGACGCTATCGACTACGTCGAGGCGCACGGAACGGGGACCCCCCTTGGCGACCCCATCGAATTCGGGGCGCTCCGGGCGGTGTTCGGCCGCCGCTCGTCGTCGCGGCCCCTTTGGATGGGCTCGGTCAAGACCAACATCGGACACACCGAGGCCGCCGCCGGCATCGCCGGCGTCATCAAGGTCGTCCTCGCCCTCCGCCATCGGCGCCTTCCCAAGAGCCTGCATTTTTCCCGCCCCAACCATCACATCGACTGGGACTCCGCCTCGATCCAAGTAGTCGCCGAAGCCCGTGACTGGACAGACGCCTCGGGGCCACGCACCGCCGGGATCAGCTCGTTCGGGTTGAGCGGGACCAACGCCCACGTCATCCTGACCGAACCGCAGGAGGCCGAGGAGCCCGCGGCGACGGTCGATCGATCCGGCGGCGTCCATGTCTTGCCGCTTTCGGCCGCGACCGGAACCGCGCTGCGCGCCGTGGCCGAACGCTGGCGAGAGCGGCTGGCTGCCGCCTCGGCGGACGAGGCGGCCGACCTTTGCCACGCGGCAGCCCGTCGGCCGGCGCTTCGCGAGCGGCTTGTGGTGAGCGGCCGGACGGTCTCGGAATTGGCCGCCGCGCTGTCCTCCCTGCCGGAGGAGCGGTTCGCGCGCAGCCTTCGCCGCCTGGGCACAAGGGGCGTGGTCTTCCTGTTCGGCGGCGGCCAACAGGGCCTGGCGACCGCCGGACGGACGCTGACACAATGCCGACCGTCCTTCCGCGCGGCCTTCGAGCGGACCGATCCGCAGCAGCCGGCCTTGTACCGGTTGCAGGTGGCGCTTGCCGCCTTGTGGGTCGGCTGGGGTGTGCGGCCGGCGGCGGTCATCGGCTGCGAAGCCGGCGTGAAGGCGGCGGCCGAAGTGGCAGGACGGCCCGAGTCAGAGGGCGGCACCCTCCCCTTCTACTCCGCCACACGCGACCGCTTGCCCGAGGTCTTCGCGGCCGCCCGGGCAGCCGGCTACGACACCTTCGTGGAAATCGGTCCGAGCGCAGACCTGATCCAACAACTGCGTGACGGCATTGGCCAGGATGCAGGTCTGCTGGTCGATTCCCTGAACCCGGAAGCCGACGAGGACGGCCACATCGTCTCCAGCCTGGCGGCATTGTGGGAGAATGGAATCGACATCGACTGGACGGCCTTCGGCGCGCCCCGGCCGCGCCGCAAGGTCGAGGCGCCGACCTATCCCTTCCAGAGACACCCGTATTGGCTGGATGTCGCGCCGGTCCGTCCGGCCGGCGCGGCGGCACAAGCGGCACCGGCAAGACCGGCCGATCCCGCAGATCACAAGCAAGAGGCCCCGTCCATGGACAAGACTGTCCGGATCATCGGCGAACTCGTGGCGATCGTCGCCGAAATCAGCGGCTTTCCCGTCGCCGAGATCGACCCCTGCGAGCGCTTCTCCGACATGGGCCTGGACTCGCTGATGCTGGTCAGACTGGGGCAGGTCGTCGAGAAGACGTACGGGGTGGAGGCCCAGACCAGCCAGCTTTTCGCCGCGCTGGGCACCATCGAGGCGCTCGCCGACCACGTGATTCGGCAGGCGCCGAACGTCGCTCCGGCCGACGTCGCCGCGGAGGCGCCCGCCCGGCCTGCAATCCCCGCGGCGCTGACCGCGGCCAGCCCGTCGGAACCCGTGCTCCCGACGCCGGCCGCTCCCGATCCGACGGCGCCGCTCTTCCAGCAGCAGCTGTTCTACCTGTCGCAGGTCGCGGCACAGAACCTACGGAGCATGCACGAGCTGATCCGCCAGCAGATGGCGGCGGCGGGGCCGTCCGGCACCCCGGCCGCGCCGCCGGCCGCCACCACGCCGGCGGCGGCGCGGGCCGTGGGGACGGCCAAGGCGCCGCCGAAAGACGCGGTCGCCGCGATCCGGGGGATCAACTTGGCCGGCGCCAAACTGTCGACGGAGCAGCAGGCGTTCGTCGCACGCCTGGTGGCCGACCACGTGGCGCGCACCGGGCGCTCCAAGTCGATGACCCAGGACTCCCGTGCCGTCCTCGCCGACTGGAAGCATACGCTGTCGTTCTGGGGCCAGATGAAGGAGGCGAAGTATCCGATCGTCTCGGCGCGATCGGACGGCGCCCGCTTATGGGATGTCGACGGCAACGAGTACATCGACGTCGCGCTCGGCATGGGGGTCCATTTTTTCGGCCACCGGCCGCCGTTCATCCATGATGCGCTGTCCCGGCAGATGGAATGCGGCCTGGAACTGGGAACGCAATCCAAGCTGACCGGGACGGTGGCCCAACTGGTCCATGATCTGACCGGCAGCGAACGCGTCGCCTTCGGCAACACCGGTTCCGAAGCGGTCATGGTGGCGATCCGCCTGGCCCGCGCCGCCACGGGCCGGTCCCGCATCGTCATCTTCAAGAACGCGTACCACGGCATCTTCGACGGAGTGCTGGCAACCGAGGACGACGAGGGCGGGGTGCGGCCCATCGGCATCGGCACGCCGCCAGCCATGATCGAGGATGTGATGGTGATGGAATACGGTGCGGCGGAATCCCTGCGCCTCATCGAGCAACAGGCCGATTCCATCGCCGCCGTTCTGGTCGAGCCGGTGCAGAGCCGCGACCCCGACCTCCAGCCCCAGGGGTTCCTCAAGGCCCTGCGGCGGATCACCCGTACGGCCGGGGCGGCGTTGATTTTCGACGAGATGATCACCGGATTCCGCATCCTTCCCGGCGGCGCCCAGGCGTGGTTCGGGGTGCGCGCGGACATCGTGCTCTACGGCAAGATCGTCGGCGGCGGCATGCCGATCGGCGTGATCGCCGGCGCCGCCCGCTATCTCGACTACATCGACGGGGGAGCGTGGGCCTACGGCGACCGGTCGGCGCCGCAGTCGCCGATGATCTATTTCGGCGGCACGTTCTGCCGCAATCCCGCGACCATGGTCACCGCCCACGCCGCCCTGACCCATATGACCGCCGAGGGGCCGGCCCTTCAGGAACGGGTGACGGCCCTGACCACGGCCTTCTGCGACCGCCTGAACCGGTGGTTCGAGACGCGCCGCGTGCCGCTCCGGGCCAAGCACTTCGCATCGCAATGGCGGCTTGTGCCGCTGGGCGACAAGGATGTCCAGCCGATCGAGCTGGAGCTGCTGTACCTCGCCATGATCGACCGCGGCGTCTACACCTGGGAACGGCGGATCTCGTTCTTTTCGACCGCCCACACCGAGGCCGATGTCGAGCGGGTGTTCGACGTCCTGACCGGCTGCATCGAGGAGATCCGGGCCGGCGGCTTCGCCTGGTCGATCGAGGCGTATCCGGAACCGCAATTCACCGAACCGTCATCGGTGCAGCGCCGGCTATACGCCCTCAGCCAAAGGGAGGGGGGGCAGCTTCCCTATCACCTGCCGCAGGCGTTCTGGATCGACGGCCCGCTCGACATCGAACGCCTCGAGACGGCCTTCCGCACCATCATCGGACGCCATGAAAGCCTGCGCACCAGTTTCGTCACCATCGAGGGCGAACTGCTGGCCAAACGGTGGGCCGAGCCGCGCTTCGAGATCGAGCGGCTGCGGGCCTCAGAGGCCGACATCGATGCCGCCGTTGCGGCATTTGTGCGGCCGTTCGACCTGGCGGTCGCGCCCCTGCTCAGGGTGGCGACAGTCGAGGTGGGGCCGGAACGGCAGCTGCTGCTCGCCGACGCGCACCACATTGTCGCCGACGGGCTCTCGTGCAACGTCATCGCGGCCGAACTGATGGCGCTCTATCAGGGCCAGTCCCTGGCGCCGGTGGACTACGACTGGCGCCTCTGC
>JAVEYE010000065.1:0-13828 GCA_034003665.1 Rhodospirillales bacterium | reverse complement strand
ATCATTGATCTTTCCATGGAAACAGTTCGAAAATTCGCCGATAACACATGTCAATCCCATAACGTCCTGTCTCCTTCAAGCTCAGGTAAGTTCTCGCGACAAACCGGCTCCCACTGGCTTCAATTTCGAGGGGATAGACGCGAATGTCGCTCGCTCAAGCACCTGCTTGCCGAGTCCTTACTGGCTTTTGAAGATGCGAAACCAGGAACTCTTACGAGTCTTAGTCGTGTTAAGGGACGCACCAAACGGATCGTTGCCCGAGAGCCAAGCCAGCTTTTTAAAAGCCCGGAATTGGCTGAGAAATATTCAGAACCGCTCGGCAATGGATGGTACTTTGGGACAAATAATTCGGCACTGGAAACTAGAACTTGGCTTAAAAGGGCTGCTGCGTGCGCGGGGTTAAAACCTGGGGCTGACTTTACGACTAGCCTAGATTGATGAACCGGCCAATTGGCGCCTCGTTGGCCTCAGGACGATTGAGAAATTGACCAATCTCAGAAAGTGAATTGAGTGAAGACGGCGCGAGTTGCCGCAAATCCCTTAACAAGTTGCTATCGTGGGGGTATCGTCCGCTCTTTTTTCGCGCTGCGGAGAAACGGCGCGGATTGAAAGGGAGGGCGCGGCATGACGTCCACGGTCGCCATCACCGAACCGCTGTCCGCCGATCTCAGGGAGCAGGCCGTTTCATTGTTCGAGCGGTTGGCCGCGCAATCGGCCGACGGCGTCGGCATCACGCGCGAAAGCTATGGCGCGGGCGAGACGCTGGCCATGCAGACGGTGGCCGAGGCGGCCCGGGCCGAGGGCCTGGAGGTCGAAACCGACGCCGCCGCCAACATGACGATCACGCTGCCCGGAAGCGAAACGGGGGCTCCCGCCGTGGCCTGCGGCTCGCACCTCGATTCGGTGCCGCGCGGCGGCAACTACGACGGCGCCGCCGGGGTGATCGCCGGGCTGATCTCCCTGATGCAGGCCAAACGCGAGGGCGCCACCCCCCGGCGCCCGCTCAAGCTCTTCGTCCTGCGCGGCGAGGAAAGCGCCTGGTTCGGCCGCGCCTACATGGGCTCCAGCGCGCTGTTCGGGGCCCTCGACCCCCGGGACCTTGGCCTCAAGCACCGCGACAGCGGCCGGACCCTGCGGGACTGCATGGCGGAGGCCGGAGCCGACGTGAAGCGCATCGCCGCCGGCGAGGCGATGATCCGGCCGGCCGATCTCGCCAGTTTCTTCGAACTGCACATCGAACAGGGGCCGGTGATGGTGGCCCGCGCCGTGCCGGTCGGCCTGGTCACCGGCATCCGCGGCAACATCCGCCACCCCTCCGTCATCTGCCGGGGCGAGGCGGCGCATGCCGGCGCCGTGCCGCGCTGGTTGCGCCACGACGCGGTGTTCGCCTTCGCGGATCTGGTGGAGCGCCTCGACCAGCACTGGGTCAGTCTGCTGGAGCAGGGCGAGGACCTGGTCATCACCATGGGCATCGTCGGCACCGACCCGGCCGAACACGCCATGAGCCGGGTGCCCGGCGAGATCCGCTTCAGCCTCGAATACCGCAGCCAGTCTCCGGACATGCTGCACTTCTTCGGCGACATCGTCGCCGAGGAGATGCTCAACGTCGGACGGGCCCGCGGCGTTTCCTTTGAACTGGGCCAGGCGCTGCCCACCGCGCCGGCCCGCACCGATCCGGCCCTGGTCGACCATCTCGCCGCCGTTTGCGGCGAGGCGGGGATCCCCTACGAGCGGCTGCCCTCGGGGGCCGGCCACGATGCCGCCGTCTTCGCCAACGCCGGCATTCCCACCGCCATGATCTTCGTACGTAACGAGCACGGTTCGCACAATCCGCGCGAGGCCATGGCCTACGACGATTTCTTTCTGGGGGCCGAGGCTCTATACAGGGCCATGCTGACCGCCCCGGAGGCGCTGCCATGACCGATTCCGATCTTGCCGAGACGACGGCCCAGATCCTGCTCGACACCGGCTGCGTGTTGTTCCGCCCGCACGAGCCGTTCTTCTTCTCGTCGGGCTGGGCCAGCCCCGTGTTCGTCAACGTCAAGCGCCTGATATCCTTTCCGCTGGCCCGCAACAAACTGATCGACCTGGCGGTAAGGAAGATCATGGCCACCGTCGGCTACGCCGCCTTCGACGTCATCGCCGGCGGCGAGGTGGCCGGCATCCCGTTCGCCGCCATGGTGGCCGATCGCCTCAACCTGCCGCTCGTCATCGTGCGCAAGCAGGCCAAGGGCTATGGCCCCAAGGCGCAGATCGAGGGCGCGCTGGAAGCCGGCAAGCGCGTGCTGCTGGTCGAGGATCTGACCACCGACGGGCGCACCAAGGCGCTATTCTGCGACGGCCTGCGGCGGGGCGGCGCCGAGGTGAAGCACGCCTTCGTCATCTTCAAGTACGGCATCTTCGACTACGTGGTGCGCGATCTTGACGTGCGCGGGCTGGAACTCTTTTCGCTGGCCACCTGGGACGACCTGATGCGCGTGGCGCGCGCCCGCGGCGCCATGGACGGCGCCATGCTGAAGGAGATCGAGGCCTACATCCGCGATCCCATCGCCTGGTCGGAGATCCACGGCGGGGCCGGCCCGTCGGCGGCGCCGTCGCCGGCGACCGGCCGCTGAACGGCCGGCGGGGCCGGAGATTCCGCCGCAATCGCGTTGACAGCGCGCCCGCGGATTCCGATACTCTCGCCCTTCCGCAAGGAGGGGGCGGCGCGCCCGCGTCCGCCCTCGGTTTTTTTTCGACAAGGAGCCGACCGATGATTTCCGCGGTGATGCCGACCTACGCGCGCGAGGACATCGCCTTCGTCAGTGGCGAGGGCGTCTACCTTGTGGACGCGGCCGGCCGACGTTACCTGGATTTCGGCGCCGGTGTCGCGGTGACCGCGCTCGGCCATTGCCATCCTCACCTGGTCGAGGCGCTCACCAGGCAGGCCTCCACGCTCTGGCACTGTTCGAACCTCTATCACATCCCCGGGCAGGAGCGTCTGGCCCAGCGGCTGGTCGACGCCTCGTTCGCGGATTCGGTGTTCTTCTGCAACTCGGGGGCGGAAGCGGTCGAGGCCACCCTCAAGCTGGCCCGGCGCTATCACGACGAGACCGGCCATCCCGAACGCTTCCGGGTGATCACCTTCACCGGCAGCTTCCACGGCCGGACGCTGGCCACGCTGGCCGCCGCCAAGCAGGACAAGCACATGGCCGGCTTCGCGCCGATGCCCGACGGCTTCGACCAGGTGGCGTTCGGCAACATGAACGAGTTGCGCGCCGCCATCACCGACGAGACGGCGGCCATTCTGGTCGAGCCGGTGCAGGGCGAGGGCGGGGTGAGGCCGGCCGAGGCCGATTTCCTGCGGGCGCTGCGCAAGGTGGCCGACGAGTTCGGCCTGCTCTTCCTGCTCGACGAAGTGCAGACCGGCATGGGCCGCACCGGCCGCCTGTTCGCCCACGAGTGGGCCGGCGTCGAGCCCGATGTCCTGGCCGTCGCCAAGGGTCTGGGCGGCGGCTTTCCCGTCGGCGCCTGTCTGGCCAAGGAACACGTTGCCAAGACCATGAAGCCGGGCAGCCACGGGTCCACCTTCGGCGGCAACCCGCTGGCCGTCGCCTGCGCCAATGCGGTGCTCGATGTCATGCTGGCCGACGGCTTCCTGGCGGGGGTCGAGGCCAAGGCGGCGCGGCTGCGCAAGCGGGCCGAGGCCGTCGCCGCCGCCCATCCCAGACTGTTCCTGGGCGTGCGCGGCGTCGGCCTGCTGATCGGGCTGCAGTGCCGGATCCCCAACGGCAAGCTGATCGGCCAATTGCGGGCCAACGGCATGCTGGCGGTCGGCGCCGGCGACAACGTGACGCGCCTGGTGCCGCCGCTGATCGTCGGGGACGACCACATCGAAGAGGCGATGGCCATTCTCGAAAAGAGCTGCGCCGAGCTTGAAGAAACGGAGTTTTGACATGAGTGCGCCTCGGCATTTCCTCGACCTCGACCAGTTCGACACCGCCACCCTGCGTCACATGCTGGACCTGGGCGCGGCCTTCAAGCGGCGCGATCCGGAGGCGTTGTCGCCATGGACCGGCAAGACCCTGGTCATGATCTTCGAGAAACCCTCGACCCGCACCCGGGTGTCCTTCGAGGTCGGCGTCCAGCAGCTGGGCGGGCGCGCCGTCGTGCTGGGCACCGCAGAATCCCAGCTCGGGCGCGGCGAAACCATCGCCGATACCGCCCGCGTGCTGTCGCGCTACGCCGACGCCATCATGATCCGCACCAGCGCGGTGAAGCGCATGGAGGAACTGGCTGCCAACGCCACCATCCCGGTGATCAACGGCCTGACCGACGCCTCCCACCCCTGCCAGATCATGGCCGACGTCATGACCTTCGAGGAGCACCGCGGCCCGATCAAGGGCAAGAAGGTTGCCTGGTGCGGCGACGGCAACAACGTGGCGGCGTCGTGGATTCACGCCGCCCAGCGTTTCGGCTTCGCCATGCGGCTGGCCTGTCCGGGCACGCTCAGGCCGTCGCCCAGGCTGCTCGCCTGGGCCAAGGCCGAAGGCGCCGACGTCGTCGTCCTCGACGATCCCCGACAGGCGGTCGACGGGGCCGATGCGGTGGTCACCGACACCTGGGTGTCGATGGGCCAGAAAGGCGAAGATGAACGGCGCGCCCTGCTGACCCCCTATCGGGTTGACGCCGCCCTCATGGCCAAGGCCAAGCCGGGCGCGCTGTTCATGCACTGCCTGCCGGCCCACCGCGGCGACGAGGTGACCGACGAGGTGATGGACGGCCCCAACTCGGTGGTGTGGGACGAGGCCGAGAACCGCCTGCACGCCCAGAAGGGCATCCTCGCCTGGTGCCTGGGCTGACCGTACGGTCATGGGAGAGCCCGCTCCATCCTCCGCCAGCTCCCGGCCGTCCGCGCCGCGTTGGCTGCGTCCGACGGTGGACTACGGGCCGCTGATCATCTTTTTCGCCGGCTATTTCCAGTTCGGCCTGTTCGCCGCCACCGCCGGCCTGATGGGGGCGACCGCCGTGGCGCTGGCCCTGTCGTTCGCCTACGAGCGACGGCTGGCGATGGTGCCGCTGGTGACCGCGGCGGTGGTCGGCGTCTTCGGCGGCCTGACGCTGTGGCTGCAGGACGAGACCTTCATCAAGCTGAAGCCGACCATCGTCCAGGTGCTGTTTGCCGCCGTGCTGTTCGGCGGGCTCTTCTTCAAGCGATCGTTTTTGAAATCGCTGCTTGGCACCACCATTTCCATGGATGACCGGGGCTGGCATATCCTGACCGTCCGTTATGCCTGCTTCTTTCTGGCCATGGCCGGCCTTAACGAGGTGGTCTGGCGGACCCAGAGCACCGACTTCTGGGTCACCTTCAAGGTCTTCGGCATCGCCGGCCTGACCGTGCTGTTCGCGTTGAGCCAAGTGCCGGTGATGACCCGTCATCACGTCGAAAGAGAGACGCCGGAACCGGGAGGGGACGATCCCGTCGGCGACAAGTGAGGCGATGACCGACGTTCCCGCCTTCGCCGATCTGATCCAGCCGTTCCGCATCGAGGACCTTGGCCTGCGCGGCCGCTTGGTGCGCCTGGGACCGGCGCTCGATTCCATCCTTGGCGCGCACGGCTACCCCCAGGCGGTGGCCCGCCTGATGGGCGAAACGCTGGCGCTGACCACGGTGCTGGCCAGCGCGCTCAGGTTCGACGGCGTCTTCAAGCTGCAGACCCAGGGCGACGGGCCGCTCGGCCTGATGGTCGCCGACATCACCAGCGACGGCAGCCTGCGCGGCTATGCCCGCTATGACGCCGAGCGCCTGCCCACGGCCGAGGATATCGCCGATGCGCCGGTTCCCCGGCTGTTGGGCGCCGGGCGGCTGGCCGTCACCCTCGATCACGGCCCCAATGCCCAGCAGTACCAGGGGATGACCGAACTGACCGGGCCGCGGCTTGCCGACTGCGCGCACACCTATTTCCGTCAGTGCGAGCCGTTGCAGACCGCCATCTCGCTGGCGGCGACGGTGGGCGACGGCGACGGCAGTCGGGCCGCCGCCCTGATGATCCAGCGTCCGCGCCCGGCCGACGACGTCGATGCCGACGACGAGGCCGAGGACGAATGGCGCCGCGCCGTGGCGCTCACCAGCAGCGCGACGGCGTTCGAAATGCTCGATTCCGCCATCGAACCGGCGCGGCTGCTCTACCGCCTCTATCACGAGGAGGGCGTGCGCCTTTTCCGGGTCCGGCCGGTCCGCCATGCCTGCCGTTGCTCGCGCGCCAAGGTTGCGGCGACGCTTGGCCGGTTTCCGGCGGCCGAGCTTGATGCCATGGTCGAGGATGGCGCCATCATCGTCACTTGCGAGTTCTGCAAAGCCGAATACCGCTTCCCCCGCCAGGCGCTGGCAGATCTGCCATCGCCTTGAACCGGCCGCCCCGGCGACTATTTCCTCTTTATGCCCAAGATGATCCGACAGGTACTGATGGTCGGTTTCGCGACGCTGGCGCTGGCGGCGTGCGGAACGACAGCTCCGATGGAGAAACAGGTGGCCGTCCTGCCGCCGCCGATCGGCCTCGATGTGGCCAGGATCGAGGTTGTATCGAAGGTCCAGGCGTCGAGTACGCGCCCGCACGTCGAGGGCCTGTTGCCCACCACGCCCGAGCAGGCGCTCCGCGACTGGGCGAATAACCGGCTGGTCGCCCAGGGGCAGAGCGGCGTCGCACGCTTCACCATCACCGACGCCGCGATTGTCGAGGAGGACCTGCCCAGGGACGTCGGCATGCCCGGCCTGCTGCGGGCGCCGCAGACCGTACGCTACAACGCCACGGCAGCGGCCATCCTCGAGGTCCTCGACGAGCCGAATGCCCGCGAGGGCCGGGCGGCGGCGCGGGTGGCCTTCTCCCGCACCATCTGGCCGGACGCCTCGCCGGAAGCGCACCAGGATTTGTGGCAAGGCATGATTGCGCCATTGGTTTCCGCCTTCGATTCCGAGATGACGGAAAACATCCGCGGTCACCTGGGAAGCTTCATCCGCTAGCGTCCGCGGGTGGCCTCCCCCGGCGTTCGCCTTGAACGGGGGAGGCGCCCGTGCGACTATCCGGGCGCTATGTTGATGATCACCCGGCGGCTTCTGATGGCGGGTCTTGCGACGCTGGCGCTGGCGGCGTGCGAGACCCCGGTTACCGTGCAACGGTTCCCCGGAATCACCTTTGCGCATCTTCCGGCGTTGGGACTGAACGTCGGCAGGGTGGAGATCGTTTCCAGCGTGCAGCCGACGATGCAGGCCGTGCAGGCCGCCTCGCAATTTCCCGTGCCGCCCGACAAGGCCATGCGCCGCTGGGCCGAGGACAGGTTGGTCGCCAAGGGCGTGACCAACGTGGCCCGTTTCACCATCGTCGACGCCAGCGTGACCGAAACGCCGCTTGCCATCGAAGGCGGCGTCGCCGGCGTTTTCAAGAAGGAGCAGTCGGTTCGCTACGAGGCGACGGTGGCCGGCATGATCGAGGTCATCGACGACCAGGGGTTTCGCCGGGCTTTTGCAAGCTCCAGGGTCGGCCGTTCGAAGACCCTGCGCGAGGACGCCTCCCTCAACGAGCGCGACCGTCTTCGGTTCGACCTGATCGAAGCCCTGATGAAGGACTTCAACACCGAGATGGAACAGGATATCCGCACCCACCTCGGTGCCTTCGCGATGTGATGAAGCAGGCGCGCGTTGGCGGCAGCCCGGGCGAGTGGTTTCAGCCGAAAGCGTCGCGGTCGTGCGGCTCGGTGAAGTCGAGACGCGGCCCCCTGGGTACGATGCCGGTGGGGTTGACGGTGGGATGGCTGCCGTAATAGTGGGCCTTGATGTGATCCAGTTTCACCGTGTCGGCGATGCCGGGCATCTGATAGAGTTCGCGGGTGAAGGCCCACAGGTTGGGGTAGTCGACCAGCCGCTTTAGGTTGCACTTGAAGTGGCCGTAATAGACGGCGTCGAAGCGCACCAATGTCGTGAACAGGCGCCAGTCGGCCTCGGTCAGTCGGTCGCCGGCGAGATAGCGCCGCCGGGACAGCCGATCCTCCAGCCAGTCGAGGGTGTCGAACAGCGCCGCCACCGCTTCGTCATAGGCATCCTGTCGGGTGGCGAATCCGGCGCGATAGACGCCGTTGTTGACGGTCTCGTAGATGCGCCCGTTCAGCGCGTCGATGTCGGCCCGCAGCGGCTCCGGGTAGTAGTCGCCCGGAGCGGCGCCGACGGCGTCGAAGGCCGAATTGAACATGCGGATGATGTCGGCCGACTCGTTGTTGACGATGGCGCCCGACCGCTTGTCCCACAGCACCGGCACCGTGACGCGCCCCGTATGGCTGGGATCGGCCGCCAGATACACATCGCGCAGGAAGTGGGCGCCGAGGACGGGATCGTCCCCCGCCGCCAGGCTCCAGCCGTCCTTGCCCATGATCGGCTCGACGGCCGACACCGAAACGATGTCGCCCAGGCCCTTAAGGGTCCGGAAGATGAGCGTCCGATGCGCCCACGGGCAGGCGTACGAGACATAAAGGTGGTAACGCCCGCTCTCCGCCATGAATCCCGACGAGCCGTCGGCCGTAATCCAGTCGTGAAAACGGGTGGCCGGCCGTTCGAAACGGCCGCCGCTCGTTTTGGTGTCGTACCACTCATCCCGCCAGACGCCGTCGACTAGAAGGCCCATCGGCCACCTCCTTTTCTTGCCTAGGGTCAGGCTGCCAGCTTGGCGGCGATCTCGGCCACGTGTCGACCCTGGAAACGGGCGAGGTCGAGTTCGTTCTCGCTCGGCTGGCGGCTCCCGTCACTGGCGGCGATGGTGGTCGCGCCGTAGGGCGAGCCGCCGGAAATCTCGTCTAGCGTGCCCTGGCCGGCCGCCGAATAGGGAAGGCCGACGACGACCATGCCGTGGTGAAACAGGGTTGTGTGGAACGACGTCAGCGTCGTTTCCTGGCCGCCGTGCTGAGTGGCGGTGCTGACGAAGACGCTTCCGACCTTGCCGATCAACTTGCCCTTGGCCCACAGGCCGCCGGTCTGGTCGAGGAAGTTGCGCATCTGCGCCGCCATGTTGCCGAAGCGGGTGGGGGTGCCGAAAATGATGGCGTCGTACCCGACCAGATCGTCGACCTTGGCGACCGGAGCCGCCTGGTCGAGTTTCACGCCCGACTTCGCGGCGACGTCGTCGGGGACCAGTTCGGGCACCCGCTTGATGTCGACGTGGGTGCCGGCGACGCTGCGCGCCCCGTCCGCGACGGCGCCCGCCATCGTCTCCACGTGTCCGTAGCTGCTGTAATAGAGAACCAGAACCTTGGCCATGCCTGTCGTCCTTTCCTAATTCATCGACGGAGGAACCATTCGCGTGCCGGGAAGATGACACGCCAACGGTTTGTAGACAATTGCGGTATGTGGAATATAATTGTTTCGAAATCAGATACTATCTCGGTGATCCATGCTCTCTCTCGACGTCCTTCAGGTGTTCGTGCGCATCGCCGAGGCCGGCGGTATTTCGGCGGCGGCCCGCGATCTTGCGATGTCCAAGTCGGCGGCCAGCAAGAAACTGGCGGCACTGGAGGACAGGCTCGGCGCGCGGCTGTTCAACCGCACGACGCGGCGCCTGTCGCTGACCGAGGCGGGAACTGATTTCCTGGACCGCGCTCAGCGGATCCTCGCCGAGTTGGAAGAGGCCGAGCGGGTGGCCGGCCGCCTGACCGACGAGCCGCGGGGTACGTTGCGGGTCAACGCGCCGATGTCGTTTGGCATTCTGCACGTTGCCCCTGCGTTGGTCGATTTTATGACGCGCTACCCGGACCTGACGGTGACGCTGGACCTCGACGACCGGCGCGTCAGCCTGGTCGACGAGGGCTACGACGTCGCCGTGCGCATCGCCGACCTGCCTGACTCCAGCCTGGTGGCCCGCAAGTTGGCGTCGGCCCGCCGGGTGGTATGCGCCAGCCCGGCCTATTGGTCGGATCGCGGCGTGCCGACTCATCCGCGCGATCTGGCCTCCCACAACTGCCTGATCTACGCCTACCTCTCGACCCAGAACGACTGGCGCTTCCGTGGCCCGGGCGGTTCGGTGTCGGTTCGTGTCGCCGGCAGCCTCAAGGCCAATAACGGCGACGTCCTGCGCGAGGCGGCGCTGGCCGGCCTCGGCGTCTTCTTCGCTCCCACTTTTCTGGTCGGCGACGACATCCGCCGCGGCCGGCTGGTTACGGCGCTGGACGACTTCCCCGACGATACGCTGGCCATCTACGCGGTCTATCCGCATCGCCGCCACCTGTCGGCCAAGGTGCGGGTCTTCATCGATTTTCTGGCCAACCGTTTCGGCTCAAACCCTTACTGGGACGCCGCCTGAATTGCGATTTTCCGACGGTTGACGAGAACCCATAGCCGCCGGTGCCTCCATCGGGACTTTGGGTTAAACGCTCGAAACTTTAATAATAATTGAAATCATTTCAATCAACATCGTTTGGTAACATTCCGTTACAAATTTTCCGTGCTTTGACATCTCGCCGAAACCATTCGTTCCGTAGGATCCAGGTTGTGTTCAACCGGAACGGCTTTTGCGAATGAGCGGCCTGCGTGCTCTTGGGTCGGTCGCTTCATCTTCGAACTGTTCCCTTCACAATGGATCCGGAGAATCGGAGAAATGGTTAAGAAAACCCTGATAATGGCTCCCCTGGTGGCTTTCGTTTGCGCCGTCGCGTCGGTTGCCGTCGCGACCGGACGCCTCTAAAAACGCGTCGTTTTAGGCGTGATCGGCCCTGAAACGGGCATGGCCGCGCCCCTCGGGGCGGTTTGGCTTCCGATTTCGGGGGTGTTCGAGGTCGTCGGCCGGGCTCTTGGCCCGGCTTTTCGTCAGGCGGGCGCGGTTCGGCCCTGGAGCCAGACCAGGCGTCGCATGTTGTAGGCCAGGTTGGTCATGCCGATCTTGATCCTGGCCCTGGCGATGCCGATGGTGCGCACGCTCAGGTTCATCGGCCCCTTCTGATGGGCGAAGACATGTTCGATCGCTGAGCGCACCCTGGATCGCGCCGCGTTGGCTTTCTTCCTCGATTCCGGCATCGCCTTTTTCGGCGGCTTGCGGAAATGGATCATCGACATCAGTCCGTGCTTCGACAGGAACGTCTCGTTACGCCGCGAGCGATAGGCGGTGTCCGCCCACACCGGGCTCGCCGTGTTCCCGGGGTCGATCAGGGCGGGCAATTGCCGCCCGTCGTTGGCTGCTGCGTGCGTCACCGTCCACTTGCGGATCAGGCCGTGGCGGCGGTCGGTGGCGATGTGGTTCTTGTAGCCGAACGCCGGAACCATGATCTCCGGCCCCTTGGGCCGGCCGTCGGCCAGTCGCTGAACCCGGCCGCGCTTCATGGTCCAGCGCGCGTCGCGGTCCTTCTGGCGCAGCTTGGCGGGCTTGTCCGTCCACCCCTCCGGGACCTCGCCCGCCTTGAGGGCGTCCTTCTCGGCGTCGGTGTTGCGCTGCTTGGGTGCCGCCACGATCGAGGCGTCGATCAGTTGCCCCGCCATTGCCAGATAGCCGTGCCCGCGCAGATGGTCGTCGAAGGTGTCGAACAGCTTCTCGATCACCCCGGCCCGCACCAGAAGTTCGCGGAACAGCCAGATCGTCTTGGCGTCCGGAACCCGGTCGTGCAGCCCCAGGCACAGAAACCGCATGAACGACAGGCGGTCGCGGATCTGAAACTCCGTCTGGTCGTCCGAAAGATTGTAGAGCGCCTGCAAAACCAGAATCTTGAACATCAGCACCGCGTCGAACGGCGGACGCCCGCCCTTGCCGCGATCCGAACGCCTCAACGCCCGCTTCAGCGCCGGACGGAACAGCTCGAAATCGACAACCGACGACAGCTTCAGCAGCGGATCGCCCGCCGCCGACAACGCCCCATACCGCTCATCAAGATCGAAAAATCCCGGCTGACCCGACATCGAAACCTCCGCTCCTCGTGCGGAGACCAGTGAATCAAATCAGGGCGGAAATGACCAGTTTTTAGAGGCGTCCGACCGATTTCCCTCTTCGCGCCAAGTACCCCGACGCGCCGACGATCTCGACCGAGGACCTGGCGGCCAACTACGATTCCATGCTGGTCGTGGACGTCCGCTCCAAGTTCGAGTTCGACGTCATTCATTTGGTCAAATCGCATCATCTGCCGATGAGCGACCGGAGTTTCTTCGACGACGCGAAGAAGCTTCAGACCGCCAACGGCGGCAAAAAGCTGGTCTTCTACTGCAACGGCACGACGTGCGCGAAGAGCTATGACGCGGCCGTTCTTTGCCAAAAGAACGGCGTGTCGAACGTTGCCGTTTACGATGACGGACCATTTGCGTGGGTTGCCGCCCATCCCGACAGGACCAACCTTCTCGGCAAGTCGCCCGCCGATCCCTCTAAGCTCATCAGCGACGACAAGCTGAAACAGCACATGATCTCGTTCGACGAGGCAAAGAAGCGTTCGGCGACGAGCCATGCCGTCGATGTGCGCGATCCCATCCAGCGTGAGGTCGTTCCCGACTTCGCCAACTTGCGCAACATTCCTCTCGACCGGCTCGAACCATTGTTGAAGGAAGGCAAACTGAAGGACAAGCCGATCGTCTTCATCGACGCGGTCGGCAAGCAGGTGGCGTGGTTGCAGTACTACCTCGAGGAATACGGCTACAAGGACTACGCGTTCGTGAAGGGCGGCATGCTTTCCGCCAAGGCGTGCACGAACTGCTGAAATGCCTTAACGCGGGCTTGCGGGGTGGACGGATTGGAGTTCGCCCCGCAACCTTGCGATCAACAATAAAACGGGGGACGTCCGATGCGTAAATCCAATCGTCGCGGCATGAGCCTACGGTTCCGGGTGATGTTGATGGTGACGGCGGCCACGAGCGTCATCCTTGCGCTCGCCATTGCCATCTTTGTTCATCAGAGCCACGCCGACAACAGGGCGGCCCTGCTGGTGCGGGGCAATCTGTTGGCCGCCCTGCAGGCCGATGCGTTGGCGCTGCCGCTCTGGGATTTCAACACCCAGCAGGTCGAGGCCCTGGTCGCGGCCCTCGGCCAGGATCCCGACTTTCACAGCGCCATCGTCAAGGATTCTTCCGGCGAGGTCGCGGCCGAACAGAAAACGGCGGACCACGGCAGGCCCTTCGAGATCCAGCGTGACATCATCTATGGCAGCGGCGATTCGAAGAAGACGGCGGGCACGCTGATCCTGAGCCTTTCGCAGGACCGGATCGCCGACGAACTGTGGGTCAAGATCTGGTACGGCGTCGGCTCATTCCTGCTGCTGATGGTGATCATGAACGGCGCGACCTACCTTGCGCTATGCCTGATCACGCGGCCGCTCGCCAGCGTGACGGCGGTGATGCACGGGCTGGCCGACGGCAAGCTGGAAGTCGAGGTTCCATTCCTGGAACGCCGCGACGAGATCGGCAGCATGGCGGCGGCCGTGCAGGTGTTCAAGGACAATGCCGTCGAGAAGGTTCGGCTCGAGGCCGAACAGGAAGCGAAGGACCGCGAGGCCGAGGAGGAGAAGCATCGGGCGATGGCGCGCATGGCGGATCAGTTCGAGACCTCGGTCGGCGAGGTGGTCAACCAGGTCTCTTCGGCGGCGGCCGAGATGCAGTCGTCGTCGGAGGCGATGAGCGCGACGGCGGAAGAGACGACGCGTCAAGCCTCCGCCGTGGCGGCGGCGTCGGAGCAGGCCTCGGCCAACGTGCAGACGGTGGCCTCGGCGGCCGAGGAGCTGTCCTCCTCGATCGCCGAGATCAGCCGGCAGGTGACGCAGGCGTCCCAGATCGCCTCGGCGGCGGTGACCGAGGCCGAGCGGACCAACGTCAAGGTCCAGGGTCTGGCGACGGCGGCCAACAAGA
>JAVEYE010000064.1:0-13871 GCA_034003665.1 Rhodospirillales bacterium | reverse complement strand
GCTGATCGAGGTGCCGGCCCGCGCCGCCGACGTGCTGAACCACGACGAGCGGCTGCGCGGCCTCGCCCAGGGCATGATCGAGGCCCGGGACGTGCTTTATCTGGGGCGCGGCACCAGCTATCCGATCGCGCTCGAGGGCGCGCTCAAGCTCAAGGAGATCTCCTATATCCACGCCGAGGGCTATGCCGCCGGCGAGATGAAGCACGGCCCCATCGCGCTGATCGACGAGACGGTGCCGGTCATCGTCATCGCGCCGTCCGACGAGCTGTTCGAGAAGACGGCGTCGAACGTCCAGGAGGTGGTGGCCAGGGGCGGACGCGTCGTCTTCTTCGGCGATGCGTCGGGCATCAACGGCTTGGGCGACATCGCCGCCACCTGCATCGCGCTGCCGGCGGTCGACCCCTTCGTCGCCCCCATCCTCTATTCGATCCCGGTGCAGCTGCTGGCCTATCACGTCGCCGTGCTCAAGGGCACCGACGTCGATCAGCCGCGCAACCTGGCCAAAAGCGTGACGGTGGAATAGGCCGAGCCGGTTACAGGTGCGTGACCATCAGCCGGCCGCCCCAACGTTCGTTGAGGTAGTCGCAGACCAGGCGGCGATGGCAACGATGGGGCTTGTCCTCCGAGCACAGCAGGCAGGCGCCGTCGAGGCCGGCCGGCGCCAGACGGTCCTCGATGCGGCGCCTGGCCATCAGGTCGAGGAATTGTCGCTGGAACGTTTCCCAGTCGCCCTTTTCCTTCTTGAAGGCCTTCATGATCGCCTCGGTCGGCGCCAGCAGCGGCTCGTGGACGTAGCGGATGCCCCCGATCTTCCCGAGGAAGAAGGCGAGGTCGTCGGCCTTGGCGAAGCCGGCGAGCTGCGAGGTGTTGTGCAGCCGCACGTCAACCACCGTCTTCACGCCCGCCGTCAGCAGGCGGTCGAAAAAGCCTTCGGCCGTGGTCTTGGTGAAGCCTATGGTGAACAGGGTTGCCGGCGCCATGGGATCGCTCCGCCGCGGTTGTTCCGGATCTAACGTAGGACGTGGCGGGCGTCGATTCCAGCGACGGAACGTCGGCGGACCCGGACGGGATTGCGGGCCTGGCGCAATTCGGGCATCAGATGGAGTCGAGCAGGCTCGGTAACCGCAAGACGGATGGATCGATGTGGCGCTGGCTGCGCAAGGCGGTGATCGTGGGGGTGCTGGCGCTTCTTGCCGCGCCCCCCGTCGGCCTCGTCCTCTATCGCCTGGTGCCGCCGCCGATCACGCCGCTGATGGTCATCCGTCTTTTCGAGGGGGAAGGGTTGAGCCGCGACTGGACCGGGCTTGAGGCCATCTCGCCCTATCTGCGCGCCGCGGTGATCGCCGCCGAGGATAATCTGTTCTGCGATCACCACGGGTTCGATGTCGATTCCCTTCGCGACGCCTTCGAGGAGTGGATGGACGGTGGGCGGGCCCGCGGCGCCTCGACCATCTCGATGCAGACCAGCAAGAACCTGTTCCTGTGGCCCGGCCGCAACCCGGCGCGCAAGATCCTGGAAGCCTACGTGACGGCGTGGCTCGAGGTGCTGTGGCCCAAGGATCGGATCATCGAGGTCTATCTCAACATCGCCGAGTGGGGGCCGGGCATCTATGGCGCGGAAGCCGCGGCCCGCCAACACTTCGGCGTTCCGGCCGCCCGCCTGAGCCGCCGACAGGCGGCCCGCCTGGCGGCCGTTCTGCCCAATCCGCGGGTGTGGTCGCCGTCCCGCCCGACCCCCTATATCCTTGAGCGGGCGGCCGTTCTGGAACGGCGGATGGGGCAATTGGGGCCGCTGCTCGACTGCGTCGGCGGCAAGCCGTGAACGGCTAGCGGTTCATTGCTTCCTGCCGCCGGCGGACGGGTTCCGGCCAGGTGCTCTTGATGAAGGCCAGGGCGGCCCAGATCTGCTCGTCGGAAAGGATGCCCGCAAAGCCCGGCATGCCGCTCTTGAATCCGGCCGGCGCCAAGGCGGCGCCGCCTTCCTTGGTGTAACGGAACAGCAACTCGTCGCCGTGGTGCCAGGTATGGCCGTTCTCGTCGTGCGGCGGCGCCGGCAGCGTGCCGTCCGCCTTCTGCGTGCGCCAGTCGGGCTCGCCCTCCAACTGCTTGCCGTGGCACGCCGCGCAATGGTCGGCATAGACGATCCGGCCCATCGCAACCATTTCCGGATTGTCGGCGTCAGCCCGGGAAAATCCTTTCCCCGCGAGCAACATATGGCCGATGATTGCCGCAAGGCCGATTCCGAGGGCCGCGAGGAGGAGGATGCCGCGTTTCGTCAAGGGGCGTTCTCCTGGTCGTCGGCCCGGCTCCGCGCCGCGCCGTATCGATATGAATGTGGGGACGGCGGGACGTCGCGCCAAGGCGGCGCGGTCCGTCCGGATGGGCCGACCTCCGGCAAAAGCCCTCGACGTGATGCGGTGTCCTGCCTACATCCCCCTTGTCCGGAATTTCATGCCAAAGAAGAGGTCGTCCCCATGAACCTGCAGAATCCCTCGCTGTTCCGACATCAGTGCTATATCGACGGCGCCTGGGTCGGGGCCGATTCCGGCGCCACGATCGAGGTCACCAATCCGGCCGACGGGTCCGTGATCGGCGCGGTGCCGAAGATGGGGGCGGCGGAGGCGCGCCGCGCCATAGAGGCGGCCAACGCCGCGTGGCCGGGCTGGCGGGCCCGCACGGCGAAGGAACGCGCCACCCTGTTGCGTCGCTGGTACGACCTGGTTCTCAAGAACCAGGACGACCTTGCGCTGCTGATGACCACCGAGCAGGGCAAACCGCTGACCGAGGCCAAGGGCGAGGTGGCCTACGGGGCGTCCTTCATCGAATGGTTCGCCGAGGAAGGGCGGCGGGTCTACGGCGACACCATCCCGCAGCCGCAGCCCGACAAGCGGTTGATGGTGATCAAGGAGCCGGTCGGCGTGGTCGCCGCCATCACGCCTTGGAACTTTCCAAACGCCATGATCACCCGCAAATGCGCGCCCGCCTTGGCGGTGGGATGCCCGGTGGTGGTCAAGCCGGCGAGCGCCACCCCCTATTCGGCCCTGGCCCTGGCGGCGTTGGCCGAGGAGGCCGGCATTCCGAAGGGCGTGTTCAACGTCATCACCGGCTCGGCCGGCGCCATCGGCGGCGAGATGACATCCAACCCGATCGTGCGCAAGCTGACCTTCACCGGCTCCACCGAGATCGGCAAGGTGCTGATGGCCCAGGCGGCGGCCACCGTCAAGAAGGTGTCGATGGAACTGGGCGGCAATGCGCCCTTCATCGTGTTCGACGACGCCGATCTGGATGCCGCGGTCGAAGGCGCCGTCATTTCCAAGTACCGCAACACCGGCCAGACCTGCGTGTGCACCAACCGGCTGTTGGTCCAGGACGGGGTCTATGACGCCTTCGCCGAGAAGCTGGCCGCCCGGGTCGGTAAACTGAAGGTGGCGAACGGCCTGGAGGCGGGGGCCGAGCAGGGGCCGCTCATCGACATGGCGGCGGTCGAGAAGGTCGAGGAACACATTGCCGACGCACTGGCCAACGGCGCGCGGGTGCTGGTCGGCGGACGACGCCACGCGCTCGGCGGCTCGTTTTTCGAGCCGACCGTGGTGGCCGACGTCACGCCGACGATGGCGGTGGCGCGAGAGGAGACTTTCGGTCCGGTGGCCCCGCTGTTTCGTTTCCACACCGAGGACGAGGCGGTGCGGCTGGCCAACGCCACCGAATTCGGCTTGGCCGCCTATTTCTACAGCCGCGACATCGGCCGCGTCTGGCGGGTGGCCGAAGCCCTGGAGTACGGCCTGGTCGGCATCAACACCGGCCTGATGTCGACCGCCGAGGCGCCTTTCGGCGGCGTCAAGGAATCCGGTGTCGGCCGCGAGGGCTCCAAGTACGGCCTCGACGACTTCCTCGAGATCAAGTACCTGTGCATGGGCGGTATCGACCGGGCCTGAGGGGCGGGGAGTCCATCCATGCCGAAGTTCGATTTCGATCTGATCACGCTCGGCGCCGGTTCGGGCGGCGTCAGGGCCAGCCGCTTGGCCGGCGGCCTTGGCGCCCGCGTCGCAGTCGTCGAGCAGGGGCGCGTCGGCGGCACCTGCGTCATGCGCGGCTGCGTGCCCAAGAAGCTGCTGGTCTATGGCGCGCACTTCGCCGAGGATTTCGCGGACGCCCGCGGCTACGGCTGGACGCTGGGCGACGCCGCCTTCGACTGGTCGTCGCTGATTACCGCCAAGAATCGGGAATTGGCGCGGCTGGAGGCCATCTACCGGCGCATTCTGCGTGACAGCAAGGTCGAGTTGCTGACCGGCCGGGGCGCGCTCCTCGACCCCCACACCGTTGAGGTCGACGGCAAGGCCTATACGGCCGAGCGCGTTCTTCTCGCCACCGGCGGGCGGCCGTCGTTGCCGAAGATCCCCGGCATCGAGCACGCCATCACCTCCGACGAGGCCCTCGACCTGCCGGAGTTGCCACGCCGCGTCGTCATTGTCGGCGGCGGCTATATCGCGGTCGAGTTCGCCGGCATCTTCCATGCCCTCGGCGCCGAGGTGATCATCGTCATTCGGGCCGCCAACCTTTTGCGCGGCTTCGACGAGGATGTCTGTGAAGCCTTGGCCAAGACGATGGAGGCCAAGGGCATTTCAATCTGCCGCGAAACCGTCGTGCGCTCCATCGAGAAGGCGGGCGGCGGATACTCGCTCGTGCTTTCCGGCAGCGAGGTGGTGGAAGCCGATCTCGTCATGTACGCCACCGGCCGCCACCCCAACACCGCGGGCCTCGGCCTGGAGGAAGCGGGGGTCAAGCTGAACGACCGCAAGGCCGTCGTCGTCGACGAGTGGAGCCGCAGCTCGGTCTCCGGCATCTTCGCGGTCGGCGACTGTACCGACCGCATGAACCTGACGCCGGTCGCGATCACCGAGGCGCACGCGTTCGTCGAAACCGAATTCAACGGCCACCCGATGCCGATGACCTACGACAACATACCGTCGGCGGTGTTCAGCCAGCCGCCGATCGGCACCGTCGGCCTGAGCGAGGCGGAGGCGCGGGTGCGTGGGCCGATCGACGTCTACGTGTCGCGCTTCAAGCCGATGAAGCATACGCTGACCGGCCGCGACGAAAGCGTCATGATGAAGCTGGTGGTGGATCGCGCCAGCGACCGCGTGCTCGGCTGTCACATGGTTGGCGCCGACGCACCCGAGATCGTCCAGGGGCTGGCCGTCGCGCTCAAGTGTGGGGCGACCAAGGGTCAGTTCGATTCCACGGTAGGCATTCATCCCACGAGCGCCGAGGAATTCGTCACCATGCGGACGAGGCGGCCCGATCCCGACGGCTGACCGGAGCGCGGGAAGGCGCGTTTTTTTGGCAGAGACCCCTGGAAAATTCCTATATACCGGCGTATAGCCTCAGGTCCCTTTGCAAACTTATGGGATGCCGAGTTCAGGAATGGCCGAGAAGTGGACTCCATCGAGCTGGCGGCAGAAGCCCGTCAAGCAGGTTCCGATCTATCCCCACCCCGAGTTGGTGGCCGACGTGGAGGCGCGGCTGCAGCGCTTTCCGCCGCTGGTCTTCGCCGGCGAGGCACGCCGGCTGAAGGCGGTGCTGGCCGACGTCGCGACCGGCAATGGTTTCCTCCTGCAGGGCGGCGACTGCGCCGAGAGCTTTGCGGAATTCCATCCCAACAACATCCGCGACCTGTTCCGCGTGTTGCTGCAGATGTCGGTGGTGCTGACCTACGGCGCCGCCTGTCCCGTGGTCAAGGTCGGCCGCTTGGCCGGCCAGTTCGCCAAACCGCGCTCGGCCGACGATGAAACCATCGACGGTGTTACGCTGCCGGCCTATCGCGGCGACTCCGTCAACGGCATGGAGTTCACGAAGGCGGCACGCGCCCCCGATCCCGAGCGGTTGGCCCAGTCGTACTTCCAGTCGGCCGCCACCCTCAATTTGCTCAGGGCCTTCGCCCAGGGCGGATACGCCGATCTCCACAAGGTGCACCAGTGGAATCTGGGCTTCGTGGCCGACAGTCCGGCCGGCGCCCGCTACCAGGACATGGCCAACCGCCTGGATGAAACGCTGGCCTTCATGGCGGCCTGCGGTCTGACCAGCGAAACGACCCCGCAGATCCGCGAGACCGATTTCTTCACGTCGCATGAGGCCCTGCTGCTCAACTACGAGCAGGCCATGACCCGCGTCGATTCGACGACCGGCGACTGGTATGATACGTCGGCCCACATGCTGTGGGTCGGCGAGCGGACCCGCGATATCGACGGCGCCCACATCGAGTTCCTTCGCGGCATCGGCAATCCGGTCGGCGCCAAGATCGGGCCGAACGCCACGCCTGATGATCTGTTGCGTCTGTGCGACCGTTTGAACCCGACCAACGAGCCGGGTCGGCTTACCATCATCACCCGCTTCGGCGCCGATGCCGTTGAACGTTTGCTGCCGCCGCTGGTGCGGGCCGTCAAACGGGCCGGCCGGGTTGTGGTGTGGGCGTGCGATCCGATGCACGGCAACACGGTGAAGAGCACGACCGGTTTGAAAACCCGGCATTTCGACCGCATTCTGGCCGAAGTCCTGGGTTTCTTCGCCGTGCACAAGGCGGAGGGAACCCACGCCGGCGGCGTGCATTTCGAGTTGACCGGGCAAGACGTTACCGAATGCGTCGGCGGCGCCCAGGCGATCACCGACGAACTTCTCGGCAGCCGCTACCACACCCACTGCGATCCGCGCCTCAATGCCAAGCAGGCCCTGGAACTGGCCTTCCTGCTGGCCGAGATGCTGAAGGAAGAGCGGAGCAAGCAACGCCATCGGGCCGTCGCCGGTTCCTGACGGCTGGGGAGCTTTCGGCCATGAACGACAAGCCGCGCGTGGCGGTGAATGGTCCCGACGCCGACGAAATCTCGCGGTGGACCGATCGCTACTTTCTGAAGACCAAGGAAACCATCGGCCGGTTTGGCGACAAGACGGTGACGTATGCCATCTTCATGCGACGTCCCATCATCTTCACCCCGCGGCCGATGGTCGAGTGGCTGCGGCGGATGGCCAGCGACCGCGGCGTCAAGTTCCAGATCGACCTCAACTACGAGGAGGGCGACTGGGTCGGGGCGGGCGAGCCGCTGCTCTATCTGACCGGCTCGTTCTACCACTTGGTCGATCTCGAAACCCTCTACCTTCAAAAGCTCGGAGCCTGCTGCGTCGCCGCCTACAACGCCTACACCATGTCGTGCGACCTGCCGAAGACCGCCTTTATCGCCATGGATGCCCGACACTGCGCCGGCATCGAGATGGAAGAGTTGATGGCCTACGCCGCGGCGGTCGGGTCGGAGGCGGCCCGGCGCGACAAGGGGGCCGCCGGCTTCATCGGCACCTCCAACGACGCCACGGCGCCCTATTTCGGTCTGGAAATGGGCCTGGGCACCATGCCCCACGGTCTGATCGGCTATGCAGGCTCGACGCTTCGGGCCGCCGAGATGTTCGTCGAGATGTTTCCGGACGAGAATCTCGTGATTCTCTCGGACTTTTTCGGCCGAGAAATCACCGACACCCTGGAGGTCTGTCGCCGCTTCTCCGAAATGGCGGCGGCCGGACGCGTTGCGGTGCGTCTCGACACCCATGGGGGGCGCTTCGTCGAGGGACTGGGGCCGCAGCGCTCATACGCGGTGCTCGAAAAATACGCTCCGATGGCCTTCCGGCTTTATCGCAATGAAACCGAGTTGCGCTACCTCACCGGCACGGGGGTCTCGGCGGCGGCCGTCTATCACGTTCGCGAGGCGTTGGACCAGGCGGGGTTTGAGAAGGTCAAGATCGTCTGTTCGTCGGGTTTCAACGTCGAAAAATGCCGGGTCATGGCCTACGCCGAGGCGCCGATCGACGTCATCGGCACCGGATCCTACCTGCCCGACCGCTGGACGGAAACCTATGCCACCGCCGACATCGTCACCTACGACGGGGTGCCGTTGGTCAAGGTGGGGCGCGAGTTTCTGCTGAAGAAACGCGGCGTCATCGAGGCCGCCGACTGACTATCCCGGCGGTGGAACGATCAGGCCCCGAGCCCCTTCATGATGGTGACGATCGAGGCGCACGTTTCCGGACCGAAACGGCGGGTGATGGTGGCGCGCGCCCTGGCGTTGCCGACCGTTTCCATGAGCTCGGCGAACAGGGCGTCGATCATCCGCTCATAGGCCGGCTGGCCGAGCTTCCAGTCGCTGGGAATGCCGGGTTCGGATTGTGGCGGGCCCAGGTGATTGTTGATGACGTCCATGAGCCAGGCCGCCCGCTTGTCGGGATTGGCGAAATGCACGGCCATGCCGACCAGCGAGTCGGTGAGCAGTTGTTGGGATTCGGCGTCGGCGAGGAAAGGCTTCCAGCCGGCGTCGTCGGCGGTCCCGGCGTTGACCCGCTCGAAAATGTCCTTTGCCCTCCGTCGGCATTCCTCGACGCCGTCGGCGCCCATCATCATGTTCACCGCCATGAAAAATCCGGGGAGGATGCGTCGCGAAAGAACCGGCTTGGTCGGGATCGGCCCGCGACGGGGGAACAGGTCCTCGATGGGCGTGACGACCAGCCGATCGAACGGGCTGTGGCGGCGTTCGGGTCTTTTGCCCGTGGCATGGGCGCGCAGGTATTCCTGGAAGCCCTGTTCGAGCAAGGCCTCCAGTGCGGCGGTCTTCTGTTCGAATTCGTGATTGAGCGCCTCGATGTCGGTGAGCGTCAGGGTGCCGCCCTTGCGCTGGGCCTCGGCTTTCATGCGGTCGAGGAACGATCCAACCATCGTCTCGGCGATCGCCCGTCCATGCTCGGGCGACAGCGACGTTGGCGCGGCGCGACGCCGTGCCGCCATGCGTTGCATCGGGACGGAGTCGGCTGCCGGAATGGGCGTGGCGGGCGTGGTGGGCGGCAAGCCGGCGGGAGGCGTCGGCTGGGTGGAAGCCTTCTGCTTCGGCGCGGCCGACTGGGACGCTTCCCGTTTGCGGCCGGGCATGCGTGGTCCAAGTATGGGTTCGATCGTTCGCCCAAGTGCCGCCGGCTCGCGGCTCTCAGGACCGACGCGCGGACGTGGGGTGGCCGTGCCGCTCGAAGCGGCGTTCTCGGCCCGTTTAGGCTTATCGTTCATCGCGTATCCTGCGCCTGCCCTCGTCGCGGTTCCGCCGCACGGCGGAAATTGTCCAGACGGCCAACTCAGGGTTCATTTATAGCGTCCTTCCCGCCGAGCCTAATACAAAAAACCGAATGCCGCGTCGGGTTTTGGGCCGAACCTCCGAATCTCCGCCGCGGATGGCCTACCTCGCATGGCGGCGTTGACAGCCTCCGGGCCGCCGCCTAGGTTGCCAGCCGGAATCAGGTCCGCAACGGATGCTCCGCGCCGCCATGACCCAGGATCTCGTCATCGCCTTGGCCCAAATCAACCCGACCGTCGGCGATGTCGACGGCAACATCGGGCGGGCCCGCGCGGCGCGCGCCGAGGCGGCGGCGGCCGGCGCAGACCTGGTGGTCGGCGGCGAGTTGCTGGCGGCCGGTTATCCACCCGAAGACCTGGTGCTCAAACCCGCCTTCATCGAGCGCATCGAGGCGGCGGTCGAGGGCTTCGCCCGCGAAACGGCCGACGGCGGCCCGGCCTTCCTGCTGGGGGCACCCTGGCCGATGCGTGGCCGCCTTTTCAATTCCGCCCTGCTGCTGGAGGGTGGGCGGATCGCCGCGGTGACGCGCAAGTACGACCTTCCCAACTACGGGGTGTTCGACGAGAAGCGCGTATTCGCCGCCGGGCCGCTGCCCGAACCGCTTCCTTTCCGGAACGTCAGGCTGGGCGTGCTGATCTGCGAGGACATGTGGACGGCCGCCGCGACCGCCGCGCTGGCGGAACGAAGGGCCGATCTCCTGATCGTGCTCAACGGTTCGCCCTTCGAGCACGACAAACCGGACATTCGGCTCGATCTGGCGCGCGCCAGGGCCGCCGAAAGCGGTCGGGCGCTTGCCTACGTCAACCTTGTCGGGGGCCAGGACGAACTGGTCTTCGATGGCGACTCCTTCGTCATCGACGCCTCGGGCGCGGTGATGGCGCGTCTTTGTTCCTGGGGCGAGCAGATTGCCCTCACCCGCTGGCGGGCGCGCGGCGGCGTCTGGGCGTGCGAGCCGGCAACGGTGGCCGAAAGGCCGGCCGGTTCCGAGGCCATCTATCGGGCGCTGGTGACGGGTTTGCGCGACTACGTCGACAAGAACGGCTTTCCGGGCATTGTGCTCGGCATGTCGGGCGGCATCGACAGCGCGCTCAGCGCGGCGGTGGCGGTTGACGCCCTGGGGGCGGAGCGCGTGCGGTTGGTGGCCATGCCGTCTCCCTACACCTCGCGGGCCAGCGTCGAGGACGCGGCCGAGGCCGCCCAGCTGCTGGGGGCCCGGTTGGAGAGCGTGTCCATCGAGCCGGCCATGCAGGCTTTCGAAGGCATGCTGGCCGGCCTGTTCGCCGACCGCCCGGCCGACGAGACAGAGGAGAACATCCAGGCCCGCGCCCGTGCGGTCACGTTGATGGCGCTGTCCAACAAGTTCGGCCACATGCTGCTGACCACCGGCAACAAGTCGGAGATGTCGGTCGGCTACGCCACGCTCTATGGCGACATGTGCGGCGGCTATTCGGTGCTCAAGGACGTTTACAAGACGACCGTGTTCGCCCTGGCTCGCTGGCGCAACCGGGAACGGCCGGCGGGCGCCCTGGGTCCGGAAGGCCGGGTCATCCCCGAGCGGGTCATCACCAAGCCGCCCTCGGCCGAACTCAAGCCCGATCAGACCGACCAGGACACGCTGCCGCCCTACGAGGAACTGGATGCCATCCTGCGCGGTCTGGTCGAGGACGAGCGCTCGATCGCCGAGATGGTCGCCGGCGGATTTGACGAGTCCACCGTGCGGCGGGTCTGGCGCATGATGCACCGGGCGGAGTACAAACGCCGTCAGGCGCCGCCGGGGGTCAAGATCACCCATCGGGCCTTCGGTCGCGATCGTCGATATCCGTTAACCAACCGCTTCACGGATCTGGTATGAGGCCCGTCGTCCGCTTTGCCGCCGTACCGTCGCGCCCGCCGCACGTGGGGGACGCCCGCGTCGCGTTGGTCAACGGCCTGTTTGCAAAGGCCCGCGGCGGCACCTTCCTGGTGCGCCTGGACGAGGCGGCGGCGGAGGGCGCGACCGCCGAGGCGGCCATCGCCATCGAACGCGACCTTTTGTGGATGGGCCTGGAATGGGGCGCCTTCGCCCGTCAGTCCGAAAGGACAGGGCGTTACCGCGAGGCGGTCGAACGGCTGTGCACCGAGGGCCGGGTGTATGCGACGGCGCCCGGCGACACCGAACCCGGCTGGCGGTTCCGTCTGGTCGCCGGCGAAATGGCATGGGACGATCTTGTCCAGGGGCGTCAGGCGGTCGAGGCCGCGGGCCTCAGCGACCCGCTGGTCATGCGATCGGACGGCACCGTCCTGCAACTGCTGGCCTCGGTGGTGGACGATATCGATCTCGGCGTCACCGATGTCATCCGGGGCGCCGACCATATCGCCAAGGCCGCGGTGCAGATCCAGATGTTCGAGGCGTTGGACGCGTTGCCGCCCGCCTTCGGTCACCTGCCGGTATTGACCGATGGCACGGGCCGGCCGCTGGGCGACTGTTTGCGGTCATGGACCGTGGAATCGCTGCGCGACGCCGGCATCGAGGCGATGGCCCTCAATTCCTTGCTGGCCGGATTGGGGCGCGGCTTGGTGATCGAGCCGTCCTTCTCCCTTTCCGACCTGGCGGCCGATCTCGACCTGGCCTCGTTCAGGCGGTTCCCGCCGGCCTTCGATCTCGACGCCCTGCGCGCGCTCAACGCCCGGATGACGGCGCATCGATCCCACATCACCACGAGGACCCCGTGACCCTCACCCTTTACAATACGCTGACCCGCGCCAAGGAACCGTTCATTCCGCTCAAGCCCGATGCGGTCGGCCTCTATGTCTGCGGTCCCACCGTCTATGACTTCGCCCACATCGGCAATGCCCGGCCGGTCGTCGTCTTCGATGTGCTTTACCGGTTGCTGCGCCGGCTCCATGCCGACGTCACCTACGTGCGCAACATCACCGACGTGGACGACAAGATCATCGCGGCGTCGCAGAAGTCAGGCGAGCCGATCGAGGTGATCACGGCGCGCACCGCCGACGCCTTTCACGAGGACATGGCGGCCCTGGGCGCCCTGCCGCCGACCAAAGAACCGCGGGCGACCGACCACATCTCCCAGATGATCGTGCTCATCGAGGCGCTGATCGCCAAGGGCCATGCCTATGCGCCCGGCGACGGCCACGTCCTTTTCCACGTGCCGAGCATGCCCGACTACGGCCAGCTGTCCCGGCTCGATCGCCGCGAGGTGATCGAAGGGGCCCGCGTCGAGGTGGCCGGCAACAAGAAGGATCCGGCCGATTTCGTGCTGTGGAAGCCGTCGACCGACGAGCAGCCCGGCTGGCCGTCGCCGTGGGGCCGCGGCCGGCCCGGCTGGCACATCGAGTGTTCGGCAATGAGCGGCCAGTACCTGGGCGAAACCTTCGACATCCATGGCGGCGGCCAGGACCTCATCTTCCCGCACCACGAGAACGAGATCGCGCAAAGCCGCTGCGCCCACGATACGCCGATGATGGCGCGGGTCTGGATGCACAACGGCTACCTGATGGTCGAGGGCGAGAAGATGTCGAAGTCGCTCGGCAACTTCCTTACCGTGCGCCAGCTCCTGGCCGACCATCCGGGCGAGGCCCTGCGCCTCACCCTGCTGCAGACCCACTACCGCCAGCCCCTCAACTGGACGGCAGACGGGGTGCGTCAGGCCAAGGAAACGCTCGACCGCTGCTACGCCGCACTGCGGACCGTGGCCGACGTCGAAGCGGCGCCGGAAGAGCCACCCTCGGCGGTGGTGGACGCATTGGCCGACGATCTCAATACGCCGCTGGCGATTTCGCACGTGCACGAGACGGTGGGGGCGCTCAACAAGGCCGTCGAACCGGGCGAGAGGGCCACCCTGAAAGGGCGTCTGCTGGCGGCCGGCAACGTCCTTGGCCTGCTGCAACAGGATCCTGAGGCGTGGTTCAAGTGGCGGCCGGCCGCCGCCGCCTCGCCGGACGATGCCGCCATCGAGGCGCTGATCGCCGAGCGGATGGAAGCCCGCAAGGCCAGGGACTTCGCGCGCGCCGATCAGATCCGCGACGACCTGAAGGCTCAGGGCGTCGTGCTGGAGGACGGCCCCGGCGGCACCACCTGGCGGCGGGGTTGACGGCCCGCCCCTCGGGTTCTAGGCGGTGTCGGCGGGCAGGTCGATCATGTGGCGGTTTCCCAAGACCTTGAGCAGACGCTTGCCCTTGCGCGGATAATCCACGACGTCGCCGGACAGTCGCTGGCCGGCCATCAAGTAGACCAGATCCTCGGGGCCGTCGTTGCGCATGGAATGGGCCGGTCCGCCGGCCGGAAAACCGAGGAAATCGCCGGGGCCGACGACGGTTTCGCGGCCGTCGATGTCGGCGATGCCGTGGCCGGCCAACACGTAGAGGAACTCTTCCTCGGCTTGATGAAAATGATATTCGGTGGTCATCCGGCCCGGTTCGACCCGCACGAGATGAACGCCCAGGTTGCGGAGCCCGGCGGTTTCACTCAGTGTGCGGGTGTGACGAACGGCATTGCCGGCAAGCGGATGGACGAAGGATACTTCGGCCAGATCCGCAATGAGGGCGGCCGGCAGGTGGTGGCGCGTGGTCATGTGAAACCTCTCTGCTGTTTGCCCCGATGAAACGATAGACGAAATCGGCGATACCGCAAACGGGGTCGCAGAACAGCTTCGGACGCTCGCCTTGCGTGCGGGCGCGATTTGGGGCACATTCGCCGAGGGGAAGAGTGATGATCTT
>JAVEYE010000063.1:0-13880 GCA_034003665.1 Rhodospirillales bacterium | reverse complement strand
TGATGAGCCATGATCTCGACAACCAGGATGCCATGTGGCACCTGCCCGAGATGGACATCGTCCAGGTCCATTCCTACCGGGGCGACGAATTGCCCGTCTATCAGGCCCATCTGGTACGGCAGGCCCACGGGCTCTGGGCCAAGCCCTTCTATCTCGGCGAATACGGCATCATCCACGAGGACCGCTCGCAGGGGAAATATCCCTACGATCCGGACGGGGTCCATCTCCACAACGGCCTCTGGGCCCCGGCCCTGGCCGGGGGCGCGCCGGGGGCCTTCTGGTTCATCGAAGGCTATCTCGACGAAAACAATCTCTACGGCCGCTACACCGCCTTCGCGAAGTGGACGGCGGATATCCCCTGGAACCGCGCCGCCCTGCGGGAAGTGGCCGTGGCGGACTATCGCCACGCCGCGCCGCCGCCCCTGGCGGACGGGACGGTGGCGGGCCTGCCGGGCGACCTCTTCGCCAAGGCCCCGGTCGAGCGCTTCGTCGTGGACCCCGCCAGCGGCATGGTCAGCGACCCCCAGTGGTTCCAGTCCATGCTCCACATGGGCGAGACCCGCAAGACCTGTCCCGTGCTGGTACTGGACTGCGCCGAGGCGGCAGTGCTGGAAATCCGGGTGAACGTGTCGGTGGGCGACGAGTCGAATCGCCTGCTGGTGCAGGTGGACGGCGGTGAACCGCTGGTCCGCGCCTTCCCCGCCGGCGAGGGCAAGGGCACCGCCTCCACCCACATCGAGGCCTTCGGCAACTGGCGGACCAGCTACGGGGAGACGGTGGAAATCCCGCTTGAACCCGGTCGCCGCGAAGTCCGGCTCGAAGGCGTGGGCAAGGACCGGATCGAGATCACGCTCAGTCTCCGCAACTACTTCCGCGTCCCCCCCGTGGTCGTGCTGGGCCAACGCACCGACGACAGCGCCTGGGTCTGGGTGCGGCACCGTCTCAGCACCGCCTACAACCTCCGCCAAGGCAAAATCTGGCCGCCCGCCGCCGGCACCACCGTCCTGCTCGACGACTTCCCCCCCGGCACCTACGACGTCGAATGGACCGACCCCTGGACCGGCACCGTCCAGCGGGCCACGGTCCAGACCGAAGGCCGTTTTCTCCCCCTGCCCATCCCCCCCGTCCAGCGCGATCTCGCCGCCAAAATCCGCCGCCGCTGAACGGATTCCCGGAACGGGTTCCGGCGCGACGAACCGCCAGCGGGTCCTACAATCGGGCATCCGGGCGACTATCCCAAACCGGATACCCCGTTGGCGTGGTAGTTTTCGCAACGGGCTGGTATACTGTGCGTTCTTTACTGAACGAGTGAAAAATCCGGGGGGTGCTGCGCGGGCCTGCCCACCTGGCCGCGAGCACCACGAGAGTTCTCCTTCCCGTTGCGAGGAACCCCATGAACATCAGGTATTGCACCATCGGCATGCTTTTCTGCGGTGCCGTTTCATCCCATGCCGCGACACTCTACGTCAGCCCGGAGGGCAACGACCAGGGCAATGGCAGCCGCGAGGCGCCGCTGGCGTCGCTCGCCCGGGCCCGCGACATCCTGCGTGAACAGACTCTGGCAACCGGCACTCCCGGCGGCGAAATCGTCCTGCTGCCGGGGCTCTACGAATTATCGGAAACCGTGGGCTTCGGGGAGCGGGACGGCGGGACGGCGGCAGCGCCGCTGGTGATTCTCGCCGCCGAACCCGGCACCGCGCGCCTGTCGGGCGCGCGCCGGCTGGCACCCGAGCTTTTCCACCCGGTGACGGAGCCGGCCCTGCGGGCGATCCTGGACACGGCCGCCGCCGACCACATTCTGGTGGTCGATCTGGCGGCGGCTGGCATTGCCCTGCCGGCGGGGATCGAGGAGGTTTTCACGATGCCTTTTGCGCTGCCGGAACTCTTTTGCGATGCCCAGCGCATGGACTTGGCCCGCTGGCCGGACGAGGGTTGGGCGACCATCGAGAAGATCATCGACAGCGGCACGGTCCCCGGTACGGCCAATGCCTTCGAGGCGGCCAATCCCAGCCAGGCGAAGAAGATCGAAGGCCAGCGCGGCGGGGTTTTCCAGTACAGCGGCGACCGGCCGGCCCGCTGGCATGCCGACCGTGGGTTGTGGCTGCAAGGCTACTGGTGCTATGACTACATTGAACAGGTCATCAAGGTCGCGAACATCGACCCCGCGACGCGCCAGATCACCCTTAGCCGCCCCCACCGGTTCGGCTTGCGCCAGGGCAACCCGTCGCCCCGACGCTGGCGAGCGGTGAATCTGCTGGAGGAATTGACCCGTCCCGGCGAATGCTTTTTCGACTGCGCAAACAAGCGGCTGTACTGCTGGCCGCCGGCCCCCCCGGCCACGGCGCGTCTGGCCGTCACGGTGCTGCGTGGCTCGATCTTGTCTTTCAACAAGGCGTCCCATGTGCGTGTGCAGGGACTGGTCGTCGAGGAGGGCCACATCGGCATTTCGGTGGACAACGGCGACGATTTCCGCATCGAGGGCTGCGTGGTGCGCAACCAGCAGCGCGAAGGCATCCGCGTCAACGGCGGCAAAGAGGCGCGGGTGGTCGGCTGCGATGTCCACGACACGGGCAGAAGCGGCATTCAGGTCGCTGGCGGCGACCGCAAGACGCTGACGCCGGCCGGGCACCTCATCGAGAACTGCCACATCTGGCGGTTCGCGGTGCATCAGTTGACCTACGCGCCGGCCATCGCGCTGAGCGGCGTCGGCAACAGCGCCCGGCACAACCGCGTCCATGACGCGCCGCACATGGCCATCAGCCTGGCCGGCAACGACCTCGTCTTCGAATACAATGTCGTGCATGATGTCTGCCTGGCCGCCGATGACTCCGCCGCGCTCTACAAGGGCCGCGATCCGTCCCGCCGCGGCAATGTCGTGCGCTACAATTTCTGGTACAACATCGGCCGGCCGCTGGGACACGGCAACGCCGCCATCTATTTCGACGACGGCGATGGCGGCGAAGAGGTCGTCGGCAATGTCTTCTTCCGTTGCGGCGAACCCGGCAAGGGCAGCTTCGGGACGGTGTTTTCCCACGGCGGGCACGACAATCTGGCCACCGACAACGTCTTCATCGAATGCAAGCGCGCCCTGGGATCGTCGCCGTGGAACGACGAGCGCTGGAAGTTCTACGTCGATTCCGAACTGTGGCAGAAGCGCCTCCTGCAGGACGTCGATATCACCCGCGAGCCCTACACGACGCGCTACCCCGCGCTGGTCGGCTTCATGGACGCGCAGCCCAGCACCATGCGCGTGAACCGCGCCCGGCGCAATCTGCTGATCATGTGCGCCGACCCCAGCAGCGGCAACTGGCAGCTCGATGACTCGAACTGGCAGACCGACGAGGACCCCGGCTTCGTCGATATCGCCAAGGGCGATTTCCGTCTCCCGGCCGACGCGGCCGTCTTCCAGCGCATACCGGGCTTCGAGGCGCCGCCTTTCGCGAAGATGGGCCTCTACGCCGACGCCCTGCGGCCCGTGGTGGCGCCGGTGCCCTGGACGCAGGCGCCGCCGCACCCCCTGCCGCCGCTGCCCAAACGCGACGCGCCCCCCCCCGCGCGGCCGGCCGAACCGCACCCCCTGTTCAAGGTGCGCCGCACCGAAACCGCGCCCACAGTCAACGGCGTGATCGAAGCCGACGAGTGGGCCGGCCAGCTCGCCGCCGACGCCATGTCCGTGGCCAGAAACTACAACGGGGCCGAAGCCGCCCGCAGCAGCTCCGCGTGGCTCTGCCACGACGGCGAATTCCTCTACGTGGCGGTGGCCAATCCCGTGGCGGCGACCGCGAAGCTCGACGGCGCAGTGTGGGGCGACCATGACGCCGTGGAATTCAGTATCCAGGCGCTGCCGCCCGCCGCCGCGCAGCCCATCCACATCTTCCGCGGCTACGGCACCGGCGTGGTGGAACACAAGCTGGCCGAAAACGGCACCGCCGAGCCCCGTCCGGCACCGACGCCACCGACCTGCCTCTTCGCCGCGACCCGCCCCCGTCCGGATTTCTGGCAGGCCGAAATCGCCATTCCCCTCGCGGCACTTGGCATCGACCCCGCGCGCGACCGCCGCCTGGCCTTCAACCTCACCGTCCGCAAGGGCGACGACAATCTGTGGTTGATGTGGGCGCCCACCCGTGGCAATTCCTACCATGTCGCCGCCGCCGGCATCCTGGAACTCCAGCCCTGAACATCGTGCCAGCGGCCACTGGCGGGTTCCGGTTGCCGGACGGGCCGGGAGGGCATATTGTGCCTCGCTTGGCGGGACGGCTTTCCTGTCTTCGTTTGCCCCGCTTGAACGGAACGCGGAAACACCATGCCGAACGACTATCGCGAAGAGAGCTACCGCAGGCACCGGGAGCATCTGGCCCAGCAGGTGCCGGACGCGCCCGGTGAAACCGAGGCCAAACCCTGTTTCCGCACCGACACGGTCGATGCCTGGCGGCACCGGCGCCTGTACGCCCTGCTGGACCCCCTCCTCGGCGCCGAACCGGGCGCGAGTTGGCTGACCCTCGGCGACGGACGGTTTGGCAATGACGCCCGGTATATCCTCGACCACGGCGGCCAAGCCGTCGCCTCGGATTTGGCGGATGCTCTCCTCAAGGAGGCCCAGCGGATCGGCTTCATCCCCGAATACCGGGTGGAGAACGCCGAGGCCCTGTCGCTGGCGGACGGGGCGGTGGACTATGTGCTCTGCAAGGAGGCGTTCCACCATTTCCCGCGCCCGATGCTCGCGCTCTACGAGATGCTCCGGGTCGCCCGCCACGCCGTGGTGCTGATCGAGCCGAACGACGAGTACGCGGGGGGCGGCCTGGCGCAGGCTTTCGGCCGGACGGTCCGGGGGCTGCTCCTGCGTCTCCTGCGCCGACCCGCCGGGAAGCATGGCTTCGAGCCGGTGGGCAACTATGTCTACAGCCTGTCGCGCCGCGAGCTGGAAAAGGCGCTGCTGGCGCTGGGCTACCGGGTGCTGGCCTGCCGGGGAATCAACGACTCCTACACCCCCGGCGTCGAGGACGAACCGCTGGCCGCCAACGGCCCGCTGGGCCGGCGCACGCGCCGCATCATCCGACTCAAGGACCTGCTCGGCAAGGTCGGCCTGTGGAATCCCGGCGTGCTGGCGGCGGTGCTGTTCAAGACCGCCCCCGCCCAAGCCGTCCTCGACGGCCTGGCCCAGGGCGGCTACGAGATCGTCCGCCTGCCCGAAAATCCCTATTCGGCACCCGATCGCTGAACCGTCCTCAGTCCTCGCCTTCGCCGAGGAGGCGGCGGACGAATTCGGCGTGGAGGGTGCCCTCGTAGACCGGGCGGGCACCGGTTTCGAGGCAGGTGTCGGTGAAGACCCGTTCGGGGCTGCAATGGAACCAGATGCGGAGGGTTTCCTCGCCCCGGACACGGACGGTGACGGGCTCCTGGCCGGCAAGGTATTTCTCCGGCCAGTCCATGAGAATGGCGGAGACGATGGCGGCGGCGGTGGAGCCGGTGCCGCAGGCGAGGGTTTCGTTCTCGACGCCGAATTCAAAGGTGCGGACCGCGATGCGGCCCTCGGCGAGAATCTGGGTGAAGTTCACGTTCACCCCGCCGAGGGGCTGGAAGCGTTCGTGGTGGCGGATGGCCCGGCCCAGCCGGAGCACGTCCAGCTCTTCGAGATCGTCCACGAAGACCACCGCGTGGGGCACGCCGGTGTCGATCAGATGCACCCGCTTCAGCTCGCGCCGGATGGTGATGTCCACGCAGAGTTCAAGGTTGCGCGGGTTGGGGACGCAGACGGTGACGCGGTGGGGCCGCTCGGGGTCGGCCTTGGCCTGGGCGGTGCCGGCCGCCGTGAGGATGCGGATTCCCGGACCGGGGACCAACGCCCGTTCGAGGCACCAGAAGGCGAAGCAGGCGGTGCCGTTGCCGCAGAGCCGGGCTTCGGAGCCGTCCGGCTCCATGAAGCGGGCGACGATGTCCACGCCGCCGCCGTCGCCGCGCTCGCAGGCGAAGATCACCCCGTCGGCCCCCACGGCCAGGCCGCGGCGGCAGAGCGCGCGCACGAAGGCGGGCAGGTGGTCGGATGCGAGCAGCTCACCGTACAAGCCAGTAGTATTGTCGATGCAAATGAAATCGTTGCCACCGGCATTGAGCTTGGTGAATTGGATGGTTGCGGGAAGTGGGGGAGTCATAGTCTCGTTTCCGACCGAAGGCATTGGCTCAGGTTGCGCGGCGGAGGGACATTGCCGCCACCTTTCTGCCCTAAGGTACGGACTTCCGGGCCGGATGCAACCGCTCTTCCCCGTCTCACTTGCCGCCAATCCGCCAGAGAATGGGGGAATCGGTGTGGGGAATGGCGGTTTCCACGCCCTGCCGGATGGCGACGATGGGATAGTAGGTGCCGTAGGGTTCCGCCGGATGCTCCCGGTAGGGCATGGTCTCGGTCTCGGTCCGGCGGACGTTGACGTTCTCGCTCATATTGGTCAGGGTGATGTCGGCGCAGTCGGCGAAGATGTAGTGGGCCGACCCCCGGAAGGCGGTGGCGTTGCCGCCGTGGCCGAAGATGCGGATGCCGCTGGAATCGCGGGCGAGGAGGAAGCGGGTTTGATACTCGCTCTTCACCCCGTATACGTCCACATTGGCGCTGCGGCGGAATTCGCACTGGGCGAAGCTGTCGGCGTGCTGGGCGTGGAGATGGTAGAAGGCGAGGGGGCCCTGGATGCCCTCGACGAGGATATGGCGGTAGTCGGCGGTTTCCTGGCTGAGCCCGTGGATGAAGAAGTTGTACCACTTGCCGCCGCCGTGGCCGCTGATGCGCACGGCGGGAGCGGCGTAGCGGAAGCGCCCCATCTCCGGCAGCGGCCGCAGGGTGTAGCCGTGCAGACGAGCGCGGGCGATTTCCGGCGAACGGACCATCGAACTGCCGCCGCAGCGCCAGGAAAGAGCATAGAAGGGCAGGTTGCCGCCGTGTTTTTCCACGACCTCGGCGGGGGCGTCGTCGAAGAGCCGGATGCCCACGAAGGCGAGAACGGTGTCGGCCTCGGCCGTGTCCGCCGTCTCGACCAGAGGCTTGGGCGCATCGCCCTCGGCGAGGGCGCCGAAGGGGGCGCGGGCGATGATGGTCGAGAGGTGGTGGGCCAGCCCCACCAGCTTGGTGCGGGGCCGCAGGCGCAGGGTGTCGCTGATCCGGTAGTAGCCCTTGGGGAGAAAGACGATTTCATGCTCGTCGATGGCCCGTTGCAGGGCGGCGGTGTCGTCGGTCACGCCGTCGCCGCCGGCGTGATAGGGGGCGGCCTTCACGTTGACCGCGCCGGGACTCTGCCAGGTGGGGGAGTCCGCCGTCCAGATGTGGCGCGAACGCAGGTCCGGCGGCGGGGCGGCCCCGGCCTCGCGGCGCACTAAGGGCTGCTCGGAACGCGCGCCGTCGAGCCAGACCGATTCGGTGAAGCGGAATTCGCGGAAGGGCGGCGGGGCGACGGGGTAGGCGAGTTCCTCGATCCGCAGCCACTCGCCGGGTTCTCCGCCGATTTCCGGGGCAACCGTGGCGGCGTTGCGCAGGTAGACATTGCGCAGGTAGAAGCTCTTGGTCGGCGCACAGAGCTGGCCCGGCGCGCCGGTGAATTCGACAATGCTGTCGATCAGGGCCAACCCGCTGTTGAAAGGCGCGGCGGGCCAGTCCCGTTCGAGCCGGATGACGGGCTCGGACAGGGCGCTGCGGATGTGCCAGCCCACCCCGACCAGAGGACCGCGCGACTTGTTGACCAGGGCGGCCTCGGTCTGGTCGAGCAGGGCGACATGGGCCAGGGTGGGCGTCGGCTGGGTGCCGGTGCCATCCTCCTTGAATTCGGGTGGGAAGCCGCGGGTGTCGATGCCGATGCGTCCGCCGATGATGGTGAGATTGTGATGGCTGCCGCCGCTGCCCGCCGCGCCCTGCATGCCGGTGTGCCCGTGGGTGGCGTCGATGGTGACGTTCTGGATGGTCGAGCCCTCGGCGGCCTGCATGCGGATGCCGATCGCGCCCGCGTTGCCCTCGCCGATCACGATGTCGATGTCGGTGAAGACCTGGTTGTAGTTGATGTTCGCCTGGGGGCAGAGAGGCCCTTGGCTGTAGTCCCGTTTGTCGTAGCCGTAGTTGCAGTTGGTGAAATGGACCACGATCTTGCGCTGGGCGGGGTCGGTGAATCCCGGCGAGCGGGGGTCGAGCCGAAGAACGGTGCGGCGGCCGGGTACGGTGGAGCCGAGCAGCACGTTCGGAAAGGCGGCCGCGCCGTGGATGCGGCCATTCAGGCGCACCGCCAGTTTCTGGCGGCACTCGATGGTGTCGGAAATCCGGTAGGTCCCGGGGCGCAGGAAGACGGCCATCTGATGATCCCGCGCGAAATCCACCGCCGCCTGGATGGCCCGGGTCGAATCGCGCTCGCCGTTGGGGTCCGCGCCGAAGGGGCCCGAAGCCGCGTCCACAATGCCCAGTTCGGCCAGCGAGCGGAGGGTCGGCTCGGGCGGCACCGCCAGGGAAATCCCCTCGGCCACCGGCTCCGTGACCAGAGGATGGACCCAGGGCAGATACTCGGCCAACTGCTCGGGAGTCATGCCGTTCCGTTTCAGCATGGATTGCCGCATCGCCTCGTCGAACCCATCCTGCCCGAAACCCGCCAAGCCCGCGGCCAGAACGACGGTGAAAAGCGTTTTCATCGGGATGCTCCTGGGATGTGTCACGCGGAAAACTCGAATTCCGCCCAGATGGGCTTGTGGTCGGAGAGGGGCTTCTCCAGCTCGATGATCCCCCCGTCCACCACCCGGCACGGGCAGGCCCGCGAATAGAGAATATGGTCGATGACGCCGAGGCTCTGCTGTGGATTGAAGGCGTTGTAGGTGTAGAGACTGGTGGTGTCGAGCGGCAAATCCCGCCAGGCCGAGCGGAAACCGGCGGCCTCCAGCCGGTCCATGTCCCCGTCGCCGAGATGGCAGTTGTAGTCGCCCACGGCGATGGTGCAGCGTCCGCCCTCGTTCCGCAACACCTCCTCGGCCACCAGATGCGCGTGCCCCCTGGGCAGACCGCACGAGCACACATGCAGGGAATGGAAGCGGACCGGGACATCGCCGAACCGCATGTCCGCCTCGACCACCGAGGCCGGATTCCAGCCGCCCGCCACCTGCACGTACACTTCGCCCGTGCGCACCAGGGGCACGCGGCTGAGGATGGTTTTGTACTTGTTGACGTGGTGGGCCGAGGTGACCGCGCCGTCGAAGGCATGCGCCAGCCCCATCTCCCGCCCGGCCCGCGCCGTCCACTCCCCGTCCGGCACCTCGCAGAACCCGACCAGATCGAGCCGGAAGGGCCGCAGCATCCGCCCCACCTCCTCGGCGCTCGTGCTCTTGCTGAACTCCACATTGTAGGACCCGACGCGCAGTTTCACGGCCAGCCTCCGGGGTGAATGGGCAACCCTCGAAGCTAGCCCGCCAACCGCCGGGGTCAAGAAGGGGCAGGAGCAGGGCGGGGGCGGCTTTTCTTGCGGGTGGGCGGGGGTAGATTGGGCGGATGCGCAGTCTGGAACAACCATGAACCTCTTCGACCACGCCCGCGAAAAACAGATCGAGAAGGAACAGCCGCTGGCGGCGCGGCTGCGGCCGCGGACGCTCGACGAGTATGTGGGACAGGGCCATATTCTGGCGCCGGGGCGGCTGCTGCGCCGGGCCATTCAGGCGGACCGGCTGTCCTCGCTGATTTTCTACGGTCCGCCGGGGACGGGCAAAACCACCCTGGCCAGCGTGATCGCCAACACGACCAAAAGCCGGTTCGTGGTGCTGAACGCGGTGCTGAGCGGGGTGAAGGACATCCGCGACGTGATCGAGGACGCCCAGCGGGAGCGGGGCGAGCAAGGACGGCGAACGATTCTCTTCGTGGACGAGGTGCACCGCTGGAACAAGGCGCAGCAGGACGCCCTGCTGCCCTGGGTCGAGAACGGGACGGTGGTTCTGATCGGGGCCACCACCGAGAATCCCTATTTCACGGTCAACCGGGCGCTGGTGAGCCGGAGCCGGATTTTCCAGCTCAAGCCCTTGGGCGAGACGGAGCTGCGCCAGGTGGCGCGGCAGGCTCTGGCTGACGCCGAGCGGGGCTACGGTAAACTGAAGGTGCGGCTCGAGAACGAGGCCCTCGCCCATCTGGCGGAGGTGGCCAACGGCGACGCCCGCGCCATTCTGAACGCCCTCGAACTGGCAGTCGAGACCACGCCGCCCGACGGGGCGGGCGAGATCGTCATCACCCTGGCCGTGGCCGAGGAGTCGATCCAGCGGCGGGCGGTGCTGTACGACAAGGAGGGGGACTACCATTTCGACACCATCAGCGCCTTCATCAAGTCCCTGCGCGGGTCCGACCCGGACGCGACGCTGTACTGGCTGGCGAAGATGGTGTACGCGGGCGAGGACCCCCGGTTCCTCTTCCGCCGGATGCTGATTTTCTGCGGCGAGGACATCGGTCTGGCCGATCCGAACGCGCTGGCGGTCTGCACCGCCGCCGCCGAGGCCTTCGACCGGGTGGGTCTGCCCGAGGGGCGCTACCATCTGGGGCTGGCCGCGCTGTATCTGGCCACGGCCCCGAAATCGAACTCGGTGATGGGGTTTTTCGACGCGCTGGCCACGGTCGAGCGCGAGCGCGAGGACGAGGTGCCGAACCATCTGCGCGACGCCAGCCGGGACAAGGAGGGCTTCGGGCACGGCCAGGGCTATCTCTACCCCCATGCCTACCGGGACCACTGGGTGGCCCAGCAGTATCTGCCCGAGGCCATGCAGGGGAAGGTGTTCTACCAGCCCGGCGAAATCGGCTACGAGCACGCCATCGCCGACCAGGTCCAGCGCCGCCGCGAAGCCCAGCTCGCCGCCGCCGTCGAGCGCAGCACCGGCGGCGCGCCGCCCGAAATCCTCACCTTCTCCCCCCGCGACCGCGCCCTCGAACAATGGCTCGCCCGCGCGGTGGGCGGGGTCGGCGACCGCTTGGCGGAAATCCGCGACCGGGTGTTCGCCGCCGTGCGCTGGGAACGGCACTTCACCGTGCTCGATGCGCGGGCAGGGACCGGCCTGCTCACCTGGGAGGCTCTGCGCCAGACCCCCGAGGGCGGGGTGTACGCGCTGGCCGATTCGGCGGAAAGCGCCCGCGCCCTGCGCGAACGGGCCGAGGCCATGCCCGCCCTGCGCCGTCCCATTCTCCTGGTGGGCGGCCCCGAGGAGCTGGATTCCGCCCTGAACCGGAACGACGAGCCCGGGCTGCGCTTCGACGCGATTGTCGGGCGGAATGCGCTGCTGCACGCGGGCGACCGCCGCGCCGCCCTGGCCGCCTTCGCGTCCCGTCTGCGTCCGGGCGGCATCTGCTCGCTGGCCGAGGCCATGCCCGGCGGCACCCAGCGCCTGTACGAGCTGGTGGACGCCCGCACCCTCTCCCCCGACCTGTTCGGGCGCCTGCGCGAGGCCGAGGAGGCCATCTACCAGGGTGGCGACCGGCTGGTGGCCTGGAATGCCGCCGACCTCGAAGCCCTGGCGCTCGCCAACGGTTTCGCCGAAGTCGCGGTGGAGTGCCGGAACCAGAGCACGGACCAGATCATCTCCGGCGAGATGCTCGACCGCTGGTTTGCCCCGGCGGCGCCGGATGGCCGTCCCAGCTATTGCGACCACCTCGCCCAGCGTCTCGACCGGGACGAGATCGAGGCGGTGGCCGGGCTGTTCCGCGGCCAGTTCGCCGGCCGCGCCCTGCCCTGGCGTTCGCAGATCGCCTTCCTGAGCGCCCGCCGCGCGGATTGACCCCCGCTATTTCCCCTCGTCTTCCCGGCTGCGGATGTGGACGTTCTGGACCAGGCCGACGAGGATGAGGGTGCCGAGCATGAAGGAGCCGCCGTGGCTCAGGAAGGGCAGGGGCACGCCGATGATGGGGGCGGCCTGGATGGTCATGCCCACGTTGATGAAGACATGGAAAAAGAAAATCAGGGCCGCGCCGACGCAGAGGTAGCGGCCGAGGAGGTCCTTGGCCAGCAAGGCGGTGTGCAGGCAGCGCAGGATGAGGGCGGCGAACAGGCAGAGCACGGTGGCGGTGCCGACGAAGCCGGTCTCCTCGGCGACGACCGAGAAGACGAAGTCAGAGCTGGCCACGGTTTGGGGCAGGAAGCCCAGCATGTGCTGGGTGCCCCGCATGTAGCCCTTGCCGAACCAGCCGCCGCTGCCCACGGCGAGCAGACTCTGGTGGGCGTTCCAGTCGGTGTGGATGGCGTCCCGCGAGCGGGTCAGGAAGCGGTCGGCGGCGTCGTCGAGACGCTGTTCCCGGTCCTCGTCCAGCAGGGGGGAGAGGGCGGCCACGCCGGCCCGCACGGGCTGGTCGAGGAAGACCTTGATCCGGTCCTTCTGGTAGTCCTTGATGCGGGTGTAGGCCAGGGGGGCGGCGGCGACGAAGAGCACGGCCCCGATGACCAGCCAGCGCCAGCGCAGCCCGGCCGCGAGGGAGATGGCCAGGGCGAAGGGGATGAAGACCAGAGCCGTCCCCATGTCGGGCTGGAGGACAATCAGGAAACAGGGGGGGACGATGCTCAGGAAGACGGGGATGAAGGGCGGCAGGCGCGAGTCCTTCACCAGCGGCCCCGCCGCGATCCAGGAGGTGAAGAGCAGGGTGGCGGGTTTGGCCAGCTCGCCCGGCTGGAGCTGGCCGAAGCCGCCGAGGCGAAGCCAACTGCGGGAGTAGTTGAGGGTCATGCCCAGAGGGGTGAAGAGCAGCGCCAGCAGGCCGAGCCCCGCCAGGTAGGCCAGCCAGGAATATTTCCCCAGCCAGCGGTAGTCCAGCAGGGCCACGGTCGTGCCCACCAGGGAGCCCAGACACAGCCACAGCAGGTGTCCGCGCCACTGGTGGGCGAAACGGCCGCCCACCACCTGGCTGACCCCGAAGACGAAAAGAAAGCCCGTCCCCATCAGGATGAGGACGATGGCCAGCATGGCCCAGTCCGCCTTGAGCAGAGTGTTCAGCACCCAGCGGTACCAGGGCAGGTGTTTGGCGCGGAAGCGCCCCATGGCATTCCCCTAGTAGCGGCAGTAGCGCTGGATGGCACTCATGATGAGGCGCAGGCCGGTGAGCCTGCTGCCGTTGTTGATCGAGCCGGCGGTGGTGAAGAGCACACCGCGCTGCGCGCGGGAATACTCGAAGTCACGGATGGTTTCGGCGACCATGTTCACCTCCTCGTGGCGGCTGAAGGTGAAGGGGGCGAGCTGGCCCTGGATGACGGCGTCGGGCAGATGGGCGCGGATGTGGTCGATCATCACGTTCGGGCCGAAGTTGGTGCCGTTGAGGCCCAGCTTGGCGAAGGCGGGGAGGAGGTGCCCCATGTCCGAGTCCGAATGCTGGAAGCGGCCGTCCTTGGGTCCGGGGCAATAGGTGTCGAAGACCCCCTTGAGGATGGGGGCGCCGAAGAACTCGTACATGTCGAGGTTGAGCAGGCAGCAGTTGTCGTCGGCCCAGCCCCAGCCGCGCGGCGCGGTGTCGGGGGTGAAGCCGGCCTCCTCGTCGAGGACGCGGGCGCGGCCGAGGATGGCCTTGAGGATGAGGTCGCGGAAGCGGGCGGCGAGGTCGGGCTGGTCCATGATGAGGAAGATCAGGTTTTCGGGGCCGAAGACGCTGCACGCGAAGGTGATTGGCCCGCGCTGGCCGCGGTAGCGGGGCGGCTTGAGGCCGGCGGCCAGGAGTTCGGCCTTGCGCTCGTCCCACTCGGGCGGCAGCAGAAAGGCGCGCAGGTTGTCGAGCCGGGCCTCGACCCGGTCGAGCAGGGCCGCCAGTTCGTCGGGGGTGCTGGCCGACTGCTGGAGCCAGTAGGACCAGTCGTGCCAGACGTTCTTCGCCTCGAAGATGTCGTGCAGTTCCTTGACGGCGGGCCAGCCCGGGCCGGTGCCCGGCG
>JAVEYE010000062.1:0-13942 GCA_034003665.1 Rhodospirillales bacterium | reverse complement strand
GAAGCCGCGCGCGGCCAGCGCGCCGGCGTATTGCGGCAGCGGCTCGAAGGCATGCACGACTTGCGCCCCGAACTGCTTTTGCAGGAAGGCGCCATAGGCCCCGTCGTTGGCGCCGACGTCGATCAGCACGTCGGGCCGGAACCGGGCGGCCAGCCAGGCGGTGTCCTTATCCATGGTCGGGTCCTTTCGCGGCGGTTGCATCCGGCGCCGCCGGTTCGGGCGGGATGCCCGGGGCGGGCCGATGCGCCGGCCAACGCTGCCGCAGGTGAAAGTCCTGGCCCCGGCACGCAATGGGATCGAGAATGCTGATGAAGCGGCCGTTGAAGATGTTGTGCCAATCGCGCGGCAGCTGGCCCAGCACGGCTTTTGCGGAATTCATCCGCCAGCGTCGCCCCAGCGCCTTGACCAGAAGGCGATAGACCCGACGCTTCGCCTCGAAGGCCCGGGATGGCGCCAGAACGCCGCCGTACCTGGCCTGGTAGAGGTCGAGCGACCGCTCCTGCCTGGCGCGCAACGCCTGGGTCTCAGGGGCGCCGGGATCGAGGCTCCAGTTGCGGTGGTGCCGGATCGCCACCCGCCGGCTGTAGACCACGTCGTAGCCGGCGAACAGCACCTTGGCGGTGAGGTCGGGGTCGATGCCGTAGTCGCGCACCACCTCGCTGAAGCCGCCCACCTGCTTCAGCACCTTGGTCGGCAGCACGCCCTGGTTGACGTTGAGGATGCCCAGGGCGGAAAGGCCGCCGATATAGGGGGCGTCGACGAAGGGCCCCGATTCGTCGCGGACCTTGAGCGCGACCATGCCGATGCGCGGATCGCGCTCGAGCACGGCGACGGCCCGGTCGAGGCCGCCGTCGACGATCACGTTGTCGTCGCTGATCCAGCAGACATAGGGGGTTTGCACCTGCCTGAAGACGTCGTTGTAGGCCCGCGCCTGGCCCCGTTTCTCGCCGACCAGGATGGGCCGCACGGTGTCGCCGCGCACCGATTCCAGGTACGCCACGGTGCCGTCGGTCGAGCCGGCGTCGGTGACGTAGACGATGTGCGGCCGGCGCGTTTCCCGCCGGATGCTCTCCAGGCATTCCTCGATCTGCCGGCGCCGATCGAAGGTGCCGACAACGATCGACAGCACGGGGTCGGGCATCACGACGCCTCCATCAGGCGGCTGACGGCCATGGTGGCGCGATGCGGCGTCGCTAGGCGCGCGGCATGATCGGCCCAAGGGGCGTAATCGGCCAAACCGTCGGCCAAGGCGATCCGTCGGCGAAAGCCGATGGCCGCCAGGCCGTCGACCGCCGCCACCAGGTGTTCCGGATCGCCGGGGCGTGGCCTGCCGTCGAAGACGAGCGGCGCATCGTGGCCGCTCAGCCGTTGCGCCATGCGGACGGCATCGCGGATGGCGGTGGCCTGACCGGTGCCGCCGTTGACAATCGGCGGATCGGTGGGGCCCGCGCCTTCGGCGATGTGAAGCAAAAGCCGCGCACCGTCGCAGACGTGAAGGAAGTCCCGCGTCTCGCCGCCGGTGCCGCCGAGCACGATCCGGTTTCCTTGGCGGAACTTGTTCCACAGGTCCCAGAAGATCTGTTTGCGCAGGCCGGTGCCGTAGAGCGAAAAGAAGCGCACGATGGTGACGGGTTGGCCGTCCTGGCGCGCCGCCGCCATGCACAATTCCTCGGCCCGGAGCTTGTGGCGGCCGTAGGCCGAGATCGGCGCAGGGACCGCCGTTTCGGGGATCGGTTCGCTGTGGCCGTTGCCATAGACCGCGGCGCTCGACGGCAGCACCAGCCGGGCCCGGGGCGCTCGACGACGGAGCGCATCCAGAACCTCTCGCGTGCTGTCGACCGTCCGGCGGCGGTCCTCGTCGGGATCGTCGATGGCGGCTTGGACGCTGGCGCCGCCTGCGGCGTGGACCACGACGTCGGGCTCGCCGTGCCTGTCGATCAGTCCGCGCAGGGCCGTCGAGTCGACGCCGCCCTGGACCCAGTCCCACAGGCCCAGCCGCACCCGATCGCCGCTTTCGATGCAGCCATTGCCGAGCCCGATCACCCGCCAGCCGGCCCGCGCGAAGGTCGCCGCCACGTGGCGGCCGAGGAAGCCGGCGGCCCCGGTGACGAAGACGAGACGATCGGAAGACCGTGTCATGGGGCCTTCCTAAAGCCTCGTGGGAACGACATTGAGATAGATGTCCTTGAGGTCGCTGTAAACGTCCAGCGCTTCCGTACCGGGCTCGCGCGTGCCGTTGCCGCTGTCCTTCACGCCGCCGAACGGCATGTGCGGCTCGGACCCAAACGTGCCGGCGTTGACCACCGTGGCGCCGGCCCGCACCTTGTGGCTGAACTGCAGGGCGCGATCGACGCTGAGGGTATGAATGCAGGCCGTCAGGCCGTAGGGCGAGCGGTTGGCGGCGGCCAGGGCTTCGGCGAAGTCCCGGACCCGATAGACGGCGGCGATCGGGCCGAACAATTCGGTGCAGGAAATCTCGGCCTCGGGGTCGACGCCGGTCAGGATGGTCGGCTGCATGTAGAAGCCGTCGGCAAGGCCGACTTCCTCGGCGCGGCCGCCGCCCACGACGGGTTTGGCGCCGGCCGCGATGGCGCGCTGTACCGCGGCCAGCATGGTGTCGAGTTGGCGGCGGTTGATGACCGGGCCGAGATCGCAGTCCTCCTCGACGCCCAGCTTCAGGGCGCGCGTCGCGGCCGCGAACTTGTCAAGAAACGCATCATGGATCGCGTCGAACACGATGATGCGGCTGCCCGAGGCGCAACGTTGACCGGCGTTCGAGAACGCCGACAGGCAGCTCCACTTCACCGCCTCGTCGAGGTCGGCGTCGTCGCAGACGACCAGCGGGTTCTTGCCCCCCAGCTCCAGGGACACCTTCTTCAGCATGCGGCCGCAGGTCTCGGCGATCTGCCGCCCGACACGGGTCGACCCGGTGAAACTGACGACCCGGATGCCGGGATGGGCGACCAGCGCCTGGCCGGCCTCGACGCCCAGGCCGTGAACGACATTGAGCACGCCCTTGGGAAGGCCCGCCTCCTCGGCGATCCTGGCCATGAACCAGGCCGAGATCGGGGTATCCTCGGCTGCCTTGAGCACCACCGCGTTGCCGCAGATCAGGGCCGGAAAAACCTTCCAGGCGAAGTTGGGGGCGGGGGTGTTGGCCGCGATGATCAGGCCGGCCACGCCGCAAGGTTGGCGCACCGTCATGGCGTACTTGTCGGGGGTGCCGCTGGTCATGGTGCGACCGAACAGCCGCTGGCCCTCGCCGGCGAAGAAACGTCCGCACTGGATGGCCCCACCGGCCTCTCCAAGGGCGTCCTTCTGGCGCTTGCCGGCTTCCAGCGCGACGATGGCCGCCAAGTCCGCTTGGCGTCGTTCCAGCGCGTTGCACACCTGGTGCAGGATGTGGCCGCGCTGCACCGCCGGCATGGCCGCCCAGCTGGGCTGGGCGCGCGTCGCGGCGGCCACCGCTGTGTCCACGTCCTCGGCGCTCGATCGGGCGACGCGGGTCAGGGTCCGGCCGTCATGCGGATTGACGACGTCCAGGCTGCGCCCGTCACCGGCCGGGCATTCCCTGCCGTCGATCAGGTTGGGGATGAGGTTGGGAAACAGCGGTTCGGCCATGGCGCAATCCTTGTCGCGGGTCAAAGGGCGGTGAACCCGCCATCAATGACCATGTTCGAGCCGGTCATGTAGGATGACGCGTCGCTCATCAGATAGACGATGGCGCCGTTGTACTCGTTGGCATGGGCCATGCGCCCAAGGGGCACCTTGGCGTTGTAGCGGGCCAGGAACTCTGGGTCCTGGTTGTTGAAGACGCCGGCGAAGGTGACCGCGTTGACGCGCACCGCCCGCCCCCCCCAGTAGGCGGCCAGATAGCGGGTGAGGTTGTAGAGGCTTGATTTGGAGGCGGCATAGGCCACCGGCTTAAAGAAAACCTCGCCGCGCTCGCGCCGGTACTGGTAGAGCGCCTGATCGGGCGAGACCAGGCCGTAGATCGAGGCGACGTTGACAATCGAACCACGGCCGGCTTGCGCCATGGCGCCGCCGAACACCTGACAGGCCAGGAACGGCCCCTTGGCGTTCACCGCCATCACCTTGTCCCATGACGCCTCGGGGTACGTCTCGAAGGGACCGTTCTCCTCGGGCGGGGAATCGGGCGGGCTGTCCAGCGCCGCATTGTTGACGAGACCGAACGGCACAGCCTGAAACCGTTCGACGATCACCGCCAGGGCGGCCCGCAGATCCTCGCTGCGGGTGACGTCGCATCGCAGGAACAGCAGGGACTCGCGGCTCCACTCCGGGCCATAGCGGCGCTCGATGGCCACCGGTTCGTCGGTGACGTCCAGGACCGCGACCAGGGCGCCGCGCGCCGTCAGGGCGGTGGCGAACTGATGGCCGAGTTGGCCGAGGCCGCCGGTAACGACGATGACTCGCCCGGAAAGGTCGAACAGGTCAGTGTTCATCGGTCAACGGCTCCGTGCTGCCGGTGCGGACGGCGTGAACGAGGTCGCAAACCTCGCGAACGGCGCCGTTGCCGCCCGGGCGGGTGGTCCGGTAGAGACCAAGCGGCAGGACGTCCGGATGGCAATCGCCGACGACGATTGGCACTCCGACCGCCTTCAGACAAGAGGCGTCGTTGATGTCATTGCCGACGTATCCGACCTCGTCGAGGCAAAGGCCCCGGGCGGTGACTTCCTCGCGCAACGCCGCCAGCTTGTCGTCCAGGCCTTGGCGCGCCTTGATCTTCAACTTGGCCGCCCGCGCCCCAACCACCAAATTCGTTTCCGTGGAAAGGATGATCGGTTCGATGCCGACCGTCTCCAGCCGGCGCAGGCCAAGTCCGTCAAGACGGCTGCAGCGCACCGCCTCCCGCCCGTCCTCGAAGACGATGACCGCGTTGTCGGTGAAGACGCCATCGAAATCGAACGCCATCAGGCGCAGCTTCCGGATGCGGGCCACCAGTTCCGCGTCTCGGACAGCGCTGTACAGGGGTGCGGCCATGGTCTCAGTCGGTTGGAACGGTGGAACCGATTTTTTCAAACGTAATCTTCTCGTCCTTCTTCAACGACGTCGTCAACACCTTGCCGATGAAGTGGCCGACCATATAGGGCGGCACACCGTCGTTCGGGCTCTTGAACGTCAGGTCGGGCATCGCCAGCACCGTGCCCGCCGGCAGGTCGCGGGCGGCGACGATCGCCTTGGCCATCTTGTAAAGCGGCGCCTTCTCGCTGTCGAAGCAGCGCTTGACGCCGTCGCCCAGGGCGACGCGGGCCCGCTCGAGGTCGCGCACGACGCGGCGCAGGCCGGCCGGCTCCAGCGAGAAGGCCTGGTCGGTGCCCTTCCAGGCCCGGTTCAGCGTGAAATGCTTCTCGAAGACCCGCGCCCCCAGCATGTAGCCGATCAACGGCATGGCGATGCCGCTGTCGTGGGAGGAAAAGCCGACGATGACCTCGGGGAAGGCGCGGCGAAATGTTTCGATCACCCTCAGGTTCAGTTCCTCATGGGCCGGGGGATATCCCGACGTGCACTGCATGATGCACAGGTTGCGGTTGATCGGCATGATCGTTTCATAGGCCCGCCGGACGTCTTCCATGGTGCCGCCGCCGGTCGAGAGGATGATCGCCTTGCCGAACGAAGCGATGTACTTCAGAAGCGGCGTGTTGGTCAGGTCGCCGGAGGCGATCTTGTAGGCCGGCATGTCGATGTCTTCCAGGAAATCGGCCGACGGAAAATCGAACGCGGTCGCAAACAGCACGGTGCCGAGTTCCTGCGCGTATGCCTTGAGTTCCAGGTATTGGTCCCGGTCGAATTCCAGGAAGTCGCGGTGGGCGCCATAGGTCGGCGCGTAGGCGTTTTCGCTGTTGTAGATGCTGTCGTACATCTCGTCGCTGAACAGGGCCCGATTGTCACGCTTTTGCAGCTTCACCGCATGCGCGCCGGCATCGACCGCCCCCTTGAACAGGGCCTTGCATGTGTCGATATCGCCCTGGTGGTTGTGGCCGATCTCCGCGATGACGAAGGAGTGGCCGCTCTCCTCGGTGATCACGTGACTGCCGATGCGGAATTCTCTGGTCATCTGGTTCTTCCTCGTCGCGGTCCGGCATGCAAACGGCCAAGCCGCACTTGTGTCAGAATCGTCTCGGGGCTCGCCCGTCCGGCCGTCGATCCGCTTTGGCGGACCCTGCCCCCCGACACATGGCGATCCTACCATGGCCAAGGTGATGGGTCTGATGCAAACCGTTCCGGAAGCTTTTGGCCGCGGACATCTTAAATCTTAGTTACGGGGCAACCACGCTGCGATGCGGGCCGCGATGCTGTTGCCGTCCAGGCCGACGGCGCGCAGGACCTCGTCGTTGGTGCCGGAAGGGGGGACATCGGCTATGCCGAGCTTGCGGCAGCGAAGCCCGAGGCCGAGTTCCGCCACGGCGCTCATGACCATGTCACCCTGGCCGCCGGCCACGTAATGGTTGTCGATGGTAACCAACAGCGTCATCCCCGCGACGGTCTTGCCGAGCCAGTCGGCATCGACGCGGTTCAGCCAGGGAAGGTTGACGACCTTCACCGACACGCCGTCCGCCTTCAGTCGTTCCGCCGCCTTTACAGACTCGGCCAGCGTGACCATGCCGTAGCCGATGATCGCCACGTCCCGGCCTTCCCTCAATGTTGCACCGCGGCCCTTTCGGATTTCGTAATCGGCGGGTAGCCCGTAGGGCAGCATGTATGGGATCGAGATCATGCGCAGGAAGCTCGGGCCTTCGTGGCGGTTGACGCACCAGTCCAGCAGCGGCGCCACCTCCTGAGGGCAGGAAGGTTCGACGACGACGAGGTTAGGCACCGCGCCGATGCACGAGATGTCGCGCACGCTTTGGTGGGAGTGACCCGGCCCGCCGGGCAGGACCCCCGACAGGCCGCCGACGTAGATTACCTTCGTGCCCTCGGTGGCGTTGTTGTAGATCTGCTCGTTGGGGCGCGTCGACAGGAAGCACGAAAAGCTGTGGACCACCGGCAACAGCCCCCTCAGGGCCATGCCGCCGGCTTGGCTGACCATGTCCATCTCGGCGATGCCGCACTCGAAGAAACGGTCGGGAAACCGCTGGGCGAAGGGGATCAGGCCCATGTCGAGGACCAGGTCGGCGTCCAGCGCGACGAGTCGGTCGTTCTTCTCGGCGTGTTCGATCAGGGCCTCCGTGTAGGCGGGGAACAGGCGCGCCGCCTCGCCCGACTGCGCGCCTGCGGCCGGACGTTCGACCGTTTCCAGGCGAAGAGGCTCGGCGCTCAGGCGCAACAGGCCGTCGTTCATCCGATCGACCAGTTCCTTGATGGCCCGGATGTAATCCGCAGCGCCGGGGGCGCCCGAATGGAACTTGAACATGTCGACGTCGCTGTCGATCGACGTGCCCTCCATGAACGATACGCCCTTGCCCTTGACGGTGTCGGCGATGACCACCTTCGGCGTGTCGGATATATTGCGAAGCCGTTCGAAGCAGGCGGCCAGGGCGGCGATGTCGTGGCCATCGACACGCTCGACGTGCCATCCGAACGCGGCGAACTTGGCGGCCACGTCGCCCAAGCTGGAAGTCCGCTCGACGGAATAGTCGGACTGGATCTTGTTGTGGTCCACGATGACGGTGATTTCGCCGAGACCAAGGTTGGCCGCCGAAGCCAGGCTTTCCCAGATCTGGCCTTCCTGCAACTCGCCGTCCCCGGTCATGACGAACAGGCGGCCGCTCTTGCCCATGTGCCGGTTGGCCAGGGCAATGCCCTTGGCCTTCGAGATGCCCATGCCCAGCGAGCCGGTGTTGGTGACGATTCCGGGTGTGGCGACATCGGGATGGCCGGGCAGGCCGCCGATCCTGCGCAACGCGTGCAGGTTTTCCTCGGCCAGCACGCCCTCGGCGATCAACACCGCGTAAAGACCCGGCGCGTCGTGGCCCTTGGACGAGAAATACAGATCGCCGCCGGTGTGGTCGATTTCGCAACGATGCAGGTATGCGACGATATCCAGGCTCGAGAAACTGGAACCGATGTGGCCCGAGCCGGCGGCGGCGATCATGTAAAGCGTGTTGAGGCGGCCCAGATCCGCATACAGGGCCAACCACTCCGCCTGCGGCACTTGAAGACCAACGATGCGTTCGAATTCTTTCCGCCGGGCGTAGTAGAGCCGGTTCTCGCTGACTTCCATTCCTTGGGTCTCCCGGTGCGGCGGCGGCGAACCGTTCAGATGGCGGTCGTCGCGGGAAAAGGGTCTCTATCCATTTCGGGCAACACCGCTTCGCCGTTGGCGAGCAAGTGTTCGGCGTACCACCAGTCGTCCGGCGCGTTGATGTCGATCCCCTCATCGCCTTCGGTGAAGAAAGGCAGCAGGGTCTCGCCCGCAATGGTTCGCCGCTCGGTCACCACGCGCGTCCACGCCATCTCCAGGCTGGCGTTCTGCACGTAGACGGTGGGAAGCGCCGCATATTGGCTGGAATGGTACGGAAGATCCCCCGGCGCCATCGGCAGGAGCGGCAGCATGCGATTGCCACGCACGATCCACATCTTGCCCGGGTGCTGGGAGCACTTCTCGACGGCGCGCAGAGAGTCAACCCGGTCGCCCGCCGCGACGAATTGGGCCCACGCGCGGCGGATCGTTTCCGCTTTGCGGAACGGGCTTGTCGGGCGCAGGATGCCGAAGGCGTCGAAATGGCGCCCCTGAGCCGCCAATGTCTTGATCGCCATCTCCACCCATTCGATGTCGGGCGACGTCGAACCCGAGATTTCCGCCGGACGCAGGAACGGCGCCTCGGCGCCATAGTGGCGACCGATCTCCGCATACGAAGGGCTGTCGGTGCACAGCACGACCGCCTCGAAGATGCCGGCGGTCCGTGCACTGCAAATCGAATAAGCGAGCAACGGGTGGCCGCGCAACGGCCGGATATTCTTGTCTGGAACCCTTTCGGATCCTGACCGCGCCGGGATGAATGCGACGATGGAAGGCATTTCGGGTGGCTCTTTGACGTCGGGTCGTCGTCCTGATTGGGCAAGGCTATCGGAACGTCGCGCAAACCTCAACCGTACACATTCCCGTGCCCGGGGCGGCACGCCGATGCGCCCAATACCGTATGGGCGGCCCGTTCCTGAATCGATTGAAATCCGGTGTTCTTGCGTGGCGTGGAAAATGACACTATTGGTCAGTTTCGTTTAGCCGTGTCCCGGCGTCGTACGCAGGGAATGCAACGAAACTCAACGGGAGGCTGTGCGGTCATAGAATCGTGAACAGGATTAGAATAACCCACGTCATCGCCGACGATTCGAGCGACCGCGCGGACGCCGTCCTGCGCTGCCTTGTGACCCGCACGGACGGCGCGGCTTTTTGTCATTGCGTGATCCGCCTCATGGAAAAGTCCGTGCCGGCCGCCGACGCGGCCCTTCCGAACGGCGTCGTTCGCGTCCCGGCGGGCATCGAGTTGATTTCCGAGATCCGTCGCACCAGACCTCATCTCGTTCAGACGTGGACACATCGTGCCGATCTGATCGGCGGTGCGGTGGCGCGGCTTTTCGCCAGGGTGCCGGTGATCTGGAGCCTTCGGCCGAACGGCATCGACGCGCGAGGCGGTGCGACGGAGAAGGACCGCAGCGCCGGGCTCTGCGCCGGGCTTTCCAACAGGCTGCCGCATGCCATCGTCTGCCGGTCGCATGAGGCCCGAGACACTTACGTCACGTTCGGTTATCAGGCGGACCGCATGGTGGTGATACCTGACGGCAACGACATGGAAACGTCGGAGGGAGGCAACGACGAAGGCCATGCTAGGGGCCTGATGGTTCAGCATTACGAGGAACTCTATCGGCGGGTGTTCAGCCAGCGGTATTCCTGAAAGGTCCCTGTGCGGGGCAAGAAAAGGGGGGCTGGTGCGGCTTGGGACGATTGTGGCAAAAAGCCCTCCAACGCCCGCTCAAACGAAAGGGGTTCCTGATGTCGCCGGGCCTGACCCATTTGCAGCGCCTTGAGGCGGAGGCCATCCACATCATCCGTGAAGTGGCCGCCGAGTTTCAAAAGCCGGTGATGCTCTATTCCATCGGCAAGGACTCCTCGGTGATGCTGCACCTGGCCCGCAAGGCGTTCCATCCGGGCCGCATTCCCTTCCCGCTGCTGCACGTCGACACCACGTGGAAGTTCCGCGACATGATCGCCTTCCGCGACCGCATGGCCACTGAACTCGGCTTCGAATTGCTGGTTCATACCAACCAGGACGGCCTGCGCCAGGGCATCAACCCCTTCGTGCACGGCTCCGCCCTCTATACCGACGTCATGAAGACGGAGGCGCTCAAGCAGGCGCTCGACCATTTCGGGTTCGACGCCGCCTTTGGAGGGGCGCGGCGGGACGAGGAGGCATCGCGGGCCAAAGAGCGGGTTTTTTCCTTCCGCACCGCCGCGCACCGCTGGGATCCCCGCCGCCAGAGGCCCGAGCTCTGGAACCTCTACAACAGCCGTATCCGCAAGGGCGAGAGTATCCGCGTCTTTCCCCTGTCGAACTGGACCGAACTCGACATCTGGCAATACATTTACCGCGAAAAGATTCCCATTGTGCCGCTCTATTTCGCGGCGCCGCGCCCGGTGGTCGAGCGGGACGGCGCGCTCATCATGGTCGATGACGGGCGCATGCCGCTCGCGCCGGGTGAAACGCCGGAAATCCGCCGGGTCCGCTTTCGCACCCTGGGCTGCTATCCGTTGACCGGCGCCGTCGAGTCGTCGGCGACGACGCTGCCCGACATCGTCCGCGAGATGTTCCTGGCGCGAACCTCGGAACGCCAGGGCCGCGTCATCGACCGCGACGGCACCGGCTCGATGGAGCGCAAGAAGCAGGAGGGCTATTTCTGATGAGCTCGGCGAGCGCAATCGACGCCCCCGGCATCGAAGCCTTCCTTGAGGCGCAGGAGCACAAGGACCTCCTGCGCTTCATCACCTGCGGCAGCGTCGACGACGGCAAGAGCACGCTGATCGGGCGGCTGCTGTGGGATTGCAAGCTGATCTTCGAGGACCAGCTGGCGGCGCTGGAGAGCGACAGCCGGCGCGTCGGCACTCAGGGTGGCGACATCGACTTCGCCCTGCTTCTTGACGGCTTGCAGGCGGAACGCGAGCAGGGCATCACCATCGACGTCGCCTATCGCTTCTTTGCGACCGACCGCCGGCGCTTCATCGTGGCCGATACGCCCGGCCACGAACAGTACACGCGCAACATGGCGACCGGGGCCTCGAGCGCCGACGCCGCGGTCCTGCTGGTCGACGCCCGCAAGGGCATCCTGCCGCAGACCCGCCGCCACAGCTTCATCGCTTCGCTGCTCGGCATCCGCCATGTCGTGCTGGCCGTCAACAAGATGGATCTCGTCGGCTACGAACGGGCCCGCTTCGAGACGATCCGCGCCGAGTACGAGGCGTTGGCCGGCCGCCTGGGCTTTGCCGAGGCAACCTGCATTCCGGTTTCGGCGCTCAAGGGCGACAACGTCATGGCAACGACCCCGGCCATGCCCTGGCATCAGGGGCCGACTTTACTGGGCTGGCTGGAAACGGTGACGGTGGCCGACTTGGCGCGGTCGCGGCCGTTCAGGATGCCGATCCAATGGGTGAACCGGCCCGACCACACCTTCCGGGGTTTTTCCGGCACCATCGCCTCGGGCCGGATCGGGCGCGGCGATCCGCTTGTGGTGGCCGATTCCGGCAGGACGTCCAAGGTTTCGCGTATCGTCACCTTCGATCGTGATCTCGATGAGGGAACGGCCGGCCAGGCGGTGACACTGGTCCTGGACGACGAGATCGACATTCGGCGGGGCGACATGCTGGCCGATCCCGGGGCGCGGCCCGCCTGTGCCGACCAGTTCCAGGCGCATCTGGTGTGGATGGCCGAGGATCCGCTCGTGCCTTCCCGCCGCTACCTGCTCAAGCTTGGCGCGGCCACCGCAAACGCCCAGGTGACCCACCTCAAGTACGCGATCAACGTCAACACCATGGAACACACGGCGGCGCCCACCCTGAAGCTCAACGAGGTGGGCGTCGCCAACCTTTCGGTGGACCGGCCGCTGGCCTTCGATCCCTACGCTGAAAACCGGGATACCGGGCGTTTCATCCTGATCGACCGCTTCTCCAACGCCACGGTCGGCGCCGGCATGATTGATTATCCGCTCCGCCGCGCCAGCAATGTCCACTGGCAGAGTTTCGAGGTCGACAAGGGCGCCCGTTCGGCCGCCAAGGGCCAGACCGCGTGCGTGCTGTGGTTTACCGGCCTGTCCGGTTCCGGGAAATCGACCATCGCGAACATCGTCGAGCGCAAGTTGCATGCCCTCGGGCGGCACACCTACACGCTGGACGGCGATAATGTTCGCCACGGGCTCAATCGGGATCTTGGTTTCACGGAAGCCGATCGCGCCGAAAACATCCGGCGCGTGGCCGAGGTGGCCCGGTTGATGGTCGATGCCGGTCTGATCGTGATCGTTTCCTTCATATCGCCGTTTCGGGCCGAGCGCCTGATGGCGCGCGAGAGGATCGCGCCGGATCCGTTCCTCGAGATCTTCGTCGACGCGCCGCTTTCCGTGTGCGAGGCGCGCGATGCGAAAGGCCTCTACAGCAAGGCGCGACGGGGCGAACTGGTCAATTTTACCGGCATCGACAGCCCCTATGAACCGCCGGAAGCCCCGGAATTGAGGCTTTCGAGCGCCGAGTCGCAAGCCGGCGTGCTGGCCGACCGGGTGATGGACGCGTTGCGGGAGCAGGGGATCATCGGTTCGGCGGCTCATCCCTGAGGAATACTTCGGTGGACCCCGGTGTCACTGGCCGTCAGGGTGGAGCGCCCAGGCGGCGTAGGGGTGGGCGATCAGGTTGGCGTTGAAATAGCGGGGATCTCCCGTGACTTCGGGGCCAATCCAGTCCGGCTTGACGATGGTTTGGGCCTCGTCGGCGAGTTCGACCTCGGCCACCACGAGGCCGGCGTTGACGCCGGAAAACTCGTCGATCTCCCAGGTCAACCCTTCAAAGGGAATCCTGTAGCGGATCTTTTCGATGATCGGTTTTTCGCAAAGCAAACCAAGCATCTCGTCGGCGTCGGCGGCCGGAATCTCGTATTCGAACTCGCTGCGCACGGCGCCGACCGAAAGCCCCTTGACCGTCAGATACCCCTTGGTGCCGACGACACGTACGCGAACGGTCCGTTCCTTGACGGTCGAGAGGTAGCCCTGGCGATAGAGAACGCCCGCGGCCAGTTCGCGCCAGGCGTTGCCGGTCACCAGAAACTTGCGTTCGATTTCCTTCGCCATGGCGCCATCCTTTTCAGCGGGAACGGTCCAGAGGACCGGCAAAGGCGATTCCGCCCCGACACCCGCTTGGTGCTCGAACGTAGTTGACGTTCCCATCGGCCTCAAGAGCCAGAATGGGCAGCCCCGATCCGGGAGCCATCGACGGCGAGAGGACATGGATTTTCATGGCGATTCGGCCCGATAACGCAACGAAGGAATGCGAACGTGCTTGCTTTATGTCGCTCCATGCCCCATATCCGGTGGTGTCGATGGACGGCCGGATGATTTGGCTTGGCGCTGGGCTGATCAGCGCGGCGCCGATATTCTTCTTTCCTGAAAATGCAAATTCGACAGCCTGCGATGGCGGGTACGCACAACTCTTGTATGTGAAAGGGTTTCCTTATGACGACGGGAACCGTGAAATGGTTTAATGCCCAGAAGGGTTTCGGCTTCATTGCACCGGACAATGGCGGCAACGACGCCTTCGTCCACATCAGTGCGTTGGAGCGCGCCGGAATCGGCGATCTGCGTGAAGGCCAGAAGGTGGAGTTCGAGCTCGTCTCCGACCGCAAGAGCGGCAAGATGGCGGCCGACAACCTGAAGGTTCTGGACTGATTGCGGCACCGGCGGGTCGTGGGGTTCCACGCGCTTGCCGGTTGCCCCGATCGCTCCACCGGGT
>JAVEYE010000061.1:0-13962 GCA_034003665.1 Rhodospirillales bacterium | reverse complement strand
AACGCCCCCGCAATGGCGGCGAGTAGTATAACATTACTATATAATTGAACAACGATAGCTGCCTTCGTATTCTAACGGTCGTTTCCCCGCAAGGAGCCGAACGACATGGCTATCTGTCTATTGATCCAGCCCATCCACGAGGCCGGTATTGGGCTTCTGACCGAGGCGGGCATTGAAGTTCGCCGGGCTTCGGCCTTCGACATGGACACCGTGGCCACCGAGATTGTCGATGCCGATGCCGCCATCACCCGAAATGCCGGCCTCAATGCCAAAGCCATGCAGGCGGCGGCCAAGCTCAAGGTGTTGGGCAACCATGGCATCGGGGTCGATCCGGTCGATGTCGGTTACGCCACCGAGATCGGCCTGCCGATCATCTTTACGCCCTACGCCAACGTGCAGTCCGTGGCCGAACACACCATCCTGCAGATGCTCTCGCTGGCCAAGCGGGTCCGGGAGGCTGACGCCGCCGTGCGGGCCGGCCGCTATGACTTCCGTTACAGCGGCGAGTTCCACGAACTGTCGGGCAAAATGCTGGCGGTCATTGGTTTCGGTCGAACAGGCCGCTATACGGCCCGCATAGCCAAGGGAGGCTTCGGCATGAGGGTCGCCGCCTATGATCCGTACGTCGAGGATTCCGTTCTGGCGGAGGAAGGGGTGGAACGGGCCGACGACTTGGCCGCCCTGTTGGGCCAAGCCGATGTGGTTTCGCTGCACCTGCAGCTGACGCCGGAAACGCGGGGCCTGATGAATCGCGATAGGCTGGCTTTGATGAAGCCGGGCGCCTTGCTGGTCAACACCAGCCGCGGCGGCTTGGTCGACGCCGAAGCGCTGGTCGAGGCCGTTACAAGTGAACGCTTGGCTGGCGCCGCCATGGACGTCTTCGAGAAGGAACCGCCTCCGGCCGATCATCCCTTCTGCAAGGTTGAGCGCATCCTGTTGTCGCCGCACATCGCCGGTGCCACGCGCGAGTGCCTGCAGCGCACCGCCATGCAGACGGCCGCCCAGGTCATCGAGGTATTGGAGGGCAAGCGTCCCGCCCACCTCGTCAATCCCACGGTGTGGGATCGCCGCCGACGGTGATCCGTCGGCCTCACCCGTCAATTCGGAACCAGAGAGGACGAAACGATGAAGACGAGCAGCTTACCTTTAGCCGCAGCCGTTCTGGCGCTTTCCCTCGTTTCCTCGGCGAACGCCGCCGACGTCAAGTTCATCAACATCGCCACGGCAAGCACGTCCGGGTCCTACTATCCGGCCGGGCTCGCCATCTCCAAGCTGATCAACGACAACCTAGGGGTACGGGCCTCGGCACAGTCGTCGGCGGGATCCGTCGAGAACGTGTCGCTTCTGCGCAATGGTGAAGCCAACATGGCGATCATCCAGAACAACGTGGTCCGCGACGCCATGGGCGGGAAAGGAACCTTCGAAGGCAAGGCCTACAAGGACATGGCCGTTCTGTGTCCCTTGTTCACCAACACCGACCATGTCGTCATTCGGGTGGATTCAGGCATCTCGTCGCTTAAGGACATCAAGGGCAAGAAGTGGGCCATCGGCGCACCGGGCAGCGGAACGCTGCTGTCGAACGAGGCCATCCTGTCGGGGGCAAATCTGACCACGAAGGACGTCAAGGCCGAGCACATCGGCCAGACCGAGGCGCTTGCCGCCTTGCAGAACGGCATTATCGACGGCGCCGACGTCATTTCCGGCGTGCCCTACAGCCAACTCGACCAGGCCCGTATGTCTTCCGGCGGCCGCCTCGCGCTCTACTCTATGACGCCTGAGGAACAGAAGGCGGTGGTCGAGAACAGCGGCTGGAAGGCGCCGTTCAAGATTCCCGCCAACACCTACCGCGATCAGCCCGAGCCGGTTCTCACGGTTTCCCATCTGGCGCTGATTATGGTGCCCAGCGATCTTCCCGAGCAACTGGCCCATGATATCTTGAAGCTTCTGCACGACAAGACCGGCGACCTTCGCAAGGCGCACGGCGCCTTCTCGACCTTCGACGTGTCAGCCGCGCCGGAACAGTTGGAGGCGCTCAAGCTGCCGATCCACCCGGGGGCGAAGCGTTTCTACGACAGCATGTAGCAACCACCAGAACCGACGGATAGGGTGTCGCCAGGCCGGCCGCGTGAGCCTGGGACGCCCGTCCTTCGGAGCGCTGGCACGAGATACCCCGGGGGCAAGAGAACATGGAGACGACACCGACAACCTCGCCGACCATCCTTCGTTTTGAAGGAGGCGGTCGCGCCATGCGGGGGGGGCATGCATGGGTTGCCGCCGGTCTTGCCGTCGCCACCGCGGTGTTCATCCTGCTCATCAACAGCTTTCTGTTGATGGACCTGATGCGGCGCAGCGCCGTGTTCATGGGCCTGGTTCTGGCCCTTACCTTTATATTGTTTCCGTATGGCAAGGGAGCGAAGGAGCGCCAGCCCAACCTCCTCGACTACCTCTTGGCGGCCGCCAGCGTGGCATGCGGCGTCTACGTTTTCGTGACCTACGACGCCTTTGTCGCCCGCAACCTGGAGATGACCACGGCGGACATGATCTTCGGGGTCATGGCGCTTTGCCTAGTGTTGGAAGGCGGCCGGCGATGCCTGGGGATCTGGCTGCCGGCCCTGGCTTTCCTGTTCCTTTTGTACGCCATTTACGGCCAACTGCTTCCGGCCCCGCTCGGCCACTTCGGGGTCAGGCCGGAGCGCCTGGTGATGCGGATGTACCTCGTCAGCGAGGGAATGTTCGGTAGCATCTTCCAGATCGCCCAGACCTACATCGGTCTGTTTGTCATCTTCGGCGCCTTTCTGGTGGCGACCGGGACCACAGAAATCTTGACGCAGGTCGGCCTCTCGCTGTCCGGCCGTTTTGCGGGCGGCCCCGCGAAGGTGGCCGTCGTGGCCAGCGGCCTGACCGGCATGATCTCGGGGACCGCCGCCGCCAACGTGGCGACCACCGGCACCTTGACCATTCCGATGATGAAGAAGGCGGGATTCCGTCCGGAGTTCGCAGGCGCCGTGGAGTCGATCGCCTCCACGGGCGGACTGATCATGCCGCCGATTATGGGGGCCGCCGCATTTCTCATCGCCGAATTCGTCGGCATTTCCTACGTCGACGTCATGATCGGTGCCATCATACCAGCCCTACTCTACTACGGGTCGCTGTTGGGCGTTATTCATTGCCGGGCAATTAAGCGCGGCATTCGAGGCATGGCGCGCGAGGATATCCCGCCGTTCAGTCGGGTTCTGCGGGCCAATGGCCATCTTCTGGTTCCGATCATTCTTCTCGTTTATCTGTTGCTTGACGGCTACACGCCCACCTTCGCGGCGATGTATGGCATCGTGGCGACGGTGCTGCTCAGCTACGTGCGCAAGTCGTCGCGCCTTACACCTCGGCGCTTCGTGATGGCCTTGATGCAGGGTGGCGCGGCCGCCGTTGCCGTCAGCGTTGCCTGCCTCGTTGCCGGCATCATCGTTGGCGTCATCTCGATCACCGGCGTTGCCGAGGTTTTCACCAGTTACATCGAGCAGTGGTCCAACGGAAACCTGATCGCGGCGCTGTTCCTGACCGGTGTGGCGGCGCTGTTGCTGAGCTGCGCCCTGCCCGCCACCGCCGTCTACATTGTCGTCGCCGTCACCATCGCGCCGGCCCTGATCGTGATGGGCGCGGCACCCTTGGCGGCTCACTTCTTCGTATTTTGGTTCGGCGTGCTGTCCAACATCACCCCACCGGTCGCCATCGCCTGTTTCACGGCCGCCGGCATCGCGGGGGCCAGCCCGGGCTCCATCGCGTGGAATGCCATGCGCATGGCCTTGCCGGCCTTTCTGATAGCCTTCGTGCTGGTTCACTATCCCGACCTTTTGTTCGTCGACTGGTCTCCGTGGACGCTGCTTCGCACGATTCTTTTTGCATCGGTCGGAATTGCCGCTTACATCGTGGCCACCGAGGGCTACCTTTTCGGCGCTATCGGCCGGCTCGAGCGGGTTCTTTTCGCCGGCGTCATGGTTCTGTGCCTGGCGATGCCCGGCGCCGCCAGCGGTTGGATCGGACTCGCCCTGGCATTTCTGTTGAGCGTTTTCGTTTTTTGGAGATCTGGTCGTCGGGCCACGGCCCGAGCCGGCGTCGAATGACATAATCTTTTGCTGCGGGAGAGAACGATGATTAAGAGCAACCCTGTGAAAGCCCTCCTCAAAGCGGGCAAGCCGGCCTTCGGAACCTGGATCACGTTGTGTCCGCACCCCCGGGTGGTCAAGATCTTCGCCGCTGCCGGCTTCGATTTCGTGATCATCGAGATGGAGCACACCGACTTCAACATGCAGACGGTGGCGTCTCTCGTCATGCTGGCCCGCGAAGCCGGTCTGGTGCCGATCGTGCGCACGCCGGGCACCATCAAACCGCACGATCTGACCCGCCCGCTGGATGCCGGCGCCCAGGGCTTGCTGCTGCCGGCCATCGATACGCCGGACCAGATCGCCGCCATCATCAAGGCGACCAAGTACCATCCGATGGGAAATCGGCCGATGAACCTGCGCGGCCCGCATACGGACTATACCGTCGACAAGCCAGACGCCATCATCGCGCATCTCAATTCGCAGACGCTGTCGGTCATCATGATCGAAAGCCAAGTCGGCATCGACAATTTGGACGCCATCTGCAAGGTCGAGGGGGTTGACGCCGTCATGATCGGTCCCGACGATCTGTCCCAGGATCTGGGTGTGCCCGGGCAGATGACCCATCCCAAGGTGACCGACGCGGTAGAGCGCATCTTCGCTACGTGCAAGGCTAACGGCGTTGCCTACGGGATGAGCTGCCACAACGCCGAGATGGCGGAGAAGCTGGTGGGCCGCGGCGCCACGTGGCTCCCCTACTCCAACGATGCCGCGATGGTGTACAACGCCGCCACCGGCATTGTGCCGCAACTGATGAAGATCGGAGGACGCGGATAATGGCCAACAGGAAGCAAACCGCAAAGGCCCGGCCGCAAGGCATTTCGCCCGAGCAGGTCGCCGGCACCACGATGAAGGCGGTTCAAATGTATAGCCCCTACGGCTATCGGGCGAAGATCGGCCTCATTGTGCCGTCCACCAACACGGTGAATGAACCCGAGTTCTACTACATGGCGCCGCGTGGCGTGTCGGTTCATTCGGCGCGCATCAAGCTGTTGGGCAAGGCGACGACGGAGTCCTACCTGGCGATGGGTGCCGAGACGGAGCGGGCTGCCAGCGAGTTGGGAACGGCCGAGGTCGACGTCATCGCCTGGGGCTGCACGTCGGGCTCCGTGATCATCCCCCGCCAGAAGCTGGAAGACAGCATCGTCAAGGCGGCCGGCGTTCCGGCGGTCACCACCTTTGGATCGGTCCTGGCCGCGCTCAAGGTGTTCGGCGCCAAGAAGATTTCGCTGGGCACCCCCTACGTCGACTTCGTCAATGAAGAGGAAGTCCGCCTGCTGGAGGAATCCGGCTTCAAGGTGTCGGCATGGTATGGCCTGCGCCTCGGCGAGACCCAGGAGGAGCGCCGTGGCATCGGCCGGGTGCCGCCCGAATCTCTGTTCCGGCTGGTTCACTACATCGACCGTCCGGAATCAGAAGTCATTTTCCTGAGTTGCACCAACTTGGCGACCATCGAGATGATCGACGAGTTGGAAGCCTCGGTGGGGAAACCGGTGATCACCAGCAACCAAGCGACCTTCTGGCATGCCCTGCGCACCGCCGGGCTGAACGACCGCCTGGAAGGCTTCGGGCGTCTGTTGCGGGAGTTCTAGGCCATGCGGGCGTGGCGGAAGGAAGAGCTTGCCTACGGCCAGGCTTTGGCTCGCCGGCTGTTCGAGACTCTTGCCCAAGAAACCGCGGATCCGCCCGGCGTCACCCGGGTCGGTTTCGGCGAGGGCGAGCGCTTCGCCCACGAGCTGCTGATCAAGGAGGCGAAGGCATTGGGCTTCGAGGCGGCACACGACGCCGCCGGCAACCTGTTCTTGACCCAGCCCGGAGAGGATCGCTCGGGGACCATCTACATCGGCTCGCATGTCGATACGGTGCCTCACGGCGGCAACTACGACGGCGCGGCCGGCGTCATCGCCGGCCTTGCCTCCCAAGCGGTTTTCCAAGCGGCCGGCGTCAAGCCGCCCTTCGACATCACGGTGTTGGCGCTGCGCGCCGAGGAGAGCTGCTGGTTTCCGCACAGCTACATCGGCAGCAAGACGGCCCTCGGAATCTTCGACGGCAGGTTGCTCGACACCCTCAAGCGGAGCGACACGGGCCGCACACTGGCCGACCACATGAAGGACGGCGGCTTCGATCCCGAGGCCGTGCGCCGCGGCGAATCAAGGATCGACCGCGCGCGTGCCGTGGCCTACATCGAGCCGCACATCGAGCAGGCGCCGGTGCTGGAGATCGAGAACCTGCCGGTCGGCATCGTCACCGGCATCCGGGGCAGCTTTCGGTACCGGACGGCCAAATGCATCGGGGCATATGCCCATTCCGGCGCCATGCCGCGCATCTATCGAAAGGATGCGGCGGCGGCCACGGGCGAACTCATCTTGCGCATGGACGAACTGTGGGCCGATTTGTTGACGGCAGGCCGGGATCTGACCGTCACTTTCGGCGAGGTGATGACCAATCCCGAGCAGCACGGCTTTTCCAAAGTGGCCGGCGAAACCCACATCTGCCTCGACGTGCGCAGCCAGGACAAGGAGACGTTGGAAACCGTCCGTGGACGGCTTCTGGCCATCGCCAATGATATTGCCGAACGCCGGCACGTGCGGTTCGAGTGGGGTGAATTGACCGGCAGCACCCCGGCCGTGATGTCCAAGCCGCTCCAGGACATGATGACGGCGGCGGCCGAGCGGGCGGGCGTTTCCTACCGTGTGATGGCAAGCGGCGCGGGTCACGACGCCGCCACCTTTGCGCTCGAAGGCATTCCCACGGCAATGATCTTCATCCGCAACCAGAACGGTAGCCACAATCCGGACGAGGCCATGGACTTCGCCGACTTCGATCAGGCGCTGGCGGTGCTGGTGCACATGCTTTCGACTCCCACCGTCCATTGGCGTGCCTGAACCGGCCAACCACGAACCGGATCGCTAAATCCGGGAAAATGAAATCGGAGGACCCATGAAAGCCGTCGTCACCCTGTCGCCAGAGGAATCGAAGCGCCTGATCGCCAAGGCCATCGCCGGCATGCCCGAGGTGCGCCACGCCCTGGAGCACGGAATCATCGGCCTGGCCCGATGCACCACCAACGCCTTCGTCATCGAGGAACTGATCGGCCGGCCGCTGGCCGATCGCGGGGCCTACTGCAGCGGCTTCTTCACGGCGCGCGGCGCCTGCGCGCTGCAGGGCCGCTTCCAGGAAAAGCTGCTGGTGCTCGATCACGGCGAGGAACGCTGGCTCACCTACGAGCAGGGCAATGTTGCCCAGTTCATCGAGCGCATGGATCATGACGACGTCATCATCAAGAGCGGCAACGTCATCGATCCCCAGGGGCGGGTCGGCTGTTTGGTCGCCAGCCCAACCGGGGGTGAGATCGGCGCCTATCTTCCGCCTATCCTGGTCAAAGGGATCCGCTTCCTGGTGCCGATGACGCTGAACAAGACGCTGGCCGTTCCGCTTGATCGGATGATCGATGTCCTTGGCATGTCGAAGATCGACGGCGAGCGCTGTCACGGCCTACGCTGCGGCATGATGCCGATGCCGGGAACCGTGGTCACCGAGGTCGATGCCATCCGCCAGCTGACCGGCGCCGAGGCGACGCCGGTGGCAAGCGGGGGGATCGGCTCGGGAGCCGGTGCGATCATGCTGGTGATCGACGGCGCCGACGAGGCGGTCGACGCCGCTTGGCGGCTGATCTCGACCATCCGCAAAAAGGGTGAGCCGCCACTTGCCGATCCGGCCATTGCGTGCGACGACTGTTACATTGCGACACAGCCCGGCCTCGGCAATCGTTGCTCGCCGATCGCCCGCAACACCTAATGGTGCGGGCTAATCGAGGCGCGAGTCGAGCGCCAGCACCGCCTCGAGAAGGACGGCGGCGCCGCCTGCCAGGTCTTTCGGCTCCACCCACTCCTCGGGACAGTGGCTGCGGCCGCCCCGACAGGGAATGAAGATCATCCCCATTGGTCCGGCGTTGGCCACGTGCATGGCGTCGTGTCCGGCCCCGCTGGCCATGTCGATGCAGTCGATGTCGTTTGCGGCGCAGGCGTCTCGGATGGCGCCGCGAACGATGTCGGAGCAGATGGCGGGGGCCGCGTCGCTGAGTCGCTCGAAGGAGACCCTTACCCCGGCTTCCGCAGTCAATTCCCGTGCGAACTTCTGAAGCGTCTCGATGAAGGATCGGCGGGCGGCATCTGAGGCGCTGCGGAACTCGACGGTCAGGCGCACCCGTCCCGGCACGACGTTGGCGGCATTGGGCTCCACCGCCAGTTGGCCGACAGTGCCGACGAAGAAGCCGCTCGATCGGTCGAGGGCGTTGGCCTCCTCCTCGACCTTAAGGATCAACAGGGCGGCTGCGGTCAACGCATCCTGGCGCATGCCCATCGGTGTGTTGCCGGCATGATCGGCCCTGCCCTCGACGATGATGGCGTAGCGGGTGATGCCGACGATCCCGGTGACGACGCCGACGCCGATACCTCGATTTTCGAGGACGGGTCCCTGTTCGATGTGCAATTCCATGTAGGCTGCGACGCTGCCCGGTCCACGAACGGCCTCATCAAGCCGATCGGGATCGCCGCCCATGCGCCGGATGCCCTCGGCCAGCGTTTCACCTTGGGCATTGGACAAAGCCAGTCCATCACGCCCCAGGCGACCGCCGAGAATTCGGCTACCGACGCAGGACATGCCGAATTCGCTGGGCTCCTCGGCCAAAAAATCGACGACTTCAAGCGGATGGCGAAGCTGTTGGCCGCTGTCGGCGAGGCAGTTGGCGACTTCAAGAGCGGTCAACACGCCGGCTATGCCGTCGAATCGCCCGCCGTTGGGTACGGTATCGGAATGCGATCCGATCATCAGCGGACGCCAACCCGCCTCGGTGCCTTGCCGTCGGCCGATCAGGTTGGCCGCGGTGTCGAGGCGGACGGCGAGGCCGGCTTCTTCGAACCAAGTTCGCAACCGAACACGACCCTCGGCATGCAAGGCCGAGAATGAACGACGCGTGAACGGCAAGGCGGGGTCGGTGATGGCGGCCAGCGCCTCGACCCGCTGCCAAAGGCGCTCGGCGTTGATCCTAGGCGGCATCGGCGCTCTTGAGCGGCCGGAGGAACTTGCCGTAACCGGGCTCGGAAAGCACCGTCCGGCCGTCCCACACCTTGCGGCCGCGCAGATAGGTGGCCGCCACCCGACAGGTGAACTCCTTGCCGTCGAACGGGCTCCAGTCGGCGATGGTTACCGTCTTTTTGGCATCGAACGTGAAACGGCCCGGTTCGAGAATGGCGAAGTCGGCATCCGAGCCCTCGCGGAGCACGCCCTTGCGGGGATACAGCAGGAAGTACTTGGCCGGGCCCTCGGCGACCAGTCTGGCGACCGTGGTGATCGGCAGACCGTGCTGTTCACAACCGGTGTACAAGGCAGGAATCAGGGATTCCAGCCCGGGGGCGCCCGAGGCGTTCTTGAAGATGTTGGGATTGCTCTTCACTTCGACCGGCCACGGCGAATGGTCGGTCGAGACGAAGTCGATGTGGCCGGCCGCCACGTGCCCCCACATGGCTTCCACGGTTTCGCGCGGCCGGATCGGCGGATTGATCTTTCCGAAGGGGCCGACCCGTTTCATGTCCTCCTCGTCCAGCATCAAATAGTGGACGCAGACCTCGACGGTCGCCTTGACGCCCTGGCGCTTATAGGACTCGGTGATTTCGATGCCGCGCGGAATCGAGCAGTGGACCACGTGCACACGGCAGTTGGCGGCTGCGCCCAATTCGTAAATCTCGGCCATGGCCAGCGCCTCGGCGATGGGGGGGCGGCTCATGCCGTGGGCTTCGGCATCGGTCTTGCCTTCGGCTTGCAGCTTTTGAATCAAGAAATCGACCATTTCCTGATTCTCGTTGTGCACGCCGGCGCCAATGCCGGTCGGCGCCAGCGCCTCGAAGGCGGCCAGCATGTCGATCGGCTTGATGCGCGGGAAACGCACCGGATGGCTTTCGTAGGTGGAAAACTTGAAAGCACAGGCGCCGGCTTCGACCAGGCCCGGAATGGCAATGACGCCATTCTCCTTGCGGATGGTGGCGTAGAGGCCGACATCAACCATGGCCTCTCTCTCGACGACGGCAACTTTGGCGCGGAACGATTCGGCATCGACCACCGGGCCGGCATCGTCATAAGGCATGTCGATGATGGTGGTGACGCCGCCGGCGGCGGCGGCGCGGGTCGAGCGCAGGATGCCTTCGGGCGGCTTCTGGCTTCCGGCGTGGACCTGGCCATCGATGGCCCCCGGCAACACGAACTGGCCCGTGGCATCGACCGTTTCCTTGGCCTGTGGGGCGGCGCCGGCACCGATCTTGGCGATTCGGCCGTCAGTGACGGCCAGATATCCGTCGTCGATGACGCGGTCTGCAAGAACAAGCCTTCCCTTAACGACCAAATCGAAACCGGCCATCTTCGTACCCTCGCTTTTGTTGCGATTCCCAACCAAGAAGCGGCGCGGCACGGATCCGGACGATAGGACCCCGGAGGCGATAGCCACACCGGACAAATGGAATGTTAGCCGCTCCGGGCAGCACATTCCTATACAAATTCGCGCAATTCAAATAATCAAAGGTTATTTCGATCGCGTGGGCGCCGAAAGGTCGAGGAATGCGTTCTCGATTTCGCGGATCAGGGCCTTGGCCAGACTGGGCAGCGGCCGCAGACGGGAAAACAGAACGTAGACCGTCAAGGGAATGGTCGGCACGAACGGGCGCACGACGACATGTTTGCTGGCATGCGAACGCGCGTAATATTCGTCGATCAGGGCAACGCCAAGGCCGGTTTCAACCAGGGAGTAGGCCATGTTGCTGTACCGGGTCTCGACCACCCACGAGAAATCCTCGCCCGCCGTGGTGAAGGCGTTGGCCACGATGCTGCCGAGCGGCGTGCCGCGTTCCATGGTGATGAAGGCATGCTTGCGAATGTCCGCTGCCCGCACGGTTTCCAGTTCGGCCAGCGGATGGTTGGCCGGCATGATGCAGACCATGCATCCGAGATGCATGGGCTTGGCTTCGATCGACGGATAGCCCGAGAACGCGAGCGTCAAGCCGAAATCGGCGAGGTTGTGATCGACCCGGTTGATCACCCCTTCCATGCGCTCCAAGTCCAGAGAAATGCTGACGTTGGGCCGATCCACCAGGAACGAGCGCGTGGCGCTGAGAAGCACCGACTGCGCCAAACTCGGAACCGAAACGATCTTGATGGACCCAACCCGGGATTCGCGAAGGTCCTGCAACTTCTGGCTGACCGAGCGGAACATCACGAAAATCGATTCGACGTCGTGGTTCAGAATGCCCGCCTCTTCCGTCGGCCACAATCGGCCCTTATAGCGGTTGAACAGCTTGATTCCCGACTGTGCCTCCATGTGTCGGATCATGTTGCTGACGGCAGGCTGCGAAATACCGAGGATATGGGCGGCCCCGCTGGTTGTCCCGGCCTGCATGACAGCGCGAAAAATTTCGAGTTGGCGCAAGTTCATGTCGCCAATCTATATATTTCAGTTATAGTTCTCTACCCCTCATTTTATAAGACAGCCATTGGGCGGACTTTTATGATGATGGCAACAACGCCGGACGGTGCGCAGGCGTCTCGGGATGCGGTCCAGGGGAGGGTCGGGTTTCGGGGGCGTTCAAAGGATGGTGCGCATCAACCCAACCGGGAGCGTCCGCATGGAGGCGACATATGGCGGCCACTAAGCCCTGTGCACCGCGGGTGACTTCCGTTCCTCTTCCGGCGCGTTTCTCCATTGTTGTCGGTCGGCTGTGGTCGGCTGATACGATGATTTCGGGGTAGGAACAATCAAGCGGAGGTAATACCCATGCCTAGTGTCAAGACGTGTCAGAAACTGTCACGGCGGACCATGGTCCTTGCGACGGGCGCCGCAGCCCTGTTCGCCTGGAGCGTTGGCAGCGCCGGTGCCGCAGACATCACGCTCAAGTATTCCGATCATGATCCGCTGGGCGGCATGCGGACCAATTTCGCCAAGGACGTCTGGCTTGCCGAGATCGTGAAGCAAAGTGGCGGCAAGGTGAAGATCCAGGACTTCTGGGGCGGCGCCCTGATGAGTTCCAAAGAGGCCCTGAAAGGGACCGGTGCCGGCGTGTCCGACCTGGGATTCATTTTCCCCGGCCATTATCCGGGCGAACTGCCGGGCCACTCCATCTTCAATCTGTTCCCGCGCGGGCCGAACAAGTACGCAGACATGATCTGGCTCTATCGGAAGGCCTACGAGGAAGTTCCCCAGATCAAGGAAGAACTTACCAAGGTGGGCGTCATGCCGGTGATGGTCACCGCCGGTTTGCCTGGCGCCTTCGTCGCCACCAAGCCGATCAAGACCCTGGCCGATATCAAGGGCGACAAATGGCGCGGCGGCGGCAAATGGCAACTTCGCTTCCTCGAGAATGCCGGCGCCGTTCCGGTGTCCGTGCCGTGGGACGACGTTTACATGGCCTTGCAGACCGGCACCATTACGGGCTGCTTCACCAATTATGACGGCCTCCACCTGATGAAGTTCGACGAGGTGGGGAAAAACATCATAATCTCGAAGCAGTTGTGGTACGCGACGCCGTTCGTCCACCTGATGAATATCAAGAAGTACGAAAGCCTGCCCAAGGACGTGCAGCAGGCTATCGTGAAGGCCTCCGAGATTGCCGAGCAGAAGTTCGACGCGGTCTACGACGCCGCCTTCGAGAGCGTCCGGCAGGCCCAAGTGAAGGCCGGATACACCGTGACCGAACTGTCGACCGAAGACGTGCTCCGTTGGGAGAACGCCGAGAAGCTGTCCAAGTTGCAGGCCGACTGGGTCGCCGAGGCGGAAAAGGCCGGCATGAAGGATGCCGCCGGGGCGATGGAGAAGGTTCGCGCCCTTCATCAACAGGCGATGAACCGCTAAACCGAACGCTACAAACAGCCATTCCCTGCCGCGGGCGGATATTTCGTCCGCGGCAGGAGAGTGGCGTCGGATTTCAGTCATGGGACGTTTCGCTCATTGGATCAACCGCCACTTGGCCGCCTTCACCGGCTGGCTGATGGTGGTGATGATGTTGTTACTGATCGCCGACGTCGTCGCCCGCGGCATCGGCACGCCCCTGCAGGGCATGGCCGAGATGTCGGTCTTCGTGATGATGATCGTCGTCTACCTTGGGTTCGCGCGCTGCGAAGAGAAGGGGGAACACGTTTCCCTGGAATTTGCGCTCAACGCGATGCCGGCGCGGGCGAGGCTGGTGATGCTTGCCGTGAGCCAGTTGATCGCCATCATCACCATCTGTCTGCTGTTTTACGCCGTCGTTACCGATGCGTGGTCGTCGTTCCTGACCAAGACCGCCATCGAGGGCACCATCGAGATCCCCCTATGGCCGACCAAGTTCGTCATGGTCATCGGCATGGTTTTCTTCGTGCTCCAGGGGTTCATCAACATGGGCAACGCGATTCGTCGGATCCGTCAGAATGACCTGACCGAGCCGGTCCATGGGGGCAGAGACTTCCTGTGACACGATCCCGCGGCGTTCTTTAACTTGATATTGCTGAGAACCAAGAAATGGACTTTCTGACGGGCGGCATCCTGTGTATCGGCCTGCTGTTGATCCTGATGACGATCGGCGTGCAGATCGGACTTACCTTCTTGCTGGGCGGGTTTGCCGTCAGCGTCATTCTGCTTGGTTTCGACAGCTCGGTGACGTTGCTCGGCCAGGCCTCCTATCATTCGATCGCTGCACCCACCTGGGCATCCATTCCGCTGTTCATCCTGATGGGGGCCTTCGCATCCAATGGTGGTCTCGCCCGTTGCGCCTATGACGGCGTCTAT
>JAVEYE010000060.1:0-14031 GCA_034003665.1 Rhodospirillales bacterium | reverse complement strand
CTCAACGACTACGGCACGGCGGTTCTCGAAGCGTTGGGCGAAGTCGAGGACGCAATCATCCAGGAAGACAGGCAGCGCCGCTATTTGGCCAGTCTGGAAAGCCAGATGGTGTTGGCGGACCAGGCGTTCCAGCGCATTCGAGACACGTATATCGGCGGGGCATCCGATTACATCGAGGTTCTCAATGCCCTACTGATCAGCCAGGCCCTCGAGCGTACCTACCTGCAGGCCCAGCGAACCTTGATCGACTATCGGATCGATCTGTGCCGCGCCCTTGGCGGAGGGTGGGAGATGCTTCCGCCTGACCGCAAAGGGATCACGGCCGAGGCCGCCCCCATCGATGTGCAACCCGCCGCCACGCAAGGGCAAGAAGGATAGCCTATATGTCCCTGGAAACCGTGCCCAATCACGCCGATCAGGGGATAGCCGAGGTCCGGCCGCAACCCAACGGGGCGCGCCGCCTGATGGCGACGACTCTCAAAGTGGCACTGCCGATCGCCATCTTGCTCGGTGGCGGTGGCCTAGCCCTCGGCTTGCTTGAAACAGGGCCGAGAGCCGAACGACAGGCGCCGGCTCGCCAGGCCAAACTCGTCGAAGTGACGCCGGCGCGTGTCGCCCGCACGGTGGTGACAATTCACGCCATGGGCTCGGTCACGGCCGACCGCCGGGTCGAGTTGCGTCCCCAGGTCGGCGGCCGGGTCGCCTGGGTGAGCGACGACTTCATCCCAGGGGGCGTCCTGGGTGCGGGCGATCCGTTACTTAGGATCGACGCCAAGGATTTCGAACTGGTCGTACGGCAACGGACCGCCGCCCTGGCCACTGCCGAGAGCAACCTGAAGATTGAGCGCGGCCAGCAGTCGGTCGCGCAACGCGAGTATGAACTGCTGGGCGAAACGATTCGCCCCGAGGACCGCGAGTTGGTGTTGCGCCAGCCGCAATTGGCAAGCGTTCAGGCGGCCGTCGATACGGCGAAAGCGGCCCTCGAGCAAGCCAAGTTGGATCTTGCGCGGACCAGCGTGACCACGCCGTTCAACGCAATCATTCAGTCGCGCGATGTCAACGTCGGCACGCAGGTTTCGACGACGACCTCGCTGACCACCCTGGTCGGCACCGATTCTTACTTGATCGAGGTGGCGGTTCCGGTCGACCAGTTGAAGTGGCTGCGTGTCCCGCAGCGGAACGGTGAGGCGGGGTCGGCCGTGCGCATATTCAACGAGGCCGCATGGGGAGCCGACGTTTTCCGGGAGGGCCGGATCGCCCGTTTGGCCAGCCAACTCGAAAGCGAGGGGCGGATGGCCCAGCTTCTGGTCGCCGTCGACGACCCGCTGGCTCTCGAGGATGAAAACGCCGGCAAGCCGGTGCTGCTGATCGGCGCCTACGTGCGCGCCGAAATCGCGGGCATCGAGGTCGGCCCGGTGGCCATCCTCGAACGCCACCTTATTCGCGACGGAAATCAGGTGTGGCTCCTTGCCCCAGACGGCACCTTGGAAATTCGCCCGGTCAATCTGCTGTTTCGTGGCCGAGACAGCGTGCTGATCGACAAGGGACTGGAAGCCGGCGAACGGATCGTCGCAACCGGATTGGCGGCTCCGGTGCATGGCATGGCCCTACGAACCCGCGAAGCTGACGGCACTGCAATGATATCGAGCACCGCACCGGTTGAGAGCGGACAATGAAGCTCCCCGGCGCCCAACCGTTTCGTGGTCCCATCGCCTGGATGGTGGCCAATCGCGTGACGCCAAATCTGTTGATGCTGGTGCTTTTGTTGGGCGGTCTTTTCGTTGCCCTGCAGATCAAGCAGGAGGTCTTTCCCGAATTCGAGATCGATACGATCGGGATCACGGTTTCCTATCCCGGGGCCAGCCCGGAGGAAGTGGAACGCGGCATCGTCCTTGCCATCGAAGAAGCGGTGAGAGGGCAGGACGGCGTCAAGGAAGTTTCCTCGATCGCCGCCGAGGGGAGGGCGACGGTCAGCGTTGAGCTCCTGGAAAACGCGGACAAGGAAAAGGCCTACCAGGACGTCAAGCAACAGGTCGATCGCATCGTCACCCTGCCGGAGGACGCCGAGCAACCGGACGTGACGATGGCGGCGTTCGTCCGCGAGGTGGTGTCGGTCGAGGTGTTCGGCGATGTCGAGGAATGGGCGTTGCGCGAGGTGGCCGAGCAGGTGCGCGATCGTTTGCTGGCCGACAAGGATATCACCCAGGTCGACATGGAAGGCGCCAGGGATTACGAAATCCATGTCGAAATTCCGCAGGCCAACCTGCGGGCTTATGACCTGACCCTGGAGGAGGTGGCCACCCGAATTGGCCGCACGGCGGTCGAGGTTCCGGGCGGCAGTGTCAAAACCAGCGCGGGGGAGATCCTCCTTCGCGTCAAGGACAGAAAGGACTGGGCCCGCGAGTTCGCCGACATTCCGATCGTCACCACCACGGCCGGTACCGTGCTGCGGCTGGCCGACATCGCAGACGTGCGCGATGGTTTCACCGACAGCGACAGGATCGGCACCTACAACGGCAAGCCCGCCATAGGCTTGGCGATCAACCGTGTCGGAGAGCAGACGCCGATCGGCGTTTCCGACGCGGTGCACCGGGTTCTGGCCGCCATCGAAGCGGATCTTCCCCAGGGCATCGAGTTGGCCGTCAACCGCGACCAGTCGGAAGTGTATCGCCAGCGCCTCGAACTGTTGCTCAAGAATGCGTTCATCGGCCTAACCCTGGTTCTGGTGCTGCTTGGCATCTTCCTGGAAACCAAGCTGGCCTTCTGGGTGACCATGGGGATTCCCATCTCGTTCCTGGGATCGTTCCTGTTCCTTCATCCGGCGGGCGTCTCGATCAACATGATCTCGACCTTCGCCTTCATCATCGCCCTCGGCATTGTGGTGGACGATGCCATCGTTGCCGGCGAGAACATCTACGAATGCCGCCAAAAGGGGATGGGCTTCGTTGACGCCGCGATCCACGGCGCGCGCGAGGTGATGAGTCCAATCGCCTTCAGCATCCTGACCAATGTCGTCGCCTTCATTCCGCTCTATTTCGTTCCCGGCGTGATGGGCAAGGTGTTCAGCGTGATCCCGCTGGTGGTGGTCGCCGTATTCCTGGTGTCGTGGATCGAGGCCCTGTTCATCCTGCCCGCCCATCTCGCGTACTCCCGGCCGCACGACGGACGCCTTGGCACGTTGGCCCATCGAGGGCAGGAAGCCGTGGCCAGACAATTACAGCGCTTCATCCAGGAAACCTACCGGCCGCTGCTCGGCGTCTGCGTCGCCCATCGCTATGTGGTGGCCGCCGCCGCCGCCGCCCTGTTGATCGTGGTCGTCGCCTATGCGGCAAGCGGACGCATGGGGCTCGTGCTGATGCCGCGCACGGAATCCGACACTGCCTTCGTCACCGCCGTCCTTCCTTACGGCAGCCCGCTCGAATCGAGCCTGGCGGTCCGCGATCGGCTGATCGAAGCCGCACGGAAGGTGGCTGCCGAAAACGGCGGAGACCGGCTGGTGAAGGGAATTTTCGCCACCGTCGACGAGAACGAGGTGAGAGTGCGGGTCTATCTGACCGATCCCGATGTTCGACCGCTCACCACCGGTCTTGCCACCCAGGCGTGGCGCGCTGCGACCGGCACCATCGTCGGACTTGAATCCCTCAAGTTCGAATCCGATCGGGGCGGCCCGGGGTCGGGGGCGTCGCTGACGGTCGAACTGACTCACCGCGACATCGACACCTTAAACGCCGCTTCGCTGGCATTGGCCGGACGACTGGCGGAATTCCCGCAGGCCAAGGACATTGACGACGGATCGAGCGCCGGCAAGCCGCAGATCGATTTCCGGTTGTTGCCGGAAGGCCAGAGCCTTGGTTTGACCGCCTACGAAGTGGCCCGCCAAGTGCGTGGCGCCTTTCACGGAGTCGAAGCCTTGCGGCAACAACGCGGCCGCAACGAGGTCAAGGTGATGGTCCGTCTGCCCGAGGACGAGCGAGCCAGCGAGTATGGGGTCGAGCAATTGCTGATCCGCACGGCGCTGGGACGTGACGTCCCACTGATCCAGGTGGCCGAGGTGTCGCGCGGTCGCGCCTATACCACAATCAACCGGCGCGACGGCCAGCGGACGGTGACGGTCACGGCCGACATCGTGCCCGACGACCAGACCAACCGCATCCAGGCCACCCTGGTGGCCGACATCCTGCCCGCCCTGGAGGCTGACTTCCCGGGCCTGGGGTACGGCTTCGAGGGCCACCAGGCGGAAATCCGCGACAGCATGCGCAGCCTGATCGCCAGCTTCGTCATCGCCCTGATGGGCATTTACGCGCTGCTGGCTGTGCCGTTCCGCAGCTATATCCAGCCGCTCATCGTCATGGCGGCCATACCGCTGGGTATCGTCGGGGCGGTGATGGGCCATCTGCTCATGGGATATGCCCTCAGCGTCAACAGCATGATGGGCGTCGTAGCCCTGGCGGGGGTGGTGATCAACGACGCCCTCATTCTGGTCGATTTCGCCAACCGTCGGCGCCAAGACGGCATCCCCGCCGTCCAAGCCGTCATGCAGGCCGGAGTCCGCCGGTTCCGGCCCATCATGCTGACGACCTTGACCACGTTCGGAGGTCTCGCCCCGATGATCTTCGAAACCTCCCGCCAGGCGCGCTTCATGATTCCAATGGCGATCTCCCTGGGGTACGGCATTCTGTTCGCCACCGTCATCACCCTGCTGCTGGTGCCCTGCCTTTATCTGATCGTCGAGGATGTCGTCGCCCTTGCGGGGGCGCGGTCGGCCGATGACGAGGCGAAGGCGCACGCCAGTCCACCCGCGCCTGGGCAATTCTTGTAAGCGTCTTATGAATCCCCCGCAATCGTGGGGCTTGCGGTGTAGCCCGACGCTCGTCGACATCAAGGTGGCGAGGTGGATTCATCGCGCCCAAGTCGACGCCGAGGGAGCCGCGTCGCGATTAAAAGGTCGTCGGCGGACTCCCGTTTGTTTCAGACTGTAACGGTCTGGACACATACCGTTACCAATTTCCCTTTCCTCGTCATCGTCCAGAAACCGGTACGGGGTACCTTCAGCGGGTAGGCAAATGGCATCTGGTGCGGGCATGATCGGGAAGCGCAAACGAACCCTGTTGATCGTTGATGACGAGACATTGCTTCGCCAGTCGCTGGCAGACCAACTGGCGGATCGGGGCTATCACTGCGTCACCGCCGATTGCGGCGAGCGCGCGTTGGAATGCAGCCGCGCCTGCCCCGACATCGATATCGTGTTGATCGACATTCGCATGCCCCGAATGACGGGTCTCGAGGTGGTCGCCGCGCTCCGGCGGGAGCGTGGATCCGACCTCGAGGTGATCGTCATGACGGGCTACGGCGGGGTGGACGAGGCGGTCGAGGCCTTGCGCCTGGGTGCCAGCGATTTCATCGTCAAGCCGTTTGCCGCGGCAGACCTTATGGCTGCGCTTCACAAGTGCGAAAGCGCCATCGCGGCCCGGGAAGGCGAAATGCAACGCCGGGCCGAACTCGAGGAATCGGTCGCGTCGAAGACCGCGCGGGTCCAGCACCTGGTCCAGGAAATCGATGTCGCGCAGATCGCCACGGTGGAGACCCTGGCCATCGCCGCCGAGCATCGAGACGACGATACCGGCATCCACATCCGCCGTATCGGCGATTACGCTGCCTCCATCGCCCAACTCCTGGGTTGGGCGGGACATCGCATCCATATCCTCAAGTTGGCGGCCATGCTGCACGATGTCGGCAAGATCGGCGTGTCCGACGCCATTCTCCTGAAACCGGGACCATTATCCGCCGACGAATACCGCATCATGCAGATGCACCCCGAAATCGGCTATCGAATCACCAGCCAGTCGCACAGCGAACTCATGCATTGCGCCGCGCGGATCGCCCTTTCCCACCACGAGAAGTGGGATGGCAGCGGCTATCCTCATGGCTTGGCTGGGAATGACATACCGCAGGAAGCCCGCATCGTCGCACTGTGCGACGTTTACGACGCCCTGCGCTCGGCCCGTCCTTACAAGCCGGCCTTCGACCACCACACCGCGTGCAGGATCATTGTCGAAGGGGACGGCCGCACCGCCCCCGGCCATTTCGATCCGGAGGTTCTCGATGCTTTCAAGACCCATGAGGAAGCCATCGCCGCGATCTTCTGGAAATCCAACATGCCGGAAGGCCCGGAACGCCGCCGCGGATCGGAGCCGATTCCATCGGGCAGCGTCCGTGAACGAGGGGGACTCATCCTCTAGGCTGCTAACGACGAGAGAAATCGTTCCTGCTGACACAGGTGGACAATGACCAGCAAGGTCCCGCCGAAATCCTTCTGGGCCATTCTTCGCCGGAGACGCGGCACGGACTGCGGAAGCAATCCGCCCGCGCCGAAGGAAGATGAAGGGATGCCCGCCGGCGAGACCGTCGAATGCCGCCGGTTGGCCGAGGAGTTGAAGGCGAGTGAGCAACGCTTTCGCGACCTCATCCAGGGTTCGATCCAGGGAATCCTGGTTCATCGCGACTTCAAACCGCTATTCGCCAATCGCGCCTGCGCCGAAAGCTTTGGCTACGACACGCCGGAAGAGGTGGTGAATCTCGGCTCCCTGACCAAACTTCTGCCCCCTCACGAGCACAAGCGGGCCTACAATTTCGCGGACGCCCGATTGCGCGGTCAAACGGTGTCGTCGCGTTACGAGTTGCAGGCCTTGCGCAAGGACGGATCGCTGATGTGGGTCGAGGTGTGCCCCAGCGTCGTTAATTGGGGCGGCGGGCCGGCCATTCAGATCACCATGATTGACATCAGCGAGCGCAGGCGTGTCGAGGACGAACTCCGCCGCGCCAAGGCCGCCCTCGAAGCGATGATAGGAGAGCGAACGCGGGATCTGGCGGCGGCGGTTGCGGCGCGCAAGCGTGCGGAAGCAAATCAGCTGGATATCGAGGAAAAGTACCGCAATCTCTTGGACAGCATGGAATACGCCGTCTTTCTTATCGAGGAAGGGACCATCGTCTTCGCAAACCGCCCCTTCGCCGAACGGCTCGGCGGCGGCGTCGAAGACCTGATCGGCCGCCCGTTTACCGATTTTCTGATGCCAGAGAGCCGTTCCCTGGCGATGGATCTCTACAGGCGACGGGTCGCCGGTGACGCCGTCCACTCGGGATCCGAGGTTGGTCTTCAACACGCGGACGGTCACAGCAGCGTTCCCGTGCTCCTGAATCTGGCCCGTATTGTCAACGCAACCGGCGGAATAAGCGTGCTTGGCACGGCCCGCGACGTCAGCGAGCATAAGCGGACCGAAAAGGCGCTGCATGAAAGCGAGGACTTGTTCAAAGCGCTGCTCGACAACTCGCCGCAGGCGCTCAACCTCAAGGATGCCGAGAGGCGTTATCTCCTGGTCAACGCGGAATGGGAACGTCAGCACGGCGTACCAGCGCATGCGGCGGTGGGTCGCACATCCTATGAGGTTTTCGGCGCCGAAGTGGGGGAGAGCCTTGCCGGGGCCGAACGCGACGTGATCGCCACCGGCAAGACGCAGACATTTGAAGCCGACGTGGTGATGCCGGATGGGCGGCGGCGAATTCGCCTGATCACCAAGTTTCCGGTTCGCAACAGAGCCGGCGTCGTTACCCGCATCGGCACCGTCGGTTTGGACATCACCGAGCGCAAAATGATGGAAGAGGCATTGCGCGAAAGCGAGGAAAAGTTCCGCGCATTGATGGACAATTCGCCGGCGACCGTAAATCTGAAGGACGCCGATGGGCGATTCCTGATGGTTAACCGGCAGTTTGAACGCCATCACGGAGTGCGCCAGTCGGATGCCGTGGGCAAGACGGCGCGCCAACTGTTTGGCGACCTGCCGGCCAACGCCATCGAAGCCGCCGATGCCGCGGTTCTGGCCACCGGGGAAACGACCACGTTCGAGGTGGAGTTCGTTTTGGAAAACGGCCACCGATGCACCCATCTGGCGACGAAATTTCCCATCCGCGATAGCCGCGGCGTCATCACCCGGCTCGGTGCCATCGGCATGGACATCACCGAGCGCAAACGCATGGAAAGGGAGATTCTGGAAAGCGAGGAACGTTTCCGAGAGTTTGCGGAATCGAGTTCGGATTGGCTTTGGGAAATGGATGCGGAATTGCGCATAACCTTCGCCTCGGACAGGATCAAGGATGTGCTCGGCCTCGATCCGCAGGACCTCATCGGAAAAAGGCGCGAGGAACTGGCGGATTCCGGCCAGAAGCACGCATGGCGGGACCTTGACGACATCATCCGGGCGCGCCGGCCACTCCGGGATTTCCGCTACGAGATCCGAGACAAAAACAACCAGCCCCGATGGTTGAGCATCAGCGGAAAGGCCAGGTATTCCGCGGCCGGCGAGTTCCTCGGCTATCGCGGAACCGGCAGCGACATCACCGAGAGGATCCTGGCTTTGCACCGTGAAGCCCAGGTGCGGGAACGTTTTCTGGCGGCCATCGAAACGGTTCCCGTCTCGGTCGCCTTGTTCAACGCGGAAGATCGCCTCGTGGTCGCCAACGAGCGTTATCGCACCCGCCTGCTCGTCGCCGGCAACCCGGAACCCGGCGCCACCTTCGAAGATCTCCTGCGGGCCGAGATCAAGGCCGGCGTCATCCTCGAGGCCCTGGCGGACCAGGAAGGGTGGTTCAATGAACGGATGGCCCGGCATCGCAACCCCTCTGGCAGCTTCGAGGTTCAACGATCCCACGGTTGGTTCCAGATCAGCGAGCATCGGACCGGGGACGGCTACACCCTGGTCGTCGTTCACGACATCACCGACCAGAAAATGGCCGAGCGGGCGCTCCTTTCCGCCCGCGATGAACTGGAAGAGAGGGTGCGCGAGCGGACCCAAGCACTCGAACAGCAGATTGGGGAGCGCCAGTACGCCGAAAAGGCCCTTCAAGAGGCCAACCAGGAACTGGAAAAGCGTGTGGAGGAAAGGACCGGCCATCTGCGCGCCGAGATCGCCGAACGAAAGAAGCTGGAAGTACAGTTCCTCCAGGCCCAGAAAATGGAGGCGATCGGTCAACTGGCGGGCGGCATTGCCCATGATTTCAACAACCTGCTGACCGTCATTCAGGGCAACCTGAGTTGGCTCAAGGAAAAAATTCAGGCTGATGACAAGAAGGCGATGCAATTGATGGACATGGCCCTCGAGGCGGCCCGAAGGGCGGGGCAGTTGACCCACCGTATGCTGGCCTTTTCGCGCCGCCAGGATCTTCGCCCCGAGCGCATAGCGCCGGCACGCGTATTGGAAAGCATCGCCCCCCTGGTGTCCCGAGCGCTGAGCGAGTCGGTGACCCTGGAAGTTCATGCAAGCGATGACGTTTGGCCACTCCTCGTCGATCCCCACCAATTGGAAAGCGCGATCCTCAACATCGCCATCAATTCACGCGATGCCATGCCGAATGGCGGCAGCTTCGTCCTCAGGGCGGAGAACCGATTCGTCGATGCATCCAAGGCGGGACGCCACCAAAACGTGGAGCCTGGCGACTACGCCTGTCTGTCGATGAGCGACACCGGAACCGGCATGCCGCCCGATATTCTTGACCGTGTATTCGATCCGTTCTTCACCACCAAGGAAGTAGGCAAGGGCAGCGGACTTGGCCTCAGCATGGTGTTCGGCTTCGTCCGGCAATCCGGCGGGTTCGTTGAGGTATCGAGCCAACTGGGAGAGGGAACCGTGGTTGAACTGTACCTGCCGCGTTGTACTGCGGAGACGACAGCGACCGTGGCGGGCAGCTCGACCGAGGGGGCGGGCGTTCGAACCCTCGGCCTGAACGTGCTGGTGGTCGAGGACGATCCGCTCGTGCGGGGCGTCGCCCTGGAGTATTTGAAGATGTCGGGATTCAAGCCCATCCCGGTCGAAGACGGGAAGGCCGCCATTTCGGTGTTGGAAAAGGCAACGGCGATTGATCTGGTCCTGTCCGACATCATCATGCCCGGAGGCATAAGTGGCCTGGACTTGGCCGAAATCATCCACGAGCGATGGCCGGAGATCGTGGTCGTCCTGATGTCGGGCTACTCCCACGACGAGTTCTCGCGCCGGGGAATCAACCCCGACGCCATTGATCTTTTGCGCAAGCCCTTCACCAAACGAGAATTGTTGGACAAGATCGAGAAGAGCATCGCGGCCCGCCGCGGCCAGCAGCACTAGCACCGCGCGGGGGTGGTTTGCTGCGGTCTTGGCGATAAGGGCGCCTTCGCCGCCGCCGTGACCCGGCGAACATACGCGGCGGGTTCAAGTCAACGGGTGGCGCCTGTTTATTTTCGGTTGGATCTTCCTTCGGCAAGACAACTTCCACATTGCGAAAAATCCGAAGAATTCATTTGGGCTTCAAGGTTGCGCGAGATGGCGAGTTTCTTTGGCTATGCCGTGTAATGATCAATAATTCGGAAAGGCAAGGGCAAGGAGTGCAATGACGGACCGATGTCCTTTAGCTTGAATGAGGATTTACTTGGGGGAGTTATGGCGGACATCACATTATTTCAGACAAATAATCCCAAAAAATATTTGTAAAATACACCTTTCTGTCAAAAATCTTTTTCAAGAAATAAGAAAATGTTAAAATACGACGCCATTTGCGTAATTTTATAACGTTTTTAGCCAAGAAAGGGGATAAGTTATTAAAATCGTTCTATTCGATAGAAATTAAGATTTCAGTTGTTTTTTAATGTTTACAATTCGTATGGTGTTATTGCGGGCGCGAACGACGAGCCCCAAGAAAGGCCGTTGCGTCTCGCCGCGCGATAAAGACACATGAGTGGAGGTCACGTAATGAAAAACGCTTCTCGTCGTGAGTTTCTGAAAACGACGACCAAGGCCGGTGTTGCCGCCGCCGCCGTCGCCACGGTCAGCATGCCCCACGTTGCGGGCGCCCAAGCCAAGACCCGTGAACTGAAGATCCAATCGTCATGGGCCGCCGGCACCCCCGGCTACAAGGCGTTCGACGTATGGTGCAAGAGCATGGTCGAGATTACCGGCGGTGAAATCGACCTCAAGCCGTTCCCGGAAAGCGCCGTCGCCGGTGACGCAGTGGTGTTCGACGCGGTGCGCAACGGCGTGCTCGACGGCCAGAACATCTTCTGGACCCGTTGGCCGAGCCGCATGCCCGCCGCCGTGTTCATGACCGGGTTCCCGTTGGGCCCGTCATCGCCGGCCGTGTGGGATGTGGCGTATTATTCCCATGGCATGATCGACCTCGCCCGCGAACTGTATGCCAAGAATGGCCTCTATTTCGTCGGCAACGTCCACAGCGACGCCAACTTCCTGCATTCGAAACTGCCGGTCAATTCGCTTGCCGACTTCAAGGGCAAGAAGATGCGCTTCCCCGGCGGCATCATCGCTGAGACGTTCGCGGCCCTCGGCGTTGCCACGACCCTGCTGCCCGGCTCGGACGTCTATCCGGCCCTCGAGAAGAACATCATCGACGCCACCGACTGGGTCGGCCCCGCCGTCAACTTCGCGCAGGGCTTCCACCAGGTCACCAAGTACATCGTCATCGGCCCGAAGCAGGCACCCTCGCTCCATCAGTCGGTTGACCCGATGGATATCGCCTTCAGCCTGCGGGTGTGGAACTCCCTGTCGCCCAAGATACAGAAAATCATCGAGGCCGAAACGGCGCGCTACTCGCTCGTCCATTACACGACGATGATGAAGGCCGACAGCGAATCGTGGCCGAAGTACAAGGCGGCCGGCAATGAGGTCCTCTATCTGCCGGAAAGCGACCTTGAAGTCTTCAAAAAGGCTGCAATCCCTCTGTGGTTCAAGTGGGCCAACAAGGACAAGGACGCCGGTCGCGCGCTCAAGATCATTCTCGAGACATCGCAGGACCCGGCCTTCAACCTGCTCGACCCGAAGGATATCGAGGGCTTCGAGATCAAGTAGTAGGACGACCAAATAAGAAAACGCTCAATGTGAGGGCGAGAGTTGGGATGGCCGAAACTCGGCCATCCCAACCGTTATATGACTGACCGAAAAGAAAGCGAGTTTTCGCCATGAGTGGGGATTTTGTTAGCCAGTCGTTCGTGCTGCCGCACTGGGCGTTCTGGGGGTTGATGGTCTTGTTTCCGACCGTCTTTATGGTGCTGGCGCGCATGCGCGCCAAGGCCGATGCGGCGTTGAAGGCGAGGGATCAGGTCACCCTCACCGAGGACATCGAGGATGACGCCAAGAAGGTCGACTGGGTGGCGCCGGGGAACTGGTACACCCGCATCGTCGATCCGTTGTGCAACAACATCGGCGCCTTCGTGTCCCTGTGGACCGTCGTCTGCGTCATGAACTACATGTTCGAAGTGCTTGCCCGTTACCTTTTCAGCGCGCCGACCAACTGGGTGCACGAGGCGTCGTTCCTGATGTTCGGCGTCATGTACACCCTGGGTGGCGCCGCCCTGTTCCTGGCCGACGGCCACGTTCGGGTCGATGTTTTCTACAGCAAGTGGAGCCGCCGCGGACGGGCCGGGGCCGACATCGTGACGTCGGTCATCTCGGCCATTTTCCTGATCGGCATTTTCCTGACCGGCTGGCAGTTCTGGGTCCAGGGGCTCGATCAGAACATCCTGCCGAGTTGGCTCGCCCAGGGCTATAACATGGACATCTCGCAGTCCGAATGGCAGATCGCCTACTGGCCGATCAAGTTCGCCATTCCCCTTGGCGCCTTACTGGTCGGCCTCATCCTGGTCAGCCGCTTCGTGAAGGACTTCCAAACCTTCAATCATTTCGGGGAGGCCGATAATGCAAAATAATGCTGGAGTGGGCGCAATGCCTTCCCGTACCCTTCTTCCCACCACGCCGTTCGGGTGGTTCGTCACGGTCGGTTTCTTCGTTCTGGCCTTCCTCGTCGGCGTTGAACTGCTGAACACCCTGTTTGTCGGTTACGGCGAAGAACCCATCCTCTTCACCTTCCAGGGTACCCTGGCGGGGATTCCCATCGCCTGGCTGTCGATCGCCATGTTCGGCACGCTGCTGATGGCCTTGAGCGCGGGCATGCCGCTCTCCTTCGCCACCGGCGCGCTGACCGTCATCTTCATGTACGTGGTCGGCGACAAGTACATGGTCAACATCATCCCGTCGCGCATCTTCCCGATGATGACGGACTATCAGCTTTCGGCCATCCCGCTGTTCATCTTCATGGCGGCGATGCTGGAACGGGCCGGCCTCATCGATGAGATGTTCACCGTCGTCTACAAGTGGATGGGCGGCCTGCGCGGCGGCCTGGCGGCGGCCACCGTGTTCGCCTCGACCATTCTGGCCGCCATGGTGGGGATCGTCGGTGCCGCCGTGGTGACCATGGGCATGATCGCGCTGCCCGCCATGTTGGGCCGGAAATACGATCCCAAGCTGGCCCTGGGCTCGGTGATGGCCGGCGGCACGTTGGGCATCCTGATCCCGCCCTCGATCCTGGCCATCATTTACGCGGTGGTGGCGCAGACCTCGGTCGGCGAGCTTTATCTCGGCGCGGTGCTTCCCGGCCTGCTGCTGTCGGGGCTCTATATGGCCTACGCGTTGATCCGCTGCTACATCAATCCTGCCCTCGGCCCCGCGCTGCCGAAGGAAGAGCGCCTCAGCTTCAAAGAGAAGCTCATCCTGCTGCGCAGCATGATCGCCCCGATCATCCTGATCATCCTGGTGCTCGGCCTGATCTTCACCGGCACGGCCACACCCGTGGAATCGGCCGGCGTCGGCAGCTTCGGCGCCATGGCGGTGGCGGCGCTGCATCGTCGTCTGACCTTCAAGGCCGTCCGCGAGGCCTGCTTCGTCTGCCTGAAGAACTCGGCCCTCGTTCTCTGGATCATGTTCGGCGCCTCCATCTTCGTCGCCTTCTACGTACTCCAGGGCGGCGGCGATTTCGTGTCCTCCATGATCCTTGGAACCGGTCTGTCGCCTTACGGCATTCTCATGCTGATGATGGTCATCCTGATCTTCCTTGGCATGTTCCTGGACTGGGTCGGCATCCTGCTGCTGGCGGTGCCGATTTTCGTGCCGATCGTCATGTCGTTGCAGTTTGACGGACTGTTCGGTTTGGCCGGGCCGCAAG
>JAVEYE010000059.1:0-14065 GCA_034003665.1 Rhodospirillales bacterium | reverse complement strand
GGCGTAGGTTTCGATGACGGTATTGGCCAGAAGCTGCTTGCACATGGCCTCGGCGCTTTGGCGCGCCTTTTTGGGGTCGCTCTCGTCGAGGTCGAGCTCGATGTACTTGCCCTGGCGGACTTCGTTGACGCCCGTGAACCCGAGGGCGGCCAGCGCGTGGCTGACGGCCTTGCCCTGGGGGTCCAGCACCCCTTCCTTGAACATGACGTGGACTTTTGCCTTCACGTTTTCCTCGTCCCCTATTGCATCACTTCCGGACCCTTCATGTCGCGCGGGCCTCCTTCCGGCAGGATGCCCAGGCGCCGGGCCACTTCCTGGTAGGCGTCCTCGACGTTGCCGAGGTCGCGGCGGAAGCGGTCCTTGTCCATCTTCTCGTTGGTCTTGATGTCCCACAGCCGGCAGCTGTCGGGGCTGATCTCGTCGGCCACCACGATGCGCATCTGCTCGCCTTCCCACAGCCGGCCGAACTCCAGGCGCAGGTCGACCAGCCGGATGCCAATGCCGAGGAACAGCCCGGTCAGGAAGTCATTGACCCGGAGGCTCATGGAGACGATGTCGTCCATGTCCTGCGAGGTCGCCCACTCGAAGGCGGTGATGTGCTCCTCGCTGACCTGCGGGTCGCCCAGCTCGTCGGACTTATAGCAGTATTCGATGATCGAGCGCGGCAGCGCGGTGCCCTCGGGAATGCCGAAGCGGTCGGCGAACGAACCGGCCGCCAGGTTGCGGACGACCACCTGCACGGGGATCATCTCGACCTCGCGGACCAGCTGCTCGCGCATGTTGAGGCGGCGCACGAAATGGGTGGGGATGCCGACCTCGTTCAGGCGCAGCATCAGGTATTCGGAAATGCGGTTGTTGAGCACGCCCTTGCCGGTGATCACGCCCTTCTTTTCGGAATTGAACGCGGTGGCGTCATCCTTGAAATGCTGGACAAGCGTACCCGCTTCGGGGCCCTCGAAAAGGATCTTGGCCCGGCCCTCGTAGATCTGCCTGCGTCTAGCCATGGGAGGTACTCGAATTCAATAGCGCCGCGGGACGCGGCAGGAGTCGCGCCTCATATAGCAGGTGGTCGGGCCCAAAACAATCTTTGCGGTCTAAATTGTCACCGGCACGAACGGCGTCTCGCCGGGCCTTCCCGCGGCAAACCGCCAGACGGTGCGGGCCTTGCCGCCGGCCGGCCGGCCAATGCCGATCAGCGAGGAGCACAGGGTGCCGAAGCCATGCCCGGTGACGATGGTCATGGCGCCCTCAGGCCCGGTCTCGATATCGTGGACCCGGCTTTCCAGCAGGGAATGCCAGGATTGCCAGTCGTCCGCCTCGGGATCGGGCGGCGTTGCCGCTTCGAAGCGCGGCAGAAAGGCGCGAATGCGCGGCGACGCCGGGTCGTTGCGATCCGACCCCGTGATCATCGAGATGCCGGCGGGCAGGGGACGCACCTCGACCGGGGGCAGATGGCCCCGGGTGACGCCGTCGTAGCGCGAGCACAGCCAGAAGGCGTCGTGATGATCGGCGACGATCAGATTGAAAGAGCGATAGGCGGCGGGGTTGATGTCGGCCAGCGCATCGGCCGCGTGGCGCGCCGTCGTGTGATCGAGGGCTTCCAGCGGCAGTTCCCCACGGCTTCTGAGGCCGGGCTGGGGGCCGAGCGATCCCCGCCGGTTGAGCACCACGGCGACGACGCCGGCCTCGTTGACGCCCAGCCAGGTACCGCCGGCCAGACGATCCAGTCCCGCCACCACGCGCGGGCGGTCGGGCCAGTGGCGGGCCGGCGGCAGCCAAGGCCGATCCCCCATCTCATCGCGGTTGGCGCCGAGGATGAGGGGCCAAGCATGAGTCGGCCGGCGCAGGAGGACGACGGTGCACACCCCGTTGATGTAACGGACCCGGCGTCGTCGCGCAAGGGACGGCCCGCAATGATGGCGAGTGTGCTAAAGTTGCCGCGATGCCTGTGGCGGCAAGCGGGGCCGGCGATGACAGCTGAAGACGATGCCTTCGACGATCGCAAGAAGAGCCAGGAAGCGAAGTACAAGATGGAGGAGGAGCGCCGCTTCAAGGCGCGCTCGCGGCGCGACAAGCTGGCCGGGCTGTGGGCGGCCGGGCGGCTCGGCCTCGACGGCGATGCCGCGCTGGATCTGGCCGGCGAGGCGGTGATGATCGGCTTCGACGCCCGCTCCGATGGCGACTTCGCGACGAAGCTCGCCGAGCGGGTCGGCGCCCTGGGCGGCTCGCTGCGGGCAGACGAGATCGCCACCGAACTGCCGCGCCTTTCCGAAGAGGCGAGGCGGCAGATCGCCGCGGAATTCCCCACCGCCCTTGACACCGACCATCGCCAGGTCGGCGACGGACCGTTCGCAAGGCGGAAATAGGCGGGAAGGATCGCCGCCGATCAGGCTTCGGGCTGGTTCTTTCCTTTGCCGCCGATGCGCGGTTCTTCGCCCTTGAGCAGGCGGCGGATGTTTTCGTGGTGGCGGAGCGCGCCGAGGGCGGCGAGGATGGCGGCCAGCGCCGCCGTCCGGGGGGGGGCCAGCCACAGCGCGTAGAGCGGCGAGGCGGCGAGGCCGATCAGTGCGGCCAGCGACGAGATGCGGGTAAGAAAGGCCGCCGCCAGCCAGGTCGCGCAGGCGGCGAGCCCAACCGGCCAGGCCGCCGCCAGCAGCACGCCCAGCGTCGTCGCCACGCCCTTGCCGCCCTTGAATTTGAGCCAGACCGGGAAGTTGTGCCCGATGACGGCGGCGAAGCCGGCCACCAAGGCGCCGTTGGCGTCGTAACCGGCCAGCAGCAGCACGGCGACGGCGCCCTTGGCGCCGTCGAGCAAAAGCGTGGCCGCCGCCAAGCCCTTCTTGCCGGTGCGCAGCACGTTGGTGGCGCCGATGTTGCCCGAGCCGATCCGGCGGATGTCGCCCTGGCCGGCCAAGCGGGTCAGGATCAGCCCGAACGGGATGGCGCCAAGAAGATAGCCGACGACCGCGGCAATCGGCAGCGGGGACCCCAGGGCGCCGATCCACGAATCCATGGATCAGGCGTCGAGTTCGAAGACCGTGCGGCCGTCGATGATGGTGCGCAGGACGCGGCCCTGGACCGGCCGTTCGTCGAACGGCGAGTTCTTGGACTTGCTGAGCAGGTTGGCCGCCTCGACCTTCCACGCCCGGTCGGGATCGAAGACCACCAGATCGGCCGCCGCGCCTTTCTTCATGCGCCCGGCCGGCAAGCCGAGCAGGTCGGCCGGAGCCGCGGTGATGAGGCGCAGCGCGTCGAGCAGTTTCATGTCGCCGTTGTGCACCAGGCCCAGGGTCACGGCCAACAGGGTTTCAAGCCCGATGCCGCCGAAGGCCGCCTGCGAGAAGGGCAGGCGCTTGGAATCCTCGTCCTGCGGCGCGTGGTCGGACGCAACGACGTCGATCACGCCCGATTTCAGGCCCTCGACGATGGCCAGGCGGTCGGCCTCGGAGCGCAGCGGCGGCGACAGCTTGGCGAAGGTGCGGTAATCGCCGACCTCCATTTCGTTCAGGGCGAAATAGGGCGGCGCCGTGTCGCAGGTGATGGCCAGGCCGCGTTCCTTGGCGCGCCGGATGACCTCGACGCTTTCGCCGGTCGAGACATGGGCGAAATGCAGCCGTCCGCCGGTCATCTCGACCAAGCGGATGTCGCGCTCGATCATGATGATCTCGGCCTCGCGCGGGATGCCGCCCAGCCCCAGGCGGGTCGCCATCTCGCCGGAATTCATCACCCCGGAGCCGGCGAGGCTCGGTTCCTCGGGATGCTGGACCAGCAGCATGGGGAAGGTGCTGGAGTACAACAACGCGCGGCGCATCACCTGGGCGTCGACGAGCGCCCGCTCGCCGTCGGTGAAGGCGACCGCGCCGGATTCGGCCAAGAGGCCCATCTCAGCCAGTTCCTTGCCGGCGAGGCCCTTGGTGATCGCCCCATAGCAGTAGACCTTGGCGAGGCCGAGCAGGCGGGCCCGCCGGGCGATGAATTCCACCACCGACATGTCGTCGATGGCCGGATGGGTGTTGGGCAGGCACACCATGCTGGTGACGCCGCCCGAGGTGGCGGCGCGGCCCGACGATGCCAGCGTGCCCTTGTGCTCCTCTCCGGGTTCGCGCACCTGGACGCGCATGTCGACCAGGCCGGGAGCCAGGCAATGCCCCTTGCAGTCGATCACCGGCACATCGGCCGGCACGCCGTCGGCGAAAAGCTGGGGCCCGAAGTCGGCGATGGTCTCGCCCTCGGTCAGGAGCGCGCCCGCGGCATCCAGTCCCGTTGCCGGGTCAAGCAGGCGCGCGTTGACGTAGGCGACGAGGTTTTCCGTGTGTTTCCAGCGCGTGGCCATCACAGATTCTTCAGTTCGGGGTTGGCGAGGTTGCGGGTCAGCAGGTCCAGGCAGGCCATGCGCACCGCGACGCCCATTTCCACCTGTTCGCGAATGACGCTGCGGCCATAGTCGTCGGCGACCAGCGAATCGATCTCGACGCCGCGGTTCATCGGGCCGGGATGCATGATCAGCGCGTCGGGTTTGGCGGCGGCCAGCTTCTCGTAATCCAGCCCGAAGAAGTGGAAGTACTCGCGAACCGACGGGAAGAAGCCACCCTGCATGCGTTCGGTCTGAAGCCTAAGCATCATGACGATGTCGCAATCCGCGATGCCTTCCTTCATGCCGTGGAAGACCTTGACGCCGAGGCGCTCCGCCGCCGTGGGGATCAGCGTTTTCGGGGCGACCAGGCGCACCTCGGCCCCCATCGTGGTCAGCAGCTCGATGTTGGAACGGGCCACCCTGGAATGCAGGATGTCGCCGCAGATGGCCACCGTCAGCCCGGCCAGCCGGCCCTTGCGGCGGCGGATGGTGAGCGCGTCGAGCAGCGCCTGGGTCGGGTGGGCGTGGGTGCCGTCGCCGGCGTTGATGACCGCGCAGTTGACCTTTTCCGACAGCAGCTTGACGGCGCCCGAATCCTGGTGGCGGACGATCAGCACGTCGGGGTGCATGGCGTTCAGCGTCATCGCGGTGTCGATGAGCGTTTCGCCCTTCTTCACCGAGCTGGTGGCGACGGTCATGTTGATGACGTCGCCGCCCAGGCGCTTGCCGGCCAGTTCGAACGAGGTCCGCGTGCGGGTCGAGGCCTCGAAAAAGAGGTTGATGATGGTACGCCCGCGCAGCAGCGTCTTCTTCTTGTCTGCCTGGCGGTTCTGCTCGACATAGCCTTCGGCGACGTCGAGAAGAAGCGTGATTTCCTGGGAAGAAAGCCCCCCGATGGCCAACAAATGGCGATGCGGGAAAAGGGCATTGATGTGGGGTTCGCTCATGAGCCGCCACTATAAGACCGGCCCATCGGCGCGTGCAAGGCCATATGTTGTGAAAAAATCGAATCCCGTCGATCGGGCGGGAAGGCCCCGGATGGCCCCGGACACGGAACGGGGATGGCGGCCCTCATCGTCCGTTCATTGCCATCATGTCCAGGGCGCCCTGCAGAATATAGGCGGCCGCCGCCCTGTCGATGACCTGGGCGCGCCGTTTGCGGGTCATGTCGGCTTCCTGCACCAGGAAGCGTTCCACCGCCGCCGTCGACAGACGCTCGTCCCAGAAGGCGATCGGCAGCTCGAGCACGGCCAGAAAGTTCTCGGCGAACTGACGGACGGACTGGCAGCGCGGCCCCTCGGTGCCGTCCATGCTGATGGGCAGGCCGACGACCATGCCGCCCACCTCGTGCTCGGCGATGATCCGGCACAGCCGGTCGGCGTCCGCCTTGAACTTGGTGCGGCGGATGGTTTCGAGCGGGGTGGCCAACCGGCCGGTGACGTCGGAAACGGCCAGCCCAAGGGTCTTGGTTCCGGGATCCAGCCCGATGATGCGCCGACCGGGAGGGACCAGCGCCCGCAGGCTTCGGATGTCGACGACGGCCATGGGTGGTTGATTCCCTTGAAAAAAGACAGTGGAGGCGGTGACTCCGCTTCGATATCATAGCGTCTAACGCTTTGTAATTTCTAGATTCGGCTTGGACGTGAGAGAGATGGGGGAAATGGCCGAGGCGCGCCCGGCGGGGCCGGCCGTGGAGCCGGTGGATTTGCCTGTCGGCGGCCGGCGGACGCGGACATGGCGCGGGTTGGTCCTGGGTCTGGCGATGGCGGGCCTCTCTCCCGCCGTCGACTCTGCGGCGGCGGAGTTCATGGGGTTCGACGTCGAGCCGTTGGGCGGCATCTACGTGGTGGTTCGGGACGTCAACGTCCGTTCCGGCCCGGCAGTCGACGCCGACAAGGTGGGATTGGCCGCTACGGGGACTGAGCTGGAAGCGGTCGGCAAGGCCAGCGGCGGCTGGGTTGCCGTGCGGCGCGGCGGGCGGGACCTTGGCTTCGTCTACGAAACCTACGTGAAAAGCGTCAAGCCGGTCATGCTCGAGCGCGACCGGGCGGGACGTCTCCTGGATGCCGAGGGCAAGCCGCTGGCGGCGATGTCTGGGCGGTTCCTGACAATGGAGGAAACCGTCGCGCGCGCCAAGCCGACCGCCAAGGCGGCGAAAAGCGGCCGGTTGGAGCGGGGCACGCGGGTCGACGCCATGGCGGCGAGCGGCGACGGAAAATGGCTGGCGGTGCGCTGGAGCGGCCGCGAAATGGGCTTCGTGCCCGCCGAGGTCCTGGTGCCCCTCATCGACGGCCAATTGGCCGAGCCGGTCACCGGCACGGCCCGGCTGCCTGGGGATGGAAGCTGCCGTTTCACCATTCGTTTCGTCGGCAAGACGGCGATCGAAGGCGACATCATCGAAACCGCCGACTACGACATGGATTGGCGGTGCGACGTCGAGGGAAGAACATTGGCGTTTCCGGGATTCATGTTCATCACCGAGGCGCCGTTCCAGCTTTCCGACAACCAGGCCTATCAGATCAGCGTCGATCTGCTGGATGTCGCCCGCGAATACGACGACGTCTTCTCGACCGTCTTCCTGTATCGGAAGGCCGAGACGACGGTGGTGTTCGACGGCGTCTCGCTGAAGGACATGGCGGTCGATCCCGCGGTGCGCGAGGCCCCCGCAAGATCGGTCCGCGAGGCGCTGGCCGCCGCCGCCCGCATGGCGCCCGCGGCCTGGGGCGCCGACGTGTGGACGATCCTCGCGACGGGAACTCCGTAGCGCTGCCGGCGGGGTGTTCGGCGGTTGCGCGGCACCCGTCCGGGTGATACCTTCCGCGCCGCACACGCGCGGAACTTCACGGAATTCCCAGTCTTCGGGGTCTCCTCCTGAACGGAGACGCGTTTTCCATGCCCTTGGATCAAGACACCATCAAGACCAGCGCCTTCCTGGCCCGCATACGGGTCCCGGCGAGCGAACGCGAAGGCTTGGCCGCCGAACTGTCGCGGATCATCGGCTGGGTCGAGCAGTTGAACGAGGTCGACACCGCCGGCGTCGCGCCGATGACCAGCGTCGCCGAAATGTCGCTCTACCGTCGCCCGGACGAGGTCACCGACGGCAATTGCCGCGAGCGCGTGCTGGCCAACGCGCCGGAGGTGGAGATGGGATGCTTCGCCGTGCCGAAGGTGGTGGAGTGATGGGCGCGCTCACCGATCTGACCATCGTCGGGGCGGCCGCCGGGCTGGCGGCCGGCGACTTCACCGCGGTCGAACTTGCCGAGGCCCACATCCAGGCGATGGAGGCGGCCCGCAAGCTCAACAGCTACATCACCGAAACGCCCGAGATCGCCCGCCGGCAGGCCGCCGAATCCGACGCGCGCCGCGCTGCCGGCCGGGCGTTGGGGCCGCTCGACGGCATTCCCATCGGCATCAAGGACCTGTTCTGCACCGAAGGGGTGCTCACGACGGCGGCGTCGCGCATCCTCGACGGTTTCAAGCCGACCTACGAATCGACGGTCACCCGCCAGTTGCGCGAGGCCGGAACCGTCATGCTGGGCAAGACCAACCTCGACGAGTTCGCCATGGGGTCCGGCAACCTGACCAGCCATTACGGCCCGGTGATCAACCCGTGGCGGGCGGCCGACGGCAGGGATCGCGTGCCCGGCGGCTCGTCGGGCGGCTCGGCGGCGGCGGTGGCGGCCGGTCTTGCCCTGGGGGCGACGGGCACCGACACCGGCGGTTCGATCCGCCAGCCCGGCTCCTATTGCGGAATCGTCGGCCTGAAGCCGACCTACGGGCGGTGCTCGCGCTGGGGCATCGTCGCCTATGCCTCCAGTCTCGATCAGGCCGGGCCGATGGCGCGCTCCGTCCGCGACGTCGCCCTGCTGCTCAGGGCCATGGCCGGCCACGATCCCAAGGATTCGACCTCGGCCCCCTTGGCGGTGCCCGACTTCGCCGCCGCGCTGACCGGCGACATCCGGGGCCTTCGCGTCGGCATTCCCGACGAATACCGGGTGGCGGGCATGCCGGCCGAGATCGAGGCTCTGTGGCAGCAGGGCATGGCCTGGCTGAAGGCGGCCGGCGCCGAACCGGTGCCGGTGTCGCTGCCCCACACCAAGTACGCGCTGCCGACCTACTACATCATCGCCTCGGCCGAGGCGTCGTCCAACCTGGCCCGCTACGACGGCGTCCGTTACGGGCTGCGCGTGCCCGGCGACAGCCTGGACGACATGTACGAGGCGACGCGCGGCGCCGGCTTCGGCGCCGAGACCCGGCTGCGCATCCTGATGGGCACCTATGTGCTGAGCGCCGGCTACTACGACGCCTATTACCTGAAGGCCCAACAGGTGCGCACGCTGATTGCCGGGGACTTCCGCAAGGCCTTCGAGCGGGTCGACGCCCTTCTGATGCCGACCTCCCCCTCGGCGGCCTTCGCCATCGACGAGAAGGCGGAGGATCCCGTCGCCATGTATCTCAACGATGTCTTCACCGTGCCGATCAGCCTGGCCGGGCTGCCGGCCATGGTGGTGCCGGCCGGGCTCGACGCCCAGGGCCTGCCGCTCGGATTGCAGATTGTGGGAAAACCCTTCGACGAGGCAACGGTGCTGAAGGTCGGCGGCGTCATGGAAGAAGCGGCCGGGTTCACCGTCAAGCCGTCGGTCCTGAGGGAGGGCTGAGCCATGGCCGATTGGATCATTTCGGGGGAAACGGGCGACTGGGAACTGGTCTGCGGACTCGAGGTCCACGGCCAGGTGGTGTCGAACGCCAAGCTGTTTTCCGGCTCGGCCACCGCCTTCGGGGCGGAGCCCAACACCCAGGTGTCGCTGGTGGACGCCGCCATGCCGGGCATGCTGCCGGTCATCAACGACTACTGCATCGAGCAGGCGGTCCGCACCGGATTGGGGCTGAAGGCGCAGATCAACCTCACCAGCGTGTTCGAGCGCAAGAACTACTTCTACGCCGATCTGCCGCAGGGCTATCAGATCTCGCAGTTCAAGAACCCGATCGTCGGCGAGGGCACGGTCATCCTCGACATGCCCGACGGCACGACGCGTGCCATCGGCATCGAGCGCCTGCACATGGAGCAGGACGCCGGCAAGTCGATGCACGACCAGGACCCCAAGCGTTCCTTCATCGATCTCAACCGGTCCGGCGTCTGCCTGATGGAGATCGTGTCTAAGCCCGACATCCGTTCGCCCGAGGAGGCGGGGGCGTATCTGCGCAAGCTGCGCTCGATCATGCGCTATCTCGGCACCTGTGACGGCAACATGGAGGAAGGCTCCATGCGCTGCGACATCAACGTGTCGGTGCGCAAGGTGGGTGAGACCGGGCTTCGCACCCGCACCGAGTGCAAGAATCTCAATTCCGTGCGCTTCGTCATGCAGGCCATGGAGTACGAGGCGGCCCGCCAGGTCGAGGCCTACGAGGCGGGCGAGGAGATCGTCCAGGAAACGCGGCTGTTCGATTCGGCGCGCGGCGAGACGCGGCCGATGCGCAGCAAGGAGTTCGCCCACGACTACCGCTATTTTCCCGACCCCGACCTGCTTCCGCTGCAGCTGACCCAGGACTTCGTCGAGCGCATCAAGGCGACCCTGCCGGAACTGCCCGACGACAAGAAGGAGCGGTTCATTTCCGAACTCGGCCTGACTCCTTACGACGCCGGCGCCCTGGTGGCGTCGCGCCGCGCCGCCGAGTACTTCGAGACGGTGGCCAAGGGTCGCGACGCCAAGACGGCGGCCAACTGGGTGATCTCGAACCTGTTCGGCATGCTGAACGCCCGCGGCCTCGACATCGCCGATTGCCCCATCACGGCTGATAACCTGGGCCGGCTGATCGACCTCATCACCGCGGGCACCCTGTCAGGGCGGCTGGCCAAGGACGTCTTCGAACTGATGGCCGAGACCGGCAAGGATCCCGAGACGCTGGTCGAGGAGAAGGGCCTGAAGCAGATCAGCGACACCGGCGCCATCGAGGCGGTGATCGACGACCTGATCGCCAGGAACGCGGGCCAGGTCGAGCAGTTCAGGGGCGGCAACGAGAAGGTCATCGGCTGGTTCGTCGGCCAGGTGATGCGCGCCACCCAGGGCAAGGCCAACCCCGGCGTGGTGAACCAGCTCTTGCGCGACAAGCTCAAGGGGTAGGGGCGGCGGCAAGGTTCACCCCGAGGATCCGACCTGGGCCGGCGTCTTGGGCTTGGCCGGTTGTCTCTTCCGCCCCTTGCCGCGGGGCGACCGCGATGCCATCGTTGAAGAGGCAGACTGCGGAAAGGGAACGGTTGCGATGATCCATCTCTACACTTGGAAGACGTCGAACGGACGCAAGGCCTCCATCATGCTGGAGGAACTGGGAGTGCCCTATGAGGTGCATCCCATCGACATCAACGCGGGGGCGCAGTTCGACCCGGAATTCCTCAAGATCAGCCCCAACAACCGCATTCCCGCCATCGTCGACACCGAAGGGCCGGACGGCAAGCCGCTCAGCGTGTTCGAGTCGGGGGCGATTCTCATCTACCTGGCCGAGAAGTTCAAAAGCCCGCTGCTGCCCCTCGAGGCGCGCTCCCGCATCACCGTCCTTCAATGGCTGATGTGGCAGATGGGCGGCGTCGGGCCGATGTTCGGACAGACCCACCATTTCAACCGTTCCGCGCCCGAGGACGTGCCCTACGCCAAGAAGCGCTATGCCGACGAGACCCGGCGGCTTTACGGGGTCATGGACCGGCGGCTGGGGGAAGCCGCCTACCTGGGCGGGGCCGATTACTCCATCGCCGACATCGCCACCTTTCCGTGGGTCGTTCGCCACGAGTGGCAGGGCGTCGACCTCGGCCGGTTCGCCCACGTCAAGCGCTGGTTCGACACGATTTCGGCCCGGCCCGCCGTCCGCAAGGGCTTGGAAATTCCGGCATGAGCCTGTTCGGAAACCGGGCGCTCAAGGCGGTGCGCCGGGCGTTGGTCGCGGCCGGGGCGGAGGCCCACGTGGTCAAGCTGCCCGGCTGGGCCGGCACCGCCGAGGAGAGGGCGGCGGCCCTTGGTGCCCCGCTTGGTGCCGTCGTCCAGTCGCTGGTCTTCATGGTGGGCGAGCGGCCCGTCCTGGCGCTGGTGGCGGGGGACCGGAAATGCCGGGCCGAGGCGCTGGCCCGCACGCTCAACCTGATCGGGGAGGTGCGGCCGGCCGAGGCCGCCGAAGTGGCCGACGCCACCGGCTTTCCGATCGGCGGCGTGGCGCCGCTGGCCCCGCCCGGCGGTCTGCCCACCGCCCTCGACGTCAGCCTCAAGCGGTTCGCCACCCTTTACGCGCCGGCCGGCGACGGGCGCCACGTTTTCGCCACCACGGTGGATGAACTCAAGCGGCTGACCGGCGGCATCGTCAGCTATGCCCTCACCGAGGGCGATCGGTACCAACCCGCCCGGCCGATGCAAAGGCCGTTTGACAGGGTGAACGGCCTTTTGTAGAAGGGGACGCCCACCGGCGCTTCCGCGCCCGGCCGGGCGGCGGCTCCCATCCAAGGGGCCTGTGGAGAGGTGGGTGAGTGGCTTAAACCAGCGGTTTGCTAAACCGTCGTGCTCTTAACGGGGCACCGGGGGTTCGAATCCCCCCCTCTCCGCCATTTTACTAGTCAGCACGGTTCGCTGCTGTTCGCGGAAATCCAAAAAAACCAAGGGAAATAGGGCTTTCAGCGTCCTTCCTCATTCGGCCATGTTTGCCATTGTTCGCGTCCATCCACTCGTCTATGATGGGTAGATTGATGGGTATATAGCGTGATGCCATGGCTCGGGAGAAGGAAAAGCTGACGGCGGTTGCCGTGCGCAACATGAGCAGGCCCGGCCTATACGGGGATGGTGATGGTCTTTACCTCCAGGTGACCGAATCCAAGGCGAAGACCTGGATCTTTCGCTTCATGCTCGCCGGCAAGCGTCGGGACATGGGCCTGGGTCCAGCCGGTGACCGGAACGTGACTTTGGCCGAAGCCCGCGACAAGGCAGCGGAAGCCCGCAAACTCGTGCGCGATGGCATCGACCCCATAGAGGCGCGCAAGGCCGCCAAGCTCGCCGCACGGGCCGAGAAGGCCAAGGCAATGACCTTCAAAGAGTCCGCCGAGGCCTACATCAAGGCGCACGAGGCGGGATGGCAGAACGCCAAGCACGCGGCGCAATGGACATCGACCCTGACAACCTATGTTTTCCCGATCATGGGCGAACTGCCGGTCTCTGCGATCAACACTGGCTTGGTGATGAAGGTCTTGGAACCCATCTGGGTCACCAAGACCGAGACAGCTAGTCGCGTGAGGGGGCGAATCGAGTCGGTGCTGGATTGGGCGACGGTTCGTCATTACCGAGCGGGTGAGAACCCGGCGCGATGGAAGGGGCATCTTGATCACCTCCTGCCGGCCAAAGCCAGGGTGCAGAAGGCGGGCCACCACGCCGCCCTGCCCTACGATCAGATCGGTGACTTCATGGCCGTCTTGCGCCGCCAGGGTGGCATCAGCGCGCGGGCACTGGAGTTTGCTATCCTGACTGCTACCCGGACCGGGGAGGTGATCGGCGCCACCTGGGACGAGATCGACCTTGGCAAGCGACAATGGACTGTCCCGGCCGAGCGTATGAAGGCCGGAAAGGAACATCGGGTTCCACTTTCCGAGCCTGCTTTGGCCATTTTGATAGAGATGGAGAAGATTCGAGGTGAAGGCGATTTCGTTTTTCCCGGCGGAAAGGCTAGACGTTCTCTTTCCAACATGGCCCTACTGACCACCTTGCGCCGCATGAAGCGAACGGATGTGACGGCTCATGGGTTTCGCTCAACGTTCCGAGATTGGGCGGCGGAGCAAACCAGTTTTGCCCATGAAGTGGCGGAAATGGCGCTGGCGCATACGGTTAGCGACAAGGTGGAAGCGGCGTATCGTCGTGGCGATCTGCTCGGGAAGCGCATAGCAATCATGGCGGCGTGGGGAGCCTATTGCAGTAAGACATAGGAATGCGGTTCCGTTGGAAATCCGATTTCGCGATAAGCGTCATTTTGTGTAATAGGAAACGGATGGCGAACGATGCAGGATATAGAAAATATAATTTCTAAAAATATAATTTCTAAAATCATAAAGGACAACGTCCCTGAGGTAGATGCCAAATTGTGTCGTCAATTTGAAAAAATAACAACAATAAACATCGATGATTGGTTTTTAAAAAATATGAATAAAATAACGTTATCTTACTCAGTAAATTACATTGCACATTATAAATCGATAAATGAAAAAGATATTAAGTCGGCATTTTACCAAATAAAAAATACATGCAAAAAATTATTGGAAACAATTCTCATACCAGATAGGGATCTGTTAAAAGCTGATCGCTTTGATCTTATCGGTAACCCGAGATACAAAGATATATATAAAAACACTTTGTCACTATACACTGCGTGGAACATGATAGATGCTGAACATAATGAACCGACATTAGAAAACAATAGCCTTATTTTTGTCGGAAAAAATTTTAATAAATCAACTTTTATAACAATATTATCGTCAATTATTGAAACGTCAGAAAAATTGTCAGATTCTATTGCATCATCTAATAATCGAAAAAGAGATCCATACATTGATCATTTTTTACTTTCTGCATGCGACATTGAAAAATGCGGAAAAAGTAAGGTTGTATATAAATACTTTATTCCAAGATTAAGTTTGTTTTGCTTTAAAATTGATGAATTTATCAATTTTTATAAATGTAAAACCGGTAATAC
>JAVEYE010000058.1:0-14262 GCA_034003665.1 Rhodospirillales bacterium | reverse complement strand
ATACGTCTGCAACGATCCCCTTGTTAAATGGGACGTGACGCCGGGGATGGGCGACTGTAGAAGGCGCCGGCAGGGTATGAGGCGGTATCCCATGACAGTCTCGACCAACGGTCGCATCGGCGCGTCAACCGCAGCCGCCCGGCCCTGCCGCGGGACGGCGATCCTGCCACCGCGTCGCCGAACGTCAGGCACCCCGGACATTTTCCATGCACCAGTTGAACCATGTGAGATCTGAGCGTTGAGACCACCAAGAGCACCATGGGCGGCGGAGAGCGTTCGGAGTCGGGGGTTCGCCGCGGCCGCCGCGGCCATCGTTCTGACCATCTTGCTGATTGTCGGAATGCGTGCGCAGGCCTGGTACGAATCGCTTCTGATGGCCGAGGCGCGCGCCTCCGTAGAGGCCGATCTGGAACCATACGGAAACGGGCTGAGCGCGGAAATATACCGCCATGTCGTGCTGCTCGAAGGATTGGCGGCCTTCGCCAAAAGCCAACCGGCGATGGCCGACTTCAACGAGAGCTTTGAAATCTTCGCCCGTGGTTTGTATGCCAACGGCACGGCTTTCCGCATCCTACAGGCCTATCCCCTGGGTGCGCCGGGCCTGGCCTATCCGACCGACGGCAATGACGCCGTCGTCGGCCGGACCCTGGAGCAGCTTCTCACCAACCAGAGGCCGGGTCTCCAGGCGGATTTGCGGCGGGCCATCGCGACGCGGCAGATCGTGCTGAGCGATCCCCATGAACTGCGCCAGGGCGGCTTTGGCGTGGTGGCGCGGCGGGCCGTTTATCAAGGCGATTCCTTCTGGGGACTGGTGGTCATTGTCCTGGACATGCCGCGCGTTCTGGAGGCGGCCAATCTGGCGGTTTCGCCAGCCGGCCTGTCGTTCGCCCTGACCGACCGCGCCGGACGTGTGATCGGCGGAGAGGGCCACGTCCTGGCCGACGACCCCGTCGTGCGGGAGGTCGATCTGCCGGACGGTCGTTGGCACCTCGCGATGGTTCCGGATGGAGGGTGGAGCCGACTGGTGCGGGGCCGTATCCTCCCGGTTCAAATCGCCGTCGCCGCGTCCATCGGGCTGCTTACCCTGTTGACCTATCTGTTGGCGAACCGCCACGGACGATTGGCTCGCTCCGTCCGCCAGCGCACCGCCGAACTCGCCGAGACCCACACCCGTTACAAACAGCTTTTCGAACACAACGCGGATGCCATGTTCGTGGTGCGTCGCGACGGGCGCATCATCGACGCCAACGAGGCGGCCTGCTCGATCTATCGGTGCAGCCGCGACGAACTCCTCGGCGGGGCGGTGGCGGACATCGTGGCCCCGCATTTGAGTCCCCAGATCAAGGAGCGATTGGAGATCGCGATCCGGGCCCCCCAACGGCTCATGTCCTGCCATCAACGGAAAGACGGCAGCGGGTTTGTCGCGGAAGTTCGGACCACCCCCGTTGTCCTCGGCGGCGAACCCTGCGTCCTGGCGGGTGTGCGGGACGTCACCGAGCGGGATGCGATGGAGCGGGCGTTGCAGGAAAGCGAGGCGACCCTGCGCATGGTCTTGCGGTCGACCGGCGAGGGCATTTTCGCCGTCGACCTGGACGGCCGGTGCACGCTGTGCAATCCGGCCGCCGCCCTCATGCTGGGGTACCACGATCCCGCCGATCTGGTGGGTCGCGACATCCATGAAATGATCCATCATTCGCGGGCCGATGGCAGCGCCCTGCCGGCAAAAGAATGCTGGATCCATGGCGTCGTCACACGCGGCGCGGCGATGTCGGGCGATGACGGGGTTTTCTGGCGGCAGGACGGCCAGCCCGTTCCGGTCGAATTCTGGGCAAACCCGGTGATCCAGAACGGCCAAGTGGTCGGCGCCACCGTCAGCTTTTTCGACATCGGCGAACGCAAGCGGATCGAGGCCCGGCTGCGGCGCCTTTCCCAGGCGGTCGAGCAAAGCCCCCTGGGGGTCGTCATCACCGACGCCCAAGGCAAATACGAGTACGTCAACCCGGCCTATATGCGTGAAACGGGGTACGAGCTTGCCGACCTGATCGGAAAATCGCCCGCGATGACCGACCCCGACGGATCGACGCGCAGCCTGATTGCGGACATCGAGGCCGCGGTTTTCGCCGGTCGCGGCTGGCAGGGCGAGCGGCTGCGGCGCCGCAAGGACGGCAAGCTCTTCTGGGCGTCGGTCACGGCCGCCCCCATCTTCGAAGAAAACGGCGAGATCGATGGCTTCGTCGGGTTCCTGGAGAACATCACCGAGCGGCGAAGGACGGTCGAGCAACTTCGCCAAGCCCATAAGATGCAGGCGCTGGGCCAACTGACCGGCGGGGTGGCCCATGACTTCAACAACATCCTCTCGGTCATTCTGACGAATGCCGAGATGCTTGCCGAGGATTTCCATGGCGATCCGGCGAGCGGACGCCTGGTGGCATCCATCGTTCGCTCGGTCCAACGCGCGGCTGATTTGACGGATCGATTGCTGGCCTTCTCGCGTCGTCACGACCTTTCTCCGCAAGTCTTGGACCTGGAACCGGCCGTGCGAGAGATGGCCGCGATGTGGGGCCGATCATTGGGGGAACTCGTCGCGGTTTCCGTGCAGTGCGATGCCGACGTCCCCCCGGTGATCGTCGATCGCGGACAGCTCGAGACCGCGCTGTTGAACCTCGCGGTCAACGCCCGGGATGCGATGCCCGCCGGAGGATCGCTCACCGTGCGGGTGGCCCGCGGCCAACCGATGGCGCCAAGCGGGCCGGACGGCGGCGATGCGGGGAACTTCGTCTGCATAGCGATAAGCGACACCGGAACCGGCATGCCCGCGGACGTCGTCGAACGCATCTTTGAGCCCTTCTTCACGACCAAGGGCAAGGGACGCGGCACCGGCCTGGGTCTCAGCCTGGTGTACGGTTTCATCAGGCAATCCGGCGGCGACATCGAGGTCGACAGCGTCGAGCACGCAGGCACGACCTTCCGGATTTATCTTCCCGCGGCCGAGAAGACGGCGACGGAAGCCGAGGCGGCGAAACCGGGCGAAGGCGGGAAGCACGCCGAGGAACTGCCGCCCCTGACCATTCTGCTGGCGGAAGACGACGAGGCCGTCCGCGCGGCAACCCGGATGATCCTGACCGGGTGCGGACACTCGGTTGTGCAGGCGGCCAGCGGCCACGAAGCCCTGGAAATCCTGAAACGGACCCCGAAAGTCGACCTGCTGCTGACCGACGTGGTGATGCCGGGCGGCATGAGCGGACGGGATTTGGCGACCGCTGCGCAACAAATCCGCGCCGACCTGAAGGTTCTCTACACGTCCGGTCACGCCGCGGGAATCCTGTCGGACCGTGAAATCTCGTCGGGACGGGTGGCCTTCATTGCAAAGCCTTACAACCGGCAAGGCTTGACCAATGCCTTGAAGGAGGTGTGGTTCGGCATCCGGAGAAGGGCCGGAAATCGGGGGCTCGCCCCGGATGCCCATGACGGCCTTTCGCATCGCCGCATCGGCACGACCACGGCGGTTCTGGAAAGTGGAAGAGAAAGCGGGAATAATCGCGGCGCACGGAACGAAGCACGAAGGCGGTGAGGCAATGCTCCATCAATGGGTCGTCGGCGTGGTCGCCGCCGCGTTGACGGCGGTCGGCGCGTTCGGGGCGGCGGCCGATGCGTTCGCCGTGCGGATCTCGACGGAAAACAGCGATTCCCACTTTCAAACCCGCATCGTCGCGGCGTTCGCCGAAGAATTGGCCAAGAGGGCGCGGGGACGCCTCGACGTGCGCTATTCCCCCGGAGCGCGGCTGTTCATGGACAGGGACGTGGTCCGGGCGCTCCAATTGGGCAAGGTCGAGATGGCGGTGCCGGGCACCTGGCAGCTCGACCGCTTGGTGCCGGACGTCGGCCTGTTCCTGCTGCCCATGTTTTACGGACGCGACGAGGCCGCGATCCATACGGTGACGGACGGGCCGCCCGGCCGCGATGTGAGCAGGCGAATAGACCGCCAACTCCAGGTCAAGGTGCTCGGGCGATGGATCGACCTCGGATTTACCCACATATTCGGCCGGGGACGCCCTATCCGAACGTATCAGGATGTCGCGGGGCGTCGCATCCGCGTGGCCGGCGGCCATGCGAACCTCGCCCGCCTGGAAACCCTCGGGGCGCAGGCATTTGTCATCCCGTGGCCCGATTTCCCGGAAGCGCTCGCGTTGGGGACGGTCGACGGAACGCTGACCAGCTTTGAAACGATCGGCAGCGCGGCGCTCTGGGAGCGGGGCATCAACTCCGTCTTTGCGGATCGGCAGTATTTCGCCCAGTATGTGCCTCTCGTTTCCCAACGTTTCTGGGAACGCCTGCCCGAGGACCTCAGGACACTCATGGCGACCGTTTGGGACGAGCAGGTGGACGGGGGCCGCAGGCTCGCCTCGGCGGCCCAGGAGAAGGCGCGTTCCTCGTTCGTCGCGCACGGCGGACTGGTTTCCGAACCGACGGCGAAGGCCCTCAGCCAGGCGCGGAACGCCTTGCTCTCGAAACAGGACGATCTGGTTTCCGCGCTTGGAATCGACCCGGACCTGGCCGAAGCGACCCTGCGTTTTCTTGAGCCTGCGCGATGAAAATGCACCGGAGCGATCTTCGCGAATCCCTGCTGTCGGAATCGACGATTCCGGGCCGCGGAACGTTGGCGATGGCGATGGCGATCGTGGTTGTCCTTGCGATGGCGCTGATCGCAATGCTGTTGTGGGAAAACTGGGCCAATCGCTCGCGCGCCTTGGCCGACGCCCGCCTATCGGTCTACCACGAAAGCCGCGTCCTCGGAGAATCCGCGTTGACGACCATGGAAATCGCCGATCTAGCCCTCGCCCATGTCGCGGAGGACGTTCGGCGGCAGGGCGACGGCGCGGTTTTAGATGTTCCGCTGCTTACCGGCATCCTCCAATCGATCAACCCCTGGTTTCCGTCTCCCGCGGGCCTCAGCGTCCATGACGGCGACGGCCGGATTGTCGCGGCGATCGGCTTGGTTCAGGCGGCCGAGGATGTCTCGAACTTGGCATTTTTCCGGGATCACCAAAAGGGTTCCCTGGAGTATGCGATTTCCGCCGAGGGACCTCCGGCACGAATTCGCTTGAGCCGTCGATTGGCAACGCAGAGCGATGATTTCGCGGGCGTCGTTTCGGCCGTCATCGACGCGGCGGCGCTGGACCTGTCGCGCGGCCTGGACGTGACGCGGCGGGTCGATGGCGCCGCCCTTGTCCTTAGGTCGGGCGAGGCGCTGACGATGTGGCCAAGCACGATCGGTCACAAATCGGACCTGACCGATATCGGCGACCTGCCGCCTTTCGCCCAGATTCCCAGGTCGGCGCTGACCGCCAGGGGAATCGAGATCATCGAAACCGACGCCACGGTCATCGCCGTGGCGCCGGTGCGCAATGCCCCTTTCCTGGTGGCGGCGGCGATTTCGAAGGACCGCATCCTCTCCGACTGGCGTTCGTCATCGTGGCTGGTCTTCATGGCGGTCATTGCCATCGTCGCGCTGATCGGCATCGTCGGCATCTGGCTCAGCCACCGTCAGGCGCGTCGCCGCGCCGTCATCGAGGGACGGTTGAGGGTATTGTCCCGGGCGGTGGAAGACAGCCCGATCATGACATTGATCACCGACTCCGGCGGCCGCATCGAGTACGCCAATCGCAAGCTGGAGGACGTCACCGGCTACCTCCGCGAGGAAATTCTCGGCCAAACCCCCCGCATACTCAAATCCGGCGACACGTCGCCCGCGACTTATGGGACGCTTTGGCGGACCATTCTCGGCGGCGAGGAGTGGAGCGGCGTCGTCAGGAACAGGAAGAAGGACGGCGAGCTTTTCTGGGCATCGCTTTTGATCTCTCCGATCAAGGACCGGCGCGGACGGATCACCAACTTCGTCGGGGTTGCCGAAGACATTACGGATCGTATCGAAAAGGAAATGCATCGGCGTCAACTCGAAAAGGCGCAGGCCTTGGGATGCCTCGCCGGCGGCGTCGCCCACGAATTCAACAACATGTTGATGCCGATCCTCGGCATGACGGGCGAGGTGATGCACACCCTGCCGGCGGCAAGTTCCGAGCGGGGAATGCTGGAGCTTGCGATGCAGGGAGCCGAGAAGGCCCGGGATCTCATCCAGCGCATTTTGGTCTTCACCGACGATGACCCGGATCGATGGTGCGCTCACGACGTTTCGGACCTGGTCAATGGGTGCCTGGCCATGTCTTCCGTCGCCATCCCGCAAAACATCACGCTTGAAACGTCGATTCCCCCCGACATCGGATGGGTCTACGCCAATATCGTCCAGATCGAAGCCGCGATGATCAATCTGGTGTCCAACGCCGTGCACGCCATGAAGACGCGAAAGGGGACGCTCGGCGTAACCCTTGTTCGCGCCGACCCCAATGAACCGGACTGGAAGTTTCCCGCCGACTTGCGGTTGGTGCCGCACGCCGTCATTCAGGTTTCGGACACCGGAAATGGAATTGCCCCGGAGATCATCGGACAAATCTTCGATCCGTTCTTCACCACCCGAGAGGTTGGGCAGGGCGCCGGGTTGGGGCTCGCCATCGTTCACGGCGTCGTCACGGCGCACGGCGGCGCGCTGACGGTGGACAGCACCGTGGACGCGGGGACGACGTTTAGCATCTTCCTGCCGCTGATTGATCCCCATTCAGGGTTGTCGGCAACCTCGATTCAGCAAACTCCCTGACTCGACCCGTTCGCCTCCACGCTCAGGGCCCGACACCGCCCTTGCCGCGTGGCGTGGCCGATGGCTGAACCGATATCGCTTGTTCCAGGCCTTCGGGCTTGTAAGATCGGTTTGCGGTCCTCCGACTCGGAACGAACCATTGGACTTCGACGCTCAAGGCATTCGCGCTGTTTGACGTGAGGCAATCCCTTGGCTGACAGATACCCGAAAGACGGCCCTGTAACGTTGCGGACCCATCTCGCGGACCGGCCGAACACGCATGCCGTGACGGCGGGTTTGGTCACGTCGCCGCTGGTCCGCCTGGACATCTGCGGGCCGAAGGCCGCCCCCCAAGGTTTCAAACCGCTGGTCAGGGAGAACGCTTTCGACGTCGCCGAGTTGTCGATCGTCACCTATCTTCAGGCGCTGTTCTATGGGAAACCTCTCGTGCTTCTTCCCGCCGTCGTGCTCGGCCGGTTTCAGCACGGCTTCATCGGCTATCGCCCGGCGGCGGGCGATCTCGCCCCCCGGGACCTGGAGGGACGGCGCGTCGGCATCCGCTCCCACACGGTAACCACGGTGGCCTGGGTTCGCGGCATCCTGGCCCATGACTACGGCGTCGACCTCGATCGCGTCACCTGGGTGAGCCATGAGGAGTCTCATCTCGCGGAATTTCAGGACCCCCCGAACGTCGAGCGGATCGACCTCAAGGGGCGAACCCTCGAGCAGTTGGTCATCGAAGGCGAAGTCGATGCGGCCATCCTGGGCGCTCCCGTCAACGAGCGGTCGGGCATCCGTCCGCTCTTTCCGGACCCCGCGGCAGCGGCCGCAGCCTGGTACGGGGCGCACGGCGTCGTGCCGATCAACCATCTTTTCGTGGTCAACACCGACCTCTCGAAAACCCGCCCCGACGTTGTCCACGAAATCTATCGCCTGCTTCGGCAAGCCAAGGAGGCGTCGCCGGCCATCGAGCACGGCGTCGATGTCCTTCCCTTCGGGGTGGAGGCGAACAGGAAAAATCTCGACTTGGCCATTCAATACGCCTTCGAACAGAAGATCATCCCGCGCCGGTTCGTCGTGGATGAACTGTTTGACGAAACAACCCTGGGCCTCGGCGCCTGAACGCGAGGCGAAAGCGGGACCCCGCGTCGTTCCGTCGAAAATTCCAAAAGGTGCTTTCGGCGACGTCCGACCCGTCGGCATCTTGCCGAGTTGCCCGGTTGCACCCATTTTCAATGGCGGCAGCAAGAGGTCTTCCATGAATCCGCGAAAACTCCTCGAACAGTTTCTGGGTCCCGACGCCCTCGCCAACTTGGGCGGTCAACAGCAGGGCGGAAGCACCCCGGCGACGACCGGCACTCACGGAGCGCCGCAAAGCCGGGGCGGCAACAGCATCGGCGAGCTGATCAGCGGCGCGGTGGGCGGCCTTGGCGGGCAGCCGTCGCCCCGAAGCGGCGGCCTCGGCGTCACCGGCGGGGCGCTCGGCGGCCTGGCGGCCGGTGGGCTGATCGGCGTTCTGCTCGGCCACAAGAAGATCCGCAAGCTGGCCGGCGGGGCGCTCGGCTACGGCGGCGCCGCCGCGCTCGGCGCTCTGGCCTACCGCGCGTACCAGAACTGGCAGACCGGGCAGCAGGCCATCCAGGCCCCGGCGGCGACGGCCGCCGACGCACCGCTGGAAGGATCCCCTTACGCGCCGGCGACCGGCGCCGACGGCAGGCCTTTCGCGCTGGCGCTCATCCGCTCGATGATTGCGGCCGCCAACGCCGACGGCCATATCGGGGCCGAAGAGCAGAAACAGATCTTCGAGGCGGCCAACGGGGGCGGTCTCGACGCCGAGGACAAGGCCTTCGTCTTCGACGCGCTGCAGAACCCGCTCTCACCCGATCAGATCGCCGCCTTGGCCGGCAACCAGGAACAGGCGACCGAGCTTTATCTCGCCGCCCGCATCGCCATCGATCCCGACCACCCGGACGAGAAGGCCTTCCTACAAAATCTGTCGCGGTCGCTGAGGCTGCCGGACGGTCTCGTCAGCCATCTCGACGCCCAGGTGGCGCGAAACCTGGAGGTCTGAGTTCGATCGTTCCATAAGATCTCTCGCAAGCGCGGCATGCCCCACAAAGCTGAGTGGGGCATCGGGCAGCACGTCGAGAGCAACCGCCGGAGTCCGTGTGTCGGTGGAGAGGGATTGCCTGCATCGGTGCCCGAGCCCGCCAGTTGCAGTCTGCCGGGACCGTCAATCAAGATTGAGATTTTGCCGCTTGATCTCGGCGCCCCCTTCACGGCGTAGGCACGCGAGACCGACTGCTGCGCGAGTGCGGGGCTGTAGCGGCAGCAAACCTCAAACACACAAGAACTTCGGAGCCAGGCGGCGGAAGCCGCTCAAGCGATGAAAGGTAATCAAATCGCTATCGTGCTGGTTTGGGGCGTCACAGGATGTCCGCGAAAGAAACAACAGGTCTTCGCCGTCGATCAATGGCGTCGCGTAGTGGAACGATTGCAGCGGCTCTGGCGTCATGGCGAGAAAACAAGCGTTGAACCAGTTGAGGGCGTCAACGCTGAAGGAGAGTACCAGAAACCGCCGCTCGTCGCCGGCTCCGCCCGACACCTCGGTGAAGCCGCGTGCCCTCAGTTGATGCATCAAAGCCGTGTTCTGGCTGTCGGTCGGCAGGTTTGACAGCATCCAGAACAGGCCCCCAACCGGGTCGCGCAGGATGTAGAAATTCCCTTGCCCCCCGGGAACGGGATAGAACTGCCGGAAGGATAGCCGCGGTCTCTCGTTCTCCCCGTCTTCGACATCGCAGATCGCGGCCAGGTTCGCGGTCGCCTGGTGGTCGATACGACATCGCGCGACAAGGCGCAGGTGTCCGCGGACATTTACAACATTGGGTTCCAACCAGTGGTCGGGTCGGTCGCTGAGGCCGGCACTCAGTGAATTGGGCGTGCCCGGATAGCGAAGGGGCTCTGAAAGCCGCCAGGATGACACTTGAAGAAGGTCGCGGCGAAGATCCGCCGCCAGAACAACGAGCCCCGATCCCCGGGCATTGTAGACGCCATCAATGTTCGGCACCCCGAAGCCGAGATACCACTGGTCCTGCTTCACAGCGGTCCCGGAGGGCGTGTTCCAGTAGCTGCCCTCGAACAGGGTGACGAACGGCGTCCAGCTTTCGCCCTCGTCGCGGGATCGGGCGATCATCAGGTTACGGCGGCCATGTCCGTCGACCAGCAAGTGAAGCTCGCCTCGGTGCAGGAACGGATGCCCAGTGTTCGCCGCGATCGGCGGAAGTTCCCGCCACGTGGCACCGTTGTCGGAACTGGTGGCAAGCCGCACGCGCTCGGTCGGGATCGCGTCCCATCCGGGAGTGCCGGGACCGCCATGGTCCCTGAAGGCCCAGGTCGCAAGCAGGCGCCCGCTAGGCAGCCGCAGCAGCGATGGGTCCGTAGTCTGAAGATCATGTCGCGGCACCCGCGTCACGACGGCGTATTCCTGTGCCAGCCCGCGTGTCGCACCGCCGGTGGTTACCATGTCCGCCAACTCAGTCGCCCTTTCTTGACCGTCGTCAAAATATTTTGGCCTGTTGATGGAGTGGCCCCCTCGGGGCGGCCAGACACCGTCATGCACCATCGGCGAACCAGCATGATCGGGCCGGATGTTGAAGTCAGCAGATCGCTTCGGCATAATCGCGGTGCCCACCGGTACGGTCGTGATCGTTGCTGGTATTGCCAATAAAAGGTACAATGGCATGATCAAAGAGGACACGTACACGGGGTTTTTGTCGGCCCTTGTCGCGGGCCACAAAGCTGAGTGCGTCGAGATCTTCGAAGGCCTCGTGACCGAAGGCGATTCCTTTATCAGCATCTACGAGGATTTGATCCGTCGCGCTATGTACGACGTCGGTTTGATGTGGGAATCAAACCGCATCTCAGTCGCGACGGAACACTTGGCCGCGGCCATCGCCGAACACCTGATGGGACGCCTCTACGACCGCATCGCTCCGCAGATCGGTGCGGCCGGGACGGTCGTGGTCGCCTGTCCCCAACGTGAACTGCACCAGATCGGTGCCAGAATGGTCAGCGACGTCTTCGAGAACAACGGCTGGAACACCGTATTCGCGGGCGCCAACGTTCCCCTCGCGGATTTGTTGCGCCTGCTGGACGAGAGCCGGCCGCATTTTTGCGCCCTGTCGCTCAGCCTTTATATGAACCTTCCCGGCTTTCTGGCCACGACCGAGTCCATCCGATCAAAGTTCCCGAGCATTCCGGTCTTGGTCGGAGGCCAAGCATTCCAGCGCGTGGGATCATTGTCGAACTTCCCCGCCGGGATCATCCATTGCCCATCCCTGAGAATCCTCGATGACTTCCTCAAGCGGTATGTGTCACCGCCTGAGCGACTCGCCCCTGAGCTAAAAAAGGAACATCGCTCGTGACTTCACGCGCAGACTTGGTGCGGACGGCTTCCCAAATCCCGCCTTTCGTTCCCGAAACCGCAAAAGAGTTCGAGACGAAGCGGGAGACCATCGTTTCCGAGATGAACACCCTCATGCTCTCCCGAGCCGATCTGGACAGTCTGGTCGGCGCGAACAACCGGGAGATGATGCAGGACAACCACGCCAACAAGAGCCGCTTCATCCACGCCATGCTGGTCCATTTCGACCCGGAAGAACTCGTCGACACGGTCTTGTGGGTGTTTCGGGCCTATCGTGCCCACGGGTTCACGGATGCCTACTGGCCAGCCGCATTGAATGCCTGGCTCGCCGTCATGGAACGCCAACTTTCGCCGGAGGCTTATGCGAACGTCCTGCCCCTGTACGACTGGATGATTGTCAACATCCCGCATTTTGTCGGAATTGCCGACGACAACATGAAGGCATAAGCCATCGGCGCTCTTACCAAAGGAATGTGATGCAGACCTCTCATTGCCATGGCCCCAAACCGGACGCATGGGCGTCCCGGATCAATACCTTTTGGCGCGAGGCGACGGCGGTAGTCATCGGCGTTTTCGACCTTGATGGCAATCTTGTCGAGGCCAATGAAGGCATGCAGCATTTTCTGATCCTCGGCGAAAAAGCCATCTCGGACGGCCGCGCCTTCATGAATCCGACATTCGAATCCCTGCGCGCATGCGCCGATGCCGATGCGCCGATATTCTCCGGACACCTTACCGTCGGGAACCATTTTGACATCAGCCGATCCGCGCTTGTGAAGGCATACAAGGCTGGCGGCCGGATCCTGATCCTAGGAGAAATCGAGGTTGGTGACCTTCACCAGCGTGTCGCCGAGATCTCGGCATTGAACCAGGAAGCGAACAACCTCCGACGGGAGGCGCAAAAGGAAAAGGCGCGGCTTGAGGCAATCTCCGCGGCGCGCAAGCGGACCGAGGCCCGGTTGCGGCAGGCCCGCGAGATCGAAACACTGGGCACCTTCGCCGGCGGAATGGCGCACTATCTGAACAATGCCCTGACCCCCATCGCTTTCTGCACCGAATTGCTCGCGGAACGGTTTCCCGAAACCGACAATGGCCACAAGTTGATCGAGTTGATCCTGAAGGGTGTTCAAAACTCGGCGGGAATCGTTCGCCAGGTTCTGGAGTTCAGCCAGAAATTGTCGTCAACAACGGCAACCGTTGATTCGGCAACCGCTGTCGCCAAAACTTTTGAACATCTGCGTGGCCGAATTTCGCCGGAGATTTCCATTGATGTAAAAATTGATGCAATTGCGGGTCGGATTCAGGCCGATGCCGACACCGTAACACTTATTCTGGACCACCTCGTCTCCAATGCCGTCGACTCGATCGGCGAGGGAACGGGATCAGTAACCGTCGAGCTTGGGCGTTACGAGCCCAAAAGCGGGCAAGACGACCGATTCCTCCCGATCCCACACATTCGACTCGCCGTGGCCGATACGGGATGCGGCATGGATGACCAAACCCGCATGCGGGCGCTCGATCCGTTCTTCACGACGAAGGAAGTTGGCAAAGGAGCGGGGCTTGGGCTTTCGGTGGTGTATGGTATCGTCCGCAATGTTGGTGGAACGGTCCAGATCAGCAGCGACGTCGGGCAAGGTACGATCGTTGAAGTGTTCTTTCCGGTTCTGTCCGAGACCACCACAACAGATGCTGAGGATCAGGTTCCGCGATAGCGCCGTGGGGTGTTTGCGGGACCCAAGCTTTGCATCGACACTTGCCGCCTTAGCCACCCGAATGGAAGCCGCCTGAAGGACACCAACGACCCTCGGTCAAGCCGGTGAATCGGGAGCCAGCCTGCTGTCGACGGTCCACCGCGTCAGGACCCCATCGGTCTCCCCCTTGAACGAAGACGCCGCGCCGCCTTTGCGCGTACTCGCGGCGATCCGGGCGCCGGGAACATCGACAGTCTCGCTCCGTTCCTAGAAGGACCTTCCCTCGAACGCCGCCAGCCGCACCTCCTCGTCCAGAAGGTGGACATAGTAGACGCCCTCGACGCGCTTCAGCTGGGGAGCACCGAGATCCGATCCGCCACGAAGGGTTCATCTTGCCGCATCCGCTGGCGACGGTGTTGTTCAAACCGCTTGTCCACCTCGACCGCCGCGACGCGGACCAGCTTCAGCGCCTCCTGGTAGTCAGGGGTCTTGAGGGAGAACGTCTCCTCGGTCTTCGGGTAGGTGTCGGCGATGTCCACAGGAATCGCGGCACGGTGGTAGTACATCGCGCCACGTCGGTAGAGTCGGGGGTGTCCGGGCATCTTCTCCATGCTCCCACTGTAACAGTCCAATGGAGCAACGAGAAGAATTTTCCTTTTGAATCCATGAACTTACAAGAAGCTCAAGGATTTAAGGGAGGATGGCGGAGGGGGTGTCCGCTTAAGCGTCTTATAAAACGCTGGACATAAACAGCCTTTTTTATTAACCCATCAATCAACCCAACAAAAAATCCTGGATGACGGCGAACTGAGGCGACCAATAGCCGCTGGGTGATCGCGACCTTCACCACGCCGTCGGGAGCAGCCCTCTGAGGCCATATTTCGACGCCGCGTAGCACTCGCTGTTGACCAACTGGTGGTGGAAAGGGGTTTTTGTCCGAGGCCTTCGGTCGATGAGCGTCGAACTGAGTCGGCAGACAATGGGGCCTGTCGACATCCTATTGGAAGGCGGCAGCGACGGAGAGTTCGCCTTCAATTGCGTCACCGACATCAAGGTGGGCATGGCCGTCATCGGTCAGATGGCGAACCGCTGCTCAATGTCGGCCAGCGTCCTGTCGACGGCGGTGAGCGCCCGATAGGACGGACGACTGCCGAGGTAGAAGATGCCGGTCGTGAAGCCGTCGTCGTCGAGGATGCGCCGCCCGGCCCTGGCCGCGTTGCCGGTCGGCTCCTTGGCGGAAGGCCGCACCCGCGAACGCCATTCCCTCTGCTCGGCCCGGTAGGTCACGCATTGGCTCAGCACCTGGATGAACGAGAAGCCCGGATGCTGGATGCCTTCGACGATCAGGCGGGCCACCCCGTTGGGATCGCCGGCATAGCCTCTGGCGATGAAGTTGGCGCCGGCGGCCAACGCCACCGCCAGCGGCTGGAACGGGCTCACCCCGGTGCCGTGCGGGGTCA
>JAVEYE010000057.1:0-14307 GCA_034003665.1 Rhodospirillales bacterium | reverse complement strand
CTCGGGCTCGGGTTGGGGGACCGGTTCCGGACGCGCCGGGGCTGCGACCGCCGTCGTGGCCGGTGGCTCGACGCGGCTCGGCGCCCTCTTCGCCCCAGCCATCGTGGCGACGTGGGCCAGCCGGCGCAACGGTGCGGCGGCCGGGTCGACCTCCTGCATCCATCGGTGGCCGCAACGGGCACACCGGACGGTTTTTCCGCGCTCGCCGAGGATTTCGCGGCCAATCGAGTATTGGGTCGAGCAGGACGGACAGGTAATAATCATTAAGCGACCCGGAGTTCAGCCTTTTGGCCGTTATAGGCGGTTGGAAAAACCAACGCAAGCGGGGCTCGCGGTGGTCGATTCTGGACGGGGTGCCAAAGAGCATGCCATTGTGGGGCATGCGGCGGGAGCAACGATAGTGGGTTTCGACGTCAACGATTGCGTGGTGAGGTTCGAAAATGTCGGGCTCCGCTACGGTCTTGGGCCGGAGGTGTTGCAGGACGTCTCGATCTCCCTCCCTCCGGCGTCCTACCACTTTCTGGTTGGGCCCAGCGGTGCCGGCAAGTCTTCCCTGCTGCGCCTCATGTATCTGGCGCTCCGGCCGACGCGGGGCCTGATTTCGCTGTTCGGCCGCGACATCGCCGTCACTCCGCGGGCCGAGCTGCCGGCCCTGCGTCGGCGAATCGGCGTGGTGTTCCAGGAGTTCCGCCTGCTTAATCACCTGTCCGCGTTCGACAATGTCGCCCTGCCCCTGCGCGTCGCCGGAACCCGTGAAAGCGACGTCCAACGGCATGTCGAGGAGCTGTTGGCCTGGGTCGGGCTCAAGGACCACATCCACGCCCGACTGCCGACCCTTTCGGGAGGCCAACAGCAGCGCGTCGCCATCGCGCGTGCCGTCATCACCAAACCCCAGCTTCTCCTCGCCGACGAACCGACCGGCAACGTCGATGATCGCATGGCCCTGCGCCTGATGCACCTGTTCGAGGAACTGAACAAGCTGGGCACCACCATCGTTATCGCCACCCACAACGAAACCCTGGTCAAGCGTCTGGGCCATCCGTGCCTGCACGTGGATGGCGGCCGCCTGGTCAGCGATCGCCCGGAGCGTTTCTTCAAGACACGGGGGATGGTCCAGGACGCCGAGTCCTCTTCCTCCCCGAAAAGCCTGGGAATTCTGTCGTAGATGTTCTCGCGCCGGACAGACCTGCCTCTCGACGCCGACATCCTCGGCCGATTCCTGCCGTGGATCATCGCCTTCATGGTGTTCCTCGCCATCTTGGCGACGGCCGGCATGTTCGTTCTGCAGGATGCCGCCGACCGTTGGAGCGCCGGCGTGACCCGAACCCTGACGGTACAGATCCCTCCGCCCGGCGACGGGCACGTTGCGCCGCCGGCCGAGGACAAGCGTGTCCTGGAAGCATTGAAGATTCTGCGGACGACACCGGGAATCGCCGAAGCCGACGTGCTGAACGACGACCGGCTGGCCGAACTCCTGGAGCCCTGGCTGGGACCGTCCAGCGTGGTGGCGGGCCTGCCGCTGCCCCGCCTCATCGACGTCGAGATCGAAGCGGGCGCCACCGTCGATTCCAAAGAGCTCGGCCGTCGTTTGGCCGAAATCATCCCCGGTGCCTCGGTCGATGATCATCGCGTCTGGCTGGACCGCCTGCTGAGCCTGCTCGGCGCCATCGAATGGGTGGCGATGGCCATCCTCGTCTGCATCGGCCTGGCCACTGTCGGCACCGTCATCTACACAACCCGGACCAGCCTGGCTGTCCACCACCAGGTCATCGAGGTGCTTCATCTGATCGGCGCCCAGGATGCCTATGTCGCCCGCCAGTTCGCGTGGCGCGCCCTCAGCCTCGGCTTGCGCGGCGGCCTGATCGGCCTGTTCCTGGCGCTGCCGACCCTGCTTGCCGTCGGCTATCTGGCGGCGCACATCGACGCCGAGCTGCTGCCCAGGGTCTCCCTCGACGTGGCGCAGTGGGCTATGCTCGCCGTCATTCCCCTGCTGGCGTCGATCATTGCCATGATGACCGCCCGCGTCACCGTCATGAAAACCTTGGCCGCAATGCTGTAGACCATGCCGCACGGTCACCTCCTTTTCCCGTCCCATCACCGCCCGCCTTCGGGACGGAGAGCGGCATGAAGGCCCCCGGCCCGCGTCGCCGCCGCAAGGTCCGACGACTCTCGGTGCTGCTGGCCGCCATCCTGGTTCTGGCCGTCGGGGGATGGGGCGCCGGGCTTCTGTGGTTCGTCGAACAGATCCCCAAAGCGGTCGAGGACGGCACGACGCCGACCGACGCCATCGTGGTGCTGACCGGCGGCCAGGGTCGGCTGGACGAGGCGCTGGCGCTGCTGGCGGCGAATTTGGCCGGACGGCTGTTCGTGTCGGGTGTCTATCGCGGGGTCGACGTCAAGACGCTGCTGGACACCGCCCGCAGCGGCTCGTCCGTGCCCGAGAATCTGATCGGCATCGGCGACGCCACCAATACCGTCGGCAACGCGGCGGAAACCGCGGCATGGGCGCGCTATTTCGGCATCCGCTCGATCCGGCTGGTCACCGCGAGCTACCACATGCCACGCAGCCTGTTGGAGTTTCGCCACGCGCTGCCGGAGGTCAGGGTGGTTCCCCATCCCGTGTTTTCCGACAACGTCAAGCAAAAGGAATGGTGGGCGTGGCCGGGAACCACCGCCTTGATCGCCCGCGAATACACCAAGTACCTTCTCGTCCGCGTCCGTCAGTCCATCGAGTGGCGCTCCAGCGAAAGTCCCCGATGACCGCTATTCGTTCGATCCTGTTCAACGTCTTCCTGTTCGGCAGCCTGACGATTTTCCTGTTCGGCGCGGTCCTGCTGCTGCCGTTGCCGGAACGGTTCATGGAGCGCGCCATTACCGGCTGGACCCATTTCGCCAGGCGCGGCCTTAAGCTGATCGTCGGCCTCGACCACGAGATCCGGGGTTGGGAAAACCTGCCCGACGGGCCCGCCATCCTGGCCAGCAAGCACCAGTCCGCATGGGACACCATGGCCTTCCTGTGGCTGTTTCCACGGCCGGTGTACGTGGTCAAGAAGGAGTTGCTGTCTATTCCCCTGTGGGGGTGGTGCGCCGCTCGATGCGGCCATATTCCGGTCGACCGCGCGGGCGGGGCCGGGGCGCTCAAGCAAATGGTCCGCGCCGTCCGGACCGCGCTTGCCAAGGACCGTCACGTCGTCATTTTCCCCGAAGGCACCCGCGTGGCGCCGGGCGACAAGCGGCCCTTCCATCCGGGAATCGCCGCGCTCTATGCCCAGTCCTCGGTTCCCGTTGTGCCGGTCGCCCTCAATTCGGGCGTGTTCTGGGGTCGGCGCAGCTTTCACAAGCTGCCCGGCACCATCGTCCTCGAATTCTTGCCGGCGATCCCGCCGGGACTCGATCGCAAGGCGTTCCTGGCCGAACTGGAAAGGCGTCTCGAATCGGCCGGCGATCGGCTTCTCATCGAGGCCCGGCGCAAGGCCTGACTGCGCTTTGTGGACAGAACGGTGGAAAGTTGCGCCGGGCGACCTGTGAACTGTGGGGGTAAGAATGCCTTGTCCTTCATTTCCGCCGTCTTCGCCCCTGCCGCCCTGGGGACAGCTTGGTGGAAACGTAACAGGAACATTTGCTTGACGATGGCCCTCGGCCCCGCTTAAATTCTTGTACAGAAAAGCCTTTAAATCTGTAGACTTAAGTCTTTGCCTCGGCGGATCGGCCACGCAGGAACGGGCTGCCGATGCCGAGGTCCGCCGAAAGCGAGAATCGCCATGACCCAGGTAGCCCCCATCTCCCAGCAGATCTGGGACATGAAGTATCGCCTCAAGCGCGCAGACGGTAGCCCTGTGGACAAGACCATCGAGGATACCTGGCGCCGCGTGGCCAGGGCCCTTGCCGCCCCCGAACAGGAGCCCGCCGCCTGGGAAGGCCGCTTTTTCGACGCCCTTTCCGATTTCCGTTTTCTGCCGGCCGGACGAATCTTTTCGGGCGCCGGGTCCGAACGCCATGTCACGCTTTTCAACTGCTTCGTCATGGGCAGCATTCCCGACGACATGGGCGGCATCTTCGAGTCGCTCAAGGAAGCGGCATTGACCATGCAGCAGGGCGGCGGCATCGGCTACGATTTCTCGACTATCCGGCCCAAGGGCGCGCCGGTCAAGGGAGTGGGCGCCGACGCCTCGGGGCCGCTGTCCTTCATGGACGTGTGGGACGCCATGTGCCGCACCATCATGAGCGCGGGGTCGCGACGCGGCGCCATGATGGCGGTGATGCGCTGCGACCATCCCGACATCGAGGCGTTCATCGAGGCGAAGCGTCAGCCCGGGCGGCTCCGCATGTTCAACCTTTCGGTGCTGGTGACCGACGCCTTCATGCAGGCGGTTCGGGAAGATGCGGCGTGGGAGCTCAAGTTCGACGGCACCACCTACCGCAGCCTGCCGGCCCGCGAGCTGTGGGACAAGATCATGCGGGCGACCTATGCCTACGCCGAACCCGGCGTGATCTTCATCGACCGCATCAACCGCCTCAACAACCTCGGCTACTGCGAGACCATTCGGGCCACCAACCCCTGCGGCGAGCAACCGCTGCCGCCCTACGGCGCCTGCCTGTTGGGCTCGATCAACCTGGCCCGCCTGGTCGAGGCGCCGTTCGCCGAGGACGCGGCGATCCCCGAGGCGACGCTGGATTCGCTGGTCCGCGTCGCGGTGCGCGCCATGGACAACGTCATCGAGGTGTCACGTTTCCCGCTGCCCGAGCAGACCCACGAGGCCCGCACCAAGCGGCGAATCGGCCTGGGCGTCACCGGGCTGGCCGACGCGCTGATCATGTGCAGGGCGCGCTATGGCGGCGCCAAGGCGGTGACGCTGACTGAAAAATGGATGAAGACCATCCAACGCGCCGCCTATCTGGCCTCGGCCGATCTTGCCCGCGAGAAGGGGGCTTTCCCGCTGTTCGACGCCGAGAAATACCTGGCCGGCGAAACGGTGCGCGGGCTCGATGCCGACGTCCGCTCGGCCATCGCCGATCACGGCATCCGCAACGCGCTGGTCACCTCGATCGCGCCGACCGGCACCATCTCGCTGTTCGCCGACAACGTGTCCTCGGGCCTGGAGCCGGTGTTCAGTTTCAAGTACAGCCGCCACGTGCTCAACCCCGACGGCAGCCGCCGCGAGGAAGAGGTTTCCGACTACGCCTTCCGGCTGTTCCACCTGATGTTCGGCGAGAACGCGCCCTTGACCGACGCCTTCGTCGATGCCCAGCACCTGAGCCCGCGCGACCATCTGGTCATGCAGGCGGCGGTGCAGAAGTACATCGACAGTTCAATCTCGAAGACCATCAACTGCCCCGAGGACATCCCCTTCGAAACCTTCAAGGACGTCTACCTTCAGGCCTACGACCTGGGTTGCAAGGGCTGCACCACCTATCGTCCGAACGAGGTGACCGGGGCGGTGCTCGAGGTCAAGAAGGACAAGGGCAAGGAAGCGCCGGACAAGGGCGGCCAGGCCGAACTGCCGCTGGAAGCGCCGACGGCGGCGGCCAAACCCAAGGACATGGGCGACGCCGGCGCCATCGCCCAGCTGTTCAAGCCGCTGGATCGGCCCGATGCCCTGCCCGGCGCCACCTACAAGGTGATGTGGCCGGAAAGCGACCACGCCATCTACATCACGCTGAACGACCTGCTGGACGATACCGGCCGGCGCCGCCCCTTCGAGGTGTTCATCAATTCCAAGAACATGGAGCATTATGCCTGGACGGTGGCGCTGACCCGCATGATCTCGGCGGTGTTCCGGCGCGGCGGCGACGTGTCGTTCGTGGTCGAGGAACTGAAGGCGGTGTTCGATCCGCGCGGCGGCCATTGGATGGGCGGCCGCTATGTGCCGTCGCTGCTGGCCGCCATCGGCGAGATCATCGAACGCCACATGATCGCCATCGGCTTCCTCAAGCCACCGGGGTCGCGGGAAGAGGGTCAAGCCAAAAACCAGCCGCTGGCGGTTGCGGTGGGCGGCGACAATCATGACCACGGCCACGGCGGCGCTTCCGGCATGTTGCGCCAATGCCCGAAATGCGCGCAGGCCAGCCTGGTCCGCCAGGAAGGCTGCGACACCTGCACGAGCTGCGGCTATTCGAAGTGCGGGTGAGGCCGGCGTACTGGGCCGCCCTCCCCTGAAAGAAGGCCATGGAACAGCGCGTCAGCCTGATCACCCTCGGCGTCGCCGACTTGGCACGTGCCACCCAATTCTACCGCCGGCTCGGCTGGGTGCCGTCGACGCGTTTCGACGGCGCCGACGTCGCCTTCTTCCAGGCCGGCGGCATGATCGTCGCCCTGTGGGGCCGCGAGGCATTGGCGACGGACGCCGGACTTCCCGCCGATGCCTCGGGGGATGCTCCCTCGGGCCGCATCGCCCTGGCCTACAACGCGCGCTCCAAGCATGACGTCGACACCGTCATCGCCGAGGCCGGCCAGGCCGGCGGCCGGGTCGTCAAACCCGCCAAGGACACCGACTGGGGCGGCTACGCCGGCTATTTCGCCGACCCCGACGGCCATCTGTGGGAGGTCGCCTGGAATCCCGGATTCACGCTGCTTGCCGACGGCTCGGTGCGATTGCCCGAGTAGCCGCCGTTCGCCCGGCCCGGTCGCCCAAATTGCGGGCAGGGCGGATCCCTCCGCAAGGCCATCCTCCGGCTGGTTTTGAAAACTCGAATTATATTAGATTACCGCCGAGCCCACGAAGGAAAAATGCCACAATGGCCGATACCGCCGCGCTGGTCCTGGATCTCGTCGAATGGGTGGCCGTCCGGCCGCGACCCTATGCCGAGGTGATGGACGCGTGGCGCACATCCTGCCCGCGCCTCACGATTTGGGAAGACGCCGTCGACCAGGGCTTGGTCCGCTGCGAGCGCGAAGCGGGCCACAGCGCCGTCGTCAAGGCGACGCCCCTGGGGCTTTCCCTGCTTGAACGGGAAGGACGGATGGTGTCGCGTTCACCCGCTTCAACAACCGGTGCAGCGACCCCGTCCTGATGCCCAGGGCGTCCATCTGCGCCACGGTGTGCGCCAGGTAGTCCCGCGCCGTGCCGTGCAGGCCGGCACCCTGGAGGATCAGTTCGGCCATGCGCCCTTCGGGCAGGCGGCCGGTGTATTGCGCGTGGTCATGCCGGGCGACGAAGCCATAGGCCGCCACCCGCCGGCCGTCGTCGAGGGTGACGCAGAGGAAGGTCGGCCTGTAGACGTTGGTCACCATCTCGCGCACGTGCAGGTAGGCCCGCACCGCCTCCCATTCGGTTGCCGCCACCCGATAGGCGCGCCCGACGCAGGATCCGCCGCGATCCAGCCCCAGGACCAGGCCCGGCCTGTCGTCGGTGCCGCGGCCGCGGATCGAATAGATGCAGAGCGCCCGGTGATAGCCGTACAGGCGGGCGGCCCGCACCTCGACGAAGGGAAAGCCCGGCTTCCACATCAGCGAGCCGTAGGCGAAGACCCAGGCGTCGTCCTTCGGCGGCGGGGCGGCGGCCGGCCGCACCCTCAGATGCCGCTGCCGCGTTCGATCTCGCCGGTCCGCCGCCGGACCTCGGCCAACAGGGCGTGCAGGCGCTTGTCGACGAAGCCGAGACTTTCCAGGCGCTTGACGGTGTTGATCAGATAATCGCGGTTGAGTCCCGAGATGCCCTCGCCCTGCATGATCAGCGCGGCCGCCTCGCCGATCGGCAGCTTGCCGGCATATTGCGGATGGCCGCGGCGCACCACGAAGGCGTAGACGGCAATGCGTCCCCCCTCGGTCTCGGCCAGCAGCATTCGCGGTTCATAGGTGTTGGTCGTCATCTCGCGCTCGGCCAAGTAGCGCAAGGTCGCCCCGACATTGGCGGAGGCGACCCGGAAGGCCAGCCCCCGGCAGCAGCCACCACGATCCAGCCCCAGAACCAGGCCCGGCACCTCGGGCGTTCCGCGGTGGCGGTGGGAATAGACGCAGAATTCCCGATGATAGCCGTGAAGCAGGGCGCTGCGCGCCTCGACATACTCGAACCCCGGCCGCCACATCAGCGAGCCGTACGCGAAGACCCAAAGGTCGCCGCCCGTTGCGGTCACGGTGTCTTCGCCGCTCCCCGGCGGCGAAAAACGGCCTCCTCGGCCGCGATCGGCAGTGCTCTCGGCATGGCGGAAACCGAGGCTAATGCCTCGCCCCCCGCCGTGCAACGGTCTATAACGAGGCCACGTTCAACCGTCCGGATCACGCCGCCATGCGCCAGCCGAGCCACTCCAGTCCCGGGACAGCCCCCGACCGGCATCCCGCGCTCGATTATCGTCCGCCACGCCGCCTGAGGGCGGCCAAATGGGCAATCGGCGCGGCCATCGGCGGCATCGTGCTGGGCGCGCTTTACATGGGGTTTTGGAACTACGCGGCGGAGTTGGCCAGGGATTCGGTGCTGGACTGGATGGAGGCCCGTCGTCAGGAAGGCGCGGTCGTCGGCTTCGAACGCCTGAACATCGGCGGCTTTCCATCCTATCTGCGGCTTGTCATCGATCGGCCGGCGATGTCGTGGCCCAATGCCGATGCGCCGTGGGGATGGGAGACGGATCAACTGACGGCCGAAATGCGGCCATGGAACTTCCGGCAGATCGTCCTGCTGGCGCCCGGCCGCCATGCCGTGTCTTGGACGACGGGCGGCATCGGCCGCACGGCAAAGGGCGCGGTACGGGACCTGCGCGCCAAGGTTGATCTCGATGGCGGCCGGCCGGTGGCCGGCCATATCGACGCGCGGGCCGCCGACTTCGCCGGCGACGGAGGGCTCGACCGCCTGACCCTGGAACGCGCCGCCGCCGATTTCCGGTGTATGCCGGTTGTCGACGCCGACGACCGTACGCCGGTCGCCGACGTCCGCGTGACGGCCCATGAGATCGGTCTGCCGTCGGGCTGGGGCCTGCCGCTCGGCGCCGAGGTGGCCGCCATCAGGCTTGACGCCACCGTCCTCGGCAACCTCCCGTTCGGCCCCTTGGTCGACCTCCTGGGCGGTTGGCGCGACGACGGCGGCACCGTCGAGGTGCGCCAATTGGACTTGACCTACGGACCGCTGGCGCTCGCCGCCAACGGCACGCTGGCGCTTGACGAGGCCTTGCAGCCGATCGGCGCCTTCACAGCCCGCATCGAGGGCTTTTTCGAGACGGTGGATGCGCTCCGCACACGGGGCGCCATCCGCTCGCAGGACGCCGTGACCGCCAAGATGGTGCTGGGCATCCTTGCCAAGCGCAACGATGCCGGGCGGATCAGTCTCGCCGTTCCGCTCACCTTGCAGGACCGCCGGCTCTACGTCGGGCCGGTGCCGCTGGCTGAAGTGCCGCCGATTCGGTGGCAGGGCCGCTAGCCGTTGGGATAGCCCAGCGCCCGGCCGTCGGCAGGCGACGATCAAACCTGCTATGATGACGCCATGGTTTTGCTGCGATCCATCCTCCCGTTGACGGCGGCGATCGGGTTTTTATTGGCGCCTCTGGTCGGCTTTTCAGAAAACCGGCCGCGGCCCCATGCATTACCATACGTCGGCGGTCGGTTGCTGGTCGCGGCGCCGACCATGCCCGACCCGCGGTTCGCCGGCACCGTCATCTACATGGTCGACCACACCGCGAACGGCGCCCTCGGCGTGATCATCAACCGGCCGCTCGGCGTCGGGCCGCTCGACAAGCTGATCAAGGGCTTCGGCATCGACCCCGGCCAGGCAGAGGGCGACGTCGTGCTGCATTACGGGGGGCCGGTCGATTCCACGGGGTTGTTCGTCCTGCACTCCAGCGACTGGCGGGAGCCGGACGCGCCGCCGCCGGGGGGGCCGATCGCCATGACCGCCACCCCCGGGATTTTCCGCGCCATCGCCGGGGGCGGCGGGCCGATGCTGCGCCTTGTGCTGGTCGGCTACGCCGGATGGGGGCCGGGGCAATTGGAGCACGAAATGGCCCGCGAGGACTGGCTGTCGGCGCCGGCCGACCCGGACTTCGTCTTCGACGACGACGACGCCACCAAATGGGAGCGCGCCTTCGCCCTGGCCGGAGTTACGCTGTAGGCATTGCCGCGCCCATTCAGACGGCGTTGTTCTTCGGCCCCTTCGGCGGGATGTGCTGTTGGGCGTCGATGACGCCGCGGCGGATTTGGCGCGTCCGGGTGAAGACATCGTGAAGCGTCTGGCCCTCGTCGCGGCGGATGGCGCGCCGCAGTGCGATCAGGTCCTCGCTGAAGCGCCCCAGCATCTCGAGCACCGCTTCCTTGTTGGTCAGGAAGATATCGCGCCACATGGTGGGGTCGGAGGCGGCGATGCGGGTGAAGTCGCGGAAACCGCCGGCCGAGAACTTGATCACCTCGTCGCGAAGGTCGCCTTCCAGGTCGGTCGCCGTGCCGACGATGGTATAGGCGATAAGGTGCGGCACGTGGGACGTGATGGCCAGCACCTTGTCGTGGCGTTCCGCTTCCATCATCTGGATCTTCATGCCGGCGCGACGCCACAACTCGGCCACCCGCTCGACCGCGTCGGGGTCGGTTCCGGCCGCCGGGGTGATGATGCACCAGCGGTTCTCGAACAACTCGGCGAAGCCGGCCTCGGGGCCGGAATGCTCGGTTCCCGCCACCGGATGAGCCGGCACCAGATGCACGCCCGCCGGCAGATGGGGGGCGACGGTACGGATCACCGTTTCCTTGACCGAACCGACGTCGGTGACGATGCATCCCGGCCTAAGGCTCGACGCCATGTTCTGGGCGACGTCGGCATAAGCGCCGAGCGGTGTGCCGATGACGACGAGGTCGGCATTCTCGACCGCCACCCCGGGATCGATGGTGGCGCTGTCGGCCAAGCCCAGCGCCATCGCCTTGTCGAGCGTCCCTCGGGTCCGCGCGCAGATTGCGATGTGGCCGGCCAGGCGGTCGCGCCTGAGGACGCGCGCCAAGGACGAGTTGATGAGTCCGATGCCGATCAGCGCGACCCGCTCAAACATCGGGGTGGCGGCCATATCCGTCATGCTGCTTGCCTCGCGAATTCGCCCAGGGCGCCGATGAAGGCGCGCATCTCGTCCTCCCGCCCGATGGTCACCCGCAGGACGTCGGGCAACCCATAGCCGGCCATGCGCCGCACGATGATGCCGCGCGCCTTGAGGAAGCCGTCGGCCGCCGAGGCGTCACACGGGCTGCCGACCGGAAAGCGCACCAAAATGAAGTTGCCGACGCTGGGCGGCGCTTCGAAGCCGAGCGCCCGCACCTGCGCGATCGTCCACGGCAGCCATTCGTCGTTGTGCTTCTTGACCTTGGCCACGAACTCGGTATCGGCGAACGCCGCCAGTCCGGCCGCCTGGGCGGCCGAACTGACGTTGAAGGGGTTGCGCACCCGGTTCAGCACGTCGGCGACGGCCGCCGGGCAGTAGGCCCAGCCCAGCCGCAGGCCGCCCATCCCATAGATCTTGGAGAAGGTTCGGGTCATCACGGTGTTGGCGCCGTCGTCGACCAATTCAAGACCCGAGGAGAAATTGGGAAGGTCGATGTACTCGGAATAGGCGGCGTCGATGACCAACAGGATGTCGTCGCGCAGGCCGGCCCTGAGACGGGCCAGTTCGTCCCTGGGCAGATAGGTGCCTGTCGGGTTGTTGGGATTGGCCATGAAGACGATTCGGGTACGTTTCGTCACCTTGGCCAAGATGGCATCGACGTCGGCGGTCAGTCCCTGGTCGGGCGCGGCGACCGGGGTCGCCGATGCCGACTTGGCGGCGATCGGGTACATCAGGAATCCGTGCTCGGAATAGAGCACCTCGTCACCCTGTCCGGCATAGGCCCGGCAAAGAAGTCCGATCAGTTCGTCCGACCCGGCGCCAAAGACGATGCGCGACGGGTCGAGGCCGTAACGCGCCCCCACGGCCTCGCGCAGCGCCGTGCAACCACCGTCCGGATAGCGGTGCATTTCGCCGGCATGGGCGGTGAAGGCGGCCACCGCCTTGGGGCTCGGCCCGAAGGCGCCCTCGTTGGAGGCCAGCTTGATGATGCGGCTGACGCCCGGGATCTTGGACTCGCCGCCGACATAGGGGGTGATGTCCATGATCCCCGGCTGGGGAACGAGAAGGGTCATGTCCGACGTTTCCTGGTCTTATGAGGGGATTTTTGAGGGGAAGTGGGGGCCGGCGACGGTTCTTCCGGCACGGCGGCCAGATCCTCGGGCGCCAGCGGCGTACCGTAACCGCCCAACCGGGCGACACGGATGAACCGGTCGCCGAGCGCCCCGGCAAACCGCGCCAGACTGCGGTCCTCGGCGAGAACGAAACCGTCGAGCTCGGCCATGTAGAGGCACATGCCCAACCCGTGGGATTCGCGCCAGGAGATGATCTGGCGGGGCGACAGACCGGCTCCGACCAACGCCTCGACGATCCTCGCCTGCCCCAGATCCTCGGCCACCTCGATGGCGATCAGCGACCGCTCGCGGGCGGTCGGCTCGCGGTCGACCGGGCTGATGACCAGGGCCTCGGCGTCATGGAACCGGGTGTTGCCGGGACCGGCGAACGGCAGGCGGGCGATGATGCGCGGCCCCTCGGGCTCGTTGACAAGCAGATGCGGCCACCAGGGATCGGCATCGTCCTGGCGGGGCAGCGGCAGGATGCCGACGGTGGCGTCGCCGGTGCGCACCTTCTGAATGACCCCGCGGGCCGAGAGGTGGGTCGTCATCGGCGTAAAGGTGCCGTAATGGTCGCGCGCCAGATCCCAGCAGGAGCGGGCCCGGTCGGGCGCATAGACGGCGGCGGCGAAGGGCCCCTCGAACGACAGGGTGGCGACGATCAGTTCGCGCCAGATGCGCGCCAACTCGCGCTTCGGAAAGTTGCCCCGATGGGACGCCATCAACCGATAAATAATCTCGTCCTCGCGCGACGGCCGGATCTTGATTCGGTCGTCGGCTTTGAGATCGCGCACACGCTCGACAACCTGGGTCCGTCGCCGGATCAGGTCGTGAATGGCATCATCGATGCGGTCGATCTCGCGCCGCAACGCGTCGAGTGACTTGCCCGCGCTCATCCTGGCTATCCCGGTGCAGCCGTCCTGGAAAAGGGGCACCCCGCCCCGAATGCCGGATAGTGATACCGGCATGCTCCTGCAAAATCAAAGAAAACGTTGATGTTCGCCGCCATGTGTCCTAGCAATAGGCGCCGCTTCCGGCAGGGATTCGGACAATCGCAAGGAAGAATGGACAGTCCCCATACCATACCCTTTGGCCGGTGGGATACCCGGTCGCTGCCCGGCCATCGCGTCGTGCTCGGTCACGACCTGCCGCTGCGTCTCGACTGCGGCATCGAACTTTCCGACTTCACCATCGCTTACCAGACCTACGGCACCCTCAACGCCGAGAAAAGCAACGCCATCCTGGTCTGCCACGCCCTGACCGGCGATCAGTTCGTGGCCGAGCCCCATCCGGTGACCGGCAAGGCCGGATGGTGGAACATGATGGTCGGACCCGGCAAGCCCATCGACACCGACCGCTATTTCATCATCTGCTCGAACATCCTGGGCGGCTGCATGGGCACCATCGGCCCCAAGGAAATCAACCCGGCGACGGGCAATCCGTGGGGCCTCGGCCTGCCGGTCATCACCATCGGCGACATGGTGCGGGCCCAGGCGATGCTGATCGATCACCTGGGCATCGAGCAGCTGTTCGCCGTGGTCGGCGGATCGCTGGGCGGCATGCAGGTGCTGGAATGGGCGGCATCCTATCCCGAGCGCTTGTTCGCGGCGGCGCCCATCGCCACGGCGGTCCATCACTCGGCCCAGAACATCGCCTTTCACGAGGTCGGCCGCCAGGCCATTATGGCCGATCTCGACTGGTGCGCCGGCGATTACCTGAACCAGGGCAAGTGGCCGCATCGCGGACTGGCCGTGGCCCGCATGGCCGCGCACGTCACCTATCTTTCGGAAAGCTCGCTGCAGGCCAAGTTCGGCCGGCGGCTGCAGGATCGCGAGCGCATCACCTACGGCTTCGACGCCGACTTCCAGGTGGAAAGCTACCTGCGCCACCAGGGCAGCACCTTCGTTGAGCGCTTCGACGCCAATTCCTATCTCTACATCACGCGGGCCATGGACTATTTCGACCTGGAGATGGCGCACGGCGGCACGCTGGCCGACGCCTTCCGCGGCACCAAGGTCCGCTTCTGCGTCATCTCGTTCACCAGCGACTGGCTCTATCCAACCTCCGAAAGTAAGCGGTTGGTCAATGCGCTCAACGCGGCCGCCGCGAATGTCAGCTTCGCCGAGATCCACAGCGACGGCGGCCACGACGCCTTTCTGCTCGACGTTCCCGAGTTCCATCGGGTGTTTCGCGG